>DATMBL010000305.1:0-7273 GCA_035559295.1 Candidatus Eiseniibacteriota bacterium
CAGGAGAGGGAGCGGGGCTTACGGTGCGTCTTGAACCCGGGAGACGCGCCATGGCGGTCCGAGTAGACGAAATCATCGGCGTCAGCGGTTTTATTGTTCCGGATGACCGGGTTGACGTGATTCTTACGACGACTCCCGCGGGTGGGGACCAGAACAACAAGGTTTCAAAAATTGTTTTACAGAATAAACGCGTTCTTTCTGTGGCGCAGAGCACTGAGCAGAAGGACGGCAAACCGCAGCTCGCACGCTCAATCACACTCGAGGTGACTCCCGAAGAGGCCGAAAAGCTATCCCTGGCGTCCCAGGAAGGACAGATTGTCTTGGCGCTGCGGGGCTTGGGTGATGATGCACCGGTCTCAACCATCGGGAGCAACAAGCGCGATCTCTTGGCTCTGGCTGCCGCACCCCGCAAGGCCGGGTTGGCGGCTCCGCCTGTCCCAGACAAGTATCGGGTCGAGGTGATTCACGGAAGTAATCGAAACGTGGTGGAATTTTAACCGGGAGGGGGACGGGTTCATGAATAATTTTTGTTTAGTCTGGGGGCGGCTAAATAAAATTGTTTTTCCGCTGCTGTTTTTCCTTGCGCTGTCGAGTTTTCCGACTGGAGCGCAGCAAACAACACCGACAATTACGGTGACAGTCAACAAATCAATGGTGTTTCGGCTCGCGGAGCGGGCCAAGCGCGTTTCGGTATCCCAGCCACAGGTCGCGGACGTGCTGGTCGTTGCGCCAAGCCAATTGCTGATTAACGGCAAGAACGTCGGCACCACCTCGCTTATCATATTCGATGAAAAAGGCGAGGTTTCCAATTATGATTTGCTGGTGGAGCCAGATGTCGGTGCGTTGCGTGCGCAACTCCGCTCGCTTTTCCCCAATGAAAAGATCGAGATTTCGACCTCGGGGCCAGCCATTGTTCTAAAAGGCGAGGTATCAAACGAAACCGTGTACGACAGGGTGCTCGAGGTTGCCACGACTTATCTTCCGCCCAAGCCCCCGGCAGCTGTCACGGGCACGGCCACTACCGTCACCGTGAATCCGACCCGTTTTAAGCCAAACATTGGGTCAGGCTTTAGCGGCGGCGGCCAACTCGCCTTTGAGGATTCCCCGGATATGACGTCGGTGAACCGCTTTATTGACCGGAAAACCGAGGGAATAGTGGACCTGCTGGTGATTCGGGAAGTTCGCCAGATCGAACTTGACGTTATTGTGGCCGAGGTTGCCTACAGCAAACTTCGGGAAATCGGATTTGATATCCTTCAGAGCGGAAAGAATTTCACAAGCAATACGTTCATTGGGAGCCAGGCTTTCGGCCTAATTCAGCCGGGAAGCGCAGTTGGCGCGACGTCGCCGCTGCAATTTAACCTGCCTGCTACTTCCGGCATTTTTCGCTACGTCAATGGCTCCTACGCATTAGCTACCTTATATAGAATGCTTCAAAACAAAGATGTGAGCGAAATCCTTGCGCAGCCGCGCCTGGTCATTAAGAACGGCCGCGCGGGCGGTTTCTTATCCGGCGGTGAGATTCCCATTCCTCAGGTTACGGCTAATAACTCGACTGTCGAGTTTAAAGAATTCGGCGTCCGGCTTAATTTTGTGCCGACCATTACTTGGTCTAACCGAATTGATCTTAAGGTTCTCCCTGAAGTGAGCGAGCCGAGCTCGAGTCTCGTAGTCGCAGGGATCCCGGCGATAACCACCAAGCGCAGCCTTACCCAGGTGGAAATGGAGCAAGGGGATAGCCTCATCATCGGTGGACTACTGGATCGACGGATTACCAAGGACCTGAACAAGTTTCCTATCCTAGGCGACATTCCGATCTTAGGGACGCTCTTCAGAAGCACGAAATTTGCTAATAGAGAATCAGAACTTCTATTCGTGATCACACCGAGGATCGTGCGCACTTTCAAGCCAGGCGAGAAGCCGCAGTTGCCGTCGATTGAAAAGTATGACGACCCCGACATTCGACAGGTTCCAGTGCCCGGCGGCTCCGAGGAAAGAAGACCCCAGCCGCCAGGCGCGTCGATCCCGTGACTAGCTCGGGGCCGCGATTAACGACTGAAAAGAAAGCGATTTACGCCATCGTCGAGACAACAAAAATGAAATTGCCTGTTTGCCTGATCGGCGAAGATAGTCTCGCGCTCGCATCTCTGAAACAGCAGCTCGAGAAGGAGCCTTCGGTTGCGGTTGAGCCGCGCGTGTACGGCTACAGCGAGGCTTTCGAAGTGCTCAAAGGTCGAAGCGGTCCCGTCGTGGCCGTGATCGACATCAATCGCGATCCGGAGCGCGCCTTTAGCGTCGCCGAACAGATCAAATTGCGTCTTGCTCACATCCGGCTGGTGATGACGTCGCCGACCGGCACCCCCGATACGATTCTAAGGGCGATGCGCTCGGGTGCGGAGGAATTTATTACCCAGCCGTTCAACTGGGCCGAGGTGCTCAAGTCATTAGACGGGATCCGCAAAAAGATCGACGTCCATGCGGGCAAAGGGCCCGAGCGCGGTCATATCATCGCCATTTCTTCGAACAAAGGAGGCGTCGGCTCCACCACGGCGGCCACCAACCTAGCGGCTTGTCTGGTGGCCCACAAGAAGTCGGTCTGTCTTGTCGATCTGGTTTTGCAGTTCGGGTCGGTTACGAGCTTTCTCAACATCGACGCGTCTTACACGATACTTGATCTGGTTAAGAACCTGAAAAGAATTGATCCACTTTTTCTTGACGGCTCGCTGGTCAAGCACGCTTCCGGCATTCGCGTGCTCGCGGAGCCGTTCTATGCCGAGGACGCCAGGCGGATTACGCCCGCGGATATCGACGAGATTCTCGACGTCTTGGCGCAATCTTTCGATTTTGTCGTGGTTGACACGCCGAAGGAATTTGACGACATGCTTGCGCTGGTTCTCGACAAAGCCAATCTGATCCTGTTCATCACGGAAATGGACGTCCCTTCGCTCAAGAGCGCCCACCGCGCCCTGGAGCTTTTCGAAAGAATGGGCATCTACGATAAAAAGATCCGGCTGATTTTGAATCGTTATGTGAAGAGCAAACTGATGACGTTGGAGTCGGTGGAAAAAGCGCTGGGGGTTAAAGTCTTTTGGACGTTGCCGAACAACTACCCGGTGGCGATCGCGGCCGTTAATCAGGGTCTATCTTTGCAGGAATGCGACCCCAGGTCGGATATCGCCAAAAGCTACCAAGGGCTCACCGAGGCGGTGCTTGATACCTTCCTGTTTTCGGGGGCGTCTCGGGCCGAGTTTGAGGAAGACAAACGGTCGAGTTTTATCAGCCGATTTTTGCCACCGGTGCGCGGGCTAGTCAAGTCTTAAGAGGCAGGAACAAATGAGAAATCCTTCATTAGACTCCGACAAGGACCGCTGGGATATGGATCGAAATAGCGGCGAGGGACCGCGTTCGGCATTCCGGTCCCTCCAAACTACCAGCCCCGATATCATTTTGCAGGACTCGCGGCTGCGCATCCATCGAAAGCTCATCGACACGTTGGATCTTTCCAAGCTGTCCAATTTGGAGATGGAGCGAGTGCGGGTGGAGATCCGCCGCATCCTCGAAGACCTGGTGATGGCGGAAGCCATCCCGCTCAGCCGGGCCGATCGCGACCGCGTCGTGATGGAGGTGCAGCACGAGGTGTTCGGGCTGGGCCCGCTGGAAACGTTGATGAAGGATCCCGAGATTTCCGATATTTTGGTCAATTCGTACAATCAGATTTACGTTGAGCGTTACGGCAAGCTCGAAAAAACCGATGTCCGCTTTCGCGACGACGCCCATTTGATGCAGATCATCGAACGGATCGTCACGCGCGTGGGCCGGCGCGTCGATGAAAGCTCTCCGATGGTGGACGCTCGTTTGGCCGACGGCTCCCGCGTCAACGCGATCATCCCGCCGCTCGCTCTGGACGGTCCGGTGCTTTCCATCCGCCGTTTCGGTGCCGAGCGGCTGACGATCAACGACTTGATCCAATTCAACTCGATTCCGCCGCAGATGGCGGAAGTGGCAGCCGCCTGCGTCAAGTCGCGGCTCAACATGATCGTCTCCGGCGGTACGGGCGCCGGCAAAACCACGCTGCTCAACTGCCTGTCCAACTACATCCCGGAAAACGAGCGCATCGTCACGATCGAAGACTCGGCCGAGTTGAAGCTTCAGCAGGAGCATGTAGTGCGGCTTGAAACCCGCCCGCCGAACATCGAGGGCCAAGGAGCCGTGACCGCGCGCGACTTGGTGCGCAACGCCCTGCGCATGCGCCCCGACCGGATCGTCGTCGGCGAGGTTCGCGGCGGCGAAGCGCTAGATATGATGCAGGCGATGAACACGGGCCACGACGGCTCGATCAGCACGATCCACGCAAACAGCGCGCGCGACGCGCTTTCGCGCCTTGAAACGATGATGTTGATGGCCGGGATTAACCTGCCGGAACGAGCCTTGCGCGAGCAGATCGCTTCGGCGATCGACGTGATCCTGCAGCTCAGCCGGTTGAGCGACGGCAGCAGGAAAGTCGTCGAATTTGCCGAAGTCACCGGTATGGAAGGCAACACGATCACAACGCAAACCATCTTCAGGTTCGAGCAACGGGGAGTAGAAAACGGCAGAGTCATCGGCGAGTTTGTCGCTACCGGCGTGATGCCCTCTTTCATGGACCGGTTGGAGCGCTACGGGTTCAGGATTCCCAACACCCACTTTCTGCCGGTCTCGATGGCGCCAGCAAAGCGAAGGTCTTTATGAGCTTACTCGTCATTGCCATATTTTCCTTTCTCTCGGTGGTTTCGCTGATCGTCATCCTATTTTTGCTGCCGATGGCGGTGCAGAATTCGCCGCAGGCGAGAATCAAGCGCCGACTGAGTTCGATCGGAAGGCTCGAACACGCTTCGAGGGCGGAGATCCAGAGCCTGCTCAAGACCTCGATCTACAGCGAGATTCCATGGCTAAACGACTTTTTGTCACGTGTCGCGCTCGTGCATCGAGTGGACCTCATGCTCGAGCGTGCCAACGTAGACATGACGCCGGGAATGTTCCTCCTCTGTTCGGTCGGAGCCGCGGGGGTCACTTTCTTCCTCGCCAATCTGATAGGCCAACCCATCCTGCTCTGTCTTGCTTTTGCTCTGATAGCTTTGTTCTGCCCGTGTGCTTATCTCCATTTTGTCATCTGGAAGCGGCTGAGGCAGTTTCTCGAGCAGTTTCCCGACGGGCTCGACATGATCAGCCAGAGTCTGCAGGCCGGTTTGGGCCTGACCCAGTCGATGGTATTTGTCGCCAAGGAAATGCCCGATCCGCTCGGAACGGAATTTTCGGTTCTCATCGAGGAGGTCAACCTGGGACTACCTTTGGCCGACGCGTTAAAGAAGTTCGAAGAGCGGATGAATCTGCCCGAGGTTAGGCTTTTTAACACGGCGCTTCTGGTGCAACGGGAAGTCGGTGGCAGTTTAGCGGAATTGTTGAACAAGCTCGCCGATATCATTCGGGATCGCTTCCGCATCGAACGATTGATCAAGAGTCTGACGGCGCAGAACCGGATCAGCGCATGGACCGTCTGCTCGGTGCCGCCGTTTCTGGCGGTTTTTATGTTTGTTCGCGAGCCCGAACTGATGAACAAGATGATGAGTCAGCCGGTAGGCAGAGGAATGCTAGCCGCCGCTTTGGTCTTGGAGATCTGCGGTATCCTGACCTTCCGCAAGCTGATCAAGATTCATATTTAGGTGATTCTATGGAATTGCTGATCGCCATCGGATTCTTCGGCTTGGTTTCGGGGCTCGCCTACTTTTTCATCGCGTCCCGGACGCCGATTTCAGAGGAGGCTATACAGAGACGGCTTGAAAGCATCGGAGTCCAGGCCCAGCAACGTGTTGCCATCCGTCTGTATGACACCGAGGAGGCTACCTTTTGGGAGCGTATTGCCAACTTTTTTTTCGGCGATCGGGAATTGCCCGAGCGATTTACCGCCGTGAGCCGCCGTCTCCATCAGGCCGGTTACCGAGGAAATCGGGCGCTCAGAATTTTTTGGGGGCTGCGGATTTTTCTTTGCGTCGCTTTTGGCTTCGGCGGGATGATGATTGCCCTGATGTCGCAGGCGGCGATGTTCGACTTTCTTTTGCTCGGCTTCACGGGGGCGGCCGTCGGATACATGCTTCCGTTTCTTACGGTCTTTCGAAAGGCCAAAGCTCGCGTGCTTCAGATGCGCGAGACTTTGCCCGACACCCTGGATTTGATCGTTGTCTGCGTGGAAGCCGGGATGGGCGTGGATGCGGCATTGAACCGGGTCGGCAAGGAGCAAAACGCCCAGGGCCTGGCGCTGGGCGAAGAGCTAGTTCTCACCACGCAGGAAATGCAAGCGGGGGCACCACGCAAGGATGCCTTTTTGCGCATGGCGGACCGGGTGGGGCTCGAC
This sequence comes from Candidatus Eiseniibacteriota bacterium, assembly GCA_035559295.1. Lineage (GTDB taxonomy): Bacteria > Desulfobacterota > Binatia > UBA9968 > UBA9968 > DATMBL01. The sequence goes on from DATMBL010000305.1 coordinate 6,389, forward strand.
GAGTTTAAAGCCCTCGTGACGTTCCTAACTCAAACCGAAGAGCTCGGCGGCAGCATCGCACGGTCGCTTCGGGTCTACGCCGAGACGATGCGCGACAAGCGCAGTCAGGCCGCCGAGGAAGCCGCTCGCAAGACGGTCATCAAATTGATTTTTCCTCTGGTGTTTTTTATTTTGCCGGCGATCTTTATTATTCTGCTCGGCCCTCCGGGGCTGGGCATTATTGAGATGCTGTCGAACCCGTTGGGCTAGGACTGTTCGTCGTGCCGGTCATCAACCTGACCAAGAAAACCTGGCTTGCCACCAAGGTTAGAAAGGCCGATAACTTTGTTACGCGGCTTATCGGTCTGCTCAAGCGAAAGCACCTGGGACCGGAGGAAGCGCTGTGGCTCATGCCAAGCAAGGGTATCCACACCATCGGCATGAAATTTCCCATCGACGTCGTTTTTCTGAGCAAAAGCAATCAGGTTCTCGGCATCATTTCTGGGCTGCTTCCTTACCGCGTCAGCGGCGTGCACCTGCGCGGCCACAGCGTACTCGAGCTGCCCAGCGGCACGATCAAAAAATCGCGCACTGAAGTCGGAGATCAACTGGAAATCTCACTGGCAGAGACTTCGGAGCTCGATGACCTAAAGGACACCCGGTTGAGCCAGATCGGTTAGCTTTTGCAGTGGCGTTTTTGCTCGATGCGCTCACGCAGATCGGCGCTCATAAGCTTGCCGCCAGCCGCGAATGCGGCTCAACGTGAAGCGGGCCCCCTTCAGCGGGACCGCGGACGGCAGGCCCTACGGGCAACAGCGATCAGCCGCCAGATTTCAGCGCTTAGCCCTCGTGGCGCACAGTTGAACACCGAGGCTCACAGAGCTCGCGGAGAAGTTCTTGCGCGGC
>DATMBL010000306.1:0-2852 GCA_035559295.1 Candidatus Eiseniibacteriota bacterium
CTCCCCGCGCTCCGGGATTGACTGCCAGACGGTTTTGTCTTAAGCGGTCGGCTGAGAACAGGAGGGCGAACCATGGAGCGTATCGCATTTCGGCCGACGCTCGGCGCGGTGCTCGGGATCGGCGTGCTTTTAGCCCTGCCGGCGCAACTGACCGCCGCCGAACAGCCCTATGCCGGGAGAACCATTACGATCGTTGCCGGTTTCGCGCCCGGCGGCACCATTGACCTGCGCGCGCGTCTTTTCGCGCGCTATCTGTCGAAACACATTCCGGGTAATCCTTCGATTGTCGTTCAGAACCAGGTGGGCGCCGGGGGCCTCGTGGCGGCGAACCATGTATTTAGCGTGGCGCGGCCCGACGGGCTGACCTTGCTGCACTTCCCGTCGAGCACCGTCATGAACACGTTTCTGACCGATACGGGAAACGTCAAGTACGATATCCGCCAGGTGCCGATCATTTGGCTCGGGGCCGACAGCTGGCTCACGGTTTTGAACCCGAACACGACCGGTTTAAAGAAAGCGGAAGATCTCGCGAAAGCCTCCGTGCAGTTGCGTGTGGGCGGTTCCGGCGTTTCGAGCCTGAGAAGCTTGAGGCCGAAACTGGCGTTGGAACTATTCGGCGCCGATCACGTTTGGGTCAACGGCTACAAAGGATCGTCGGATCTCCTGCTGGCATTCGAAAAAGGCGAGATTCATCTGTTCGAGGATCCGCAGGACGGCTATCAAGCGAATATCCAGCCGAGAGTGAAGAGCGGAACGGCGGTGGTGCTATGGCAGACCGGGATCATCCACCCTGATGAAAGCTTTGCCCGCTCGAAGCTGCTGCCGCACGTCCCCACGTTGGACGAGGTCCTGCCGAAAGAGAAAAAGCAGGGGCCTCGCTGGCAAGCGTGGAAGGCGGCGGTGATCCCGCAGGCTTTTCAGTATGCGGTGGGTTTGCACCCGAACACGCCGCGTGACCGGATCGGCATCCTGAGTCAGGCGTTTCAGAAAATGACTCAGGACCCGGAGTTTCGCACCGAGTTCGAGAAAGCCCTGGGCGAGCCGCCGGACGCGATTTTTGGCGAGCAGGCGGACCGGATCGTCAAAGACGGGGTCAAGAAGCTCTTCGAAGACTACAAAGCCGGCGTGGATCACTTGCGCGCCATGGCGCAAACGAAATGACCGATCTTTCCTCGCGCCAAGGACGTCAAGTGACGCAAAGCCCCGCAACCCCGCGCCACAAGTAAATCTAATCTCTTAACTTGGCGAACTTTGCGCTCTCTGCGGGAGATATCCGGTATTCTCTTCGGGTGTGGCGCGGCCGCGCCACGTTCTTTGTGGGTAGTCCGGGTGCGATCAGTTACCGGGTCCGATGATATTCGTAATCTTCGCGCTCGCTCGACCCTACACGGAGCTCGGGCCGGAGCGGCGGGCGGGTACTGTTGAGTTGGGCGTGCGCCTCTAAGGCCGCCTTGTCTTTCCAACGCTCCAAGATCACCAGTTTGTCGGGACTGACCACGCTCTGAAAAACTTCGAACTGTTCGCAGCCGGACTCCGCCATAACCTCGGCGCACCGGGCTTTGTAGGCCTGGGCGAGTTCCGAGCCTTTGCCGGGAGCGGCTGTCATCATCACAATCAGTCGGATCGCCATGCCTAGCTCCTCCTTGCGGCGCGCGGCCGCGAAACTCCCAAGATCGCCGCTGATTTTTTCCCAGGGGTTCGATTCTGGCGCCGTTCTTGCTCTCGTGTGATGCCGGTGTTCAGTTCCGCGCAACTCGGCGCACTAAGATACAAAACATTGACAGCCGCTGCGCGCAAGCCCTGGCAAGGGTGACAAAACAACCACAAGGAGGTTGGCACGGTAGCAACGCCGTGGCCGAAAAACGCTTTATGATGACAACCGCCGGAGACATCGTCGATCGGTTTAACGCAGAGGCTCGGAGTTTTACCCGTTTGGCTCTGGTGGTTGTCCTCGGCAGCGAGGCCCGGTTGATGTGGAGCGACGGCGCCAACCTGCGGCTGCGATTGAACAGCTACATCGAAGCAGGGGGCGTACCGATCGGCACCATCGGCTATATCGAGGCGCGGAACCGGATGGAGTGCCACATCAAAGTGCTCGACGAGTTAAGCGAAGTCCCGTCGATCAAAGCCCATTTGACGCGTCTTTTACACGAAATCCAAGCCCGCTGGATGGAATCCCATGGCATGAACCCTGGACAATCGAACCTGCTAACAGTTTAAAGCACCTCACCACGAAGGACAGGGCGTCTACGGCGCCCTTAGCCTTTGCACCCTTGGCGTTCTGGCGCGAAAAACCTTATTCCGAACGGTTGCGGTCGCGAGCAGCTCAGTGCGTCCGCGCTTCGCGCAGAGCGCGCAAGACGTTTTCCGGGCTTAGCGGGAGTTTCCGGATGCGCACGCCGGTCGCATTGTAAATCGCATTCGCAATGGCCGCCATCGGCGGCACGCAGGCGATCTCTCCCGCGCCCTTGGCGCCATACGGCCCTGCGCCGGGATAGCCGTCCACCAGAACCGTTTCAATGCGCGGCATCATGTTGAGCGTCGGCATCAGGTAATCGACGAAGCTTGGATTCATCGTCCTTCCGTCTTTGTCGAACACCACCTGCTCGCACAACGCCTGGCCAATGCTCATAGCGGCGGCGCCTTCAATCTGACCTTCCACCGCAGCTTTGTGAATCGGCTGGCCGATGTCGTGCACGGCGACGTATTTTAGAATCTTTACATTGCCGGTGTCGGGATTCACTTCGACGATGCAGGCATGCGTCGTAAACGGCTGCGAGCTGCCGTGGGCCTTTTCCTCGGCCACCGCCGCCACGTTGTCGAAATACCCGCGTCCGATCACTTCGCCGATG
>DATMBL010000307.1:0-5666 GCA_035559295.1 Candidatus Eiseniibacteriota bacterium
ATTGACTCTCATAGTCCAGTTCCTCTCTTGGTTCATTTTTAGGTGAGCCGATGCCGGAACATCCACGACCCCGCCGGCAACGTTACGGTCGCGATCAGCGCGAGCGGCCACAGCTGCGGCCAGAGAAGGCCGAAGCCGGCGCCCTCGAGATAGACTTGATGGGCAATCTCGATCGCGTAGCGCAGCGGATTCACCAACGTGATCAGCTGAAGGAACTCGGGCATGCTCTCGATCGGCGTGGCGAGGCCCGACAGAAGCGAAAACGGCATGAGCAACATAAACGAGTAGAGCATCGCTTGCTGCATGGTCGCGGAGATCGAAGACAGCAGCAGTCCGATGCCCACGGCGGCCAGCAAAAACAGCGCCAGCCCGACGTACAGCACGATGAGCGAGCCGGCGAATGGAATTTGAAACCAGAGTTGAGCGACGAGCAGGATCAACGTAGCCTGCGCCGCGCCCACAAGCATCGAGGGGACGGCTTTGCCGACCATGATCTCGGCGGGCGTCAACGGCGTCACCAGCAGCTGATCGAACGTGCCCTGTTCGCGTTCGCGCGCGACCGACATTCCGGTGAGAAGCAGGGTCTGGAGGAGCGTCAACGTTCCGATCAGCGCCGGGACCATATGCCACCGCGTCTCGAGATTGGGATTGTACCAGGCCCTGGTTGTGGTCACGACCGGAGGTCCGAGTTGCCCGCGCGCGAGCCGCCATTCGGTGTTAAAGCCATCGACGACCGCGCTTACATACCCGATCGCCGTCCCTGCGGTATTGGAATTCCGGCCGTCGGCGATCACCTGTAACTCCGCCGGAAAACCCGCGAGGAGTCGCCGCTCGAAATGCTCGCCGATTTGCACAACGAGCAACGCATCGCCGCTGTTGATGACTTCTCGTAGCTCGGAAATCTGGTTCAAGTTCGCGACGCGGCGGAACACGCGCGAGCCGTCAAGGCGCGCCAGCAAAGCTCGCGACGTGGCGCTGTTGTCTCGATCGAATGCGGCATAGGGGACATCGTTGAGATCGTAAGTGGCGGCGTACCCGAAGATCAGACACTGAACGACGGGCGGAGCGAACAGCATAAAGCGACTGCGGGGATCTTTCATGATCGCGAGCAGCTCTTTCCAAATGAGTGCGGTTATCCGAAACGTCATCGCAATCATCGGAAACTCACCGCGAAGTTCACGAAGGGCACGAAGCAAAAACGAGAATCGAGGATTGAAAATCGAGCGCGCCAAAGGACGCATCCGTCCGAAGCTTTGTGGGGGAGGTTGCGCTCCTCAAGCTTTCATCTTCGATCTTCGGCAAAATTGCTCCTTCGTGACCTTCGTGTTCTCTGTGGTCCATATTTCTTTTCAGAACAGGCTTTTTTGCATCGATCTCCGGCTCAAGAACATCAACGCCGCGGCCATCGCGGCCAGCACCAGGGCGTTGGGCACGATCACTCCCCAGAGATTGCCTGCCAGGAAAACGGTTTGCAGCAGCTGAACGTAGTACCGTGCCGGCAGGCCGTAAGAAATCAGACGCACCGCGGCCGGCATGCTCCGCAGGTCGAACAAAAAGCCGGACAACATCAGCGCCGGTAGAAAAGTCACCAAAATCGTAATCTGACTGGCCACAAACTGGCTTTTGACGGCCGACGAAATCACCAGTCCGATACCCAGCGATACAATCAAATAGAGAATCGACACCCCGCACAGAACCCAGACCGAACCGCGCAACGGAACGCCAAACAGAAACTTCGCGGCGGTGACGCAGAGCGCCAGACCGCCGATACCGAGCAGAAAATAGGGAATCGTTTTGCCGAGAAGAATCTCCCCTACCCGGACAGGTGTGACAAAAAGCGCTTCGAACGTTCCACGTTCCCATTCGCGAGCGACCACGAGCGCGGTTAACATCGCTCCGATCAGGGTCATTATTAGAACGATCAATCCCGGCACCAGAAAATAACGGCTCTCGCGCGCTTCGTTGAACCAGAGGCGAGTTTGCAAAATCACCGGGCCACCGGCGCTCTTTTTGCCTTCGGCCGCGCGAACGGCGCTCCACTGGGCCACCGCGCCCTGGGCATAGCCCTGAATGATCCTTGCGCGGTTCGCATCCACGCCGTGAACCAGGATCTGCACTTCCGCGCCTCCGAGAGAAAGGCGACGCGAGAAATCGGGCGGTATCCGAACGATCCCGTCCACTTTGCGTTCCAGCATGAGGCGCCGAGCCGTGCGCGCGGAGGTGAGGAGTTGCGCATCGAAGTAATCCGAGAGCTGAAAGCGCGCGGCCAATTCCCGTGCAACCGGGGAGCTGTCCTCCAGGACGACAGCCACCGGAACGTTTCGAACATCGAGCGATAGCCCATAGCCGAAAAGCAGGATCAACATCAGCGGCAAAACGATGCCCATGGCGATGCTGCTCGGGTCGCGCGCGATCTGGCGCGCTTCCTTCTTGATCAGCGCCCAGAGGCGCCGCCTCTTGGCCGGGACCGTAGCGTTCGTGTCGTAGGCCGCCATGGTCACGCGTTATTCGCTTGCAGCAGCTCGAGCATCCGCAACGATTGCGATAAATGCGTCTTCCATCGTGGGCGCACGGCCGGTTTCGGGTCGCGCGCGGGCGCGGATCTCCGCAGGCGCCCCGCGCGACAGAACCCTGCCGGCATCCAAAATAACGATTCTGTCGCAGTACTCCGCCTCCTCCATGAAGTGGGTGGTGACGATCACTGTAACGCCCCGGCGGGCGAGCTCGGTGATACGCCGCCAAAATTCTCGACGAGCGAGGGGATCGACTCCGCTCGTCGGCTCGTCGAGAAACAGAATCTCCGGCTCGTGCAGCAGCGCCGCCGCCATGGCGAGTCTTTGTTTGTAGCCTGGGGGAAGGCGCTCGCTCGGGATTCCGGTTATTCCGCCCAGGTCGAACTCGTCGATTGCCCAATCGATGCGCCGGCGCCGCGCTCGATTGCGCAACCCGTATGCGCTCGCGAAAAATTCGAGATTTTCGAGCACGGAAAGCTGACCGTAGAGGGAAAATTTCTGGGCGACGTACCCGATGCGCTGTCGCGCCGAGGCGCGGGCTCGCCGTAGGTCCACGCCTGCAACCTCCAGAGTTCCGCTCGTTGCCGGCAGAAGGCCGCAAAGCATGCGAAACGTCGTCGTTTTGCCTGCGCCGTTTGGCCCCAACAAGCCAAAGATTTCGCCGCGGGCGACATCGAAGCCAACGTTATCCACGGCCGTGAAGTCGCCGAACCGCCGGACGAGGTGGTCGACATGCACGACGACCTCCGGGGGAAGACGGGGGAGGTCTGCCGCCTCTCGTTGTCTCTTTATCGCTCGGTCCGCTTTTTCACGTTGCTTTAACAGGATCATGAAGCCGTCTTCGAAGCGCGCTTCGGCAGGCGAAGCAGCGATCTCGCGAGGCATCGGTTCCTCTGCTTTCGTTACAAACCGGACACGCCCGGCCTCGGGCACTGCGTCTACGACCCTCGGCTCCTCGAGCAGCCGAGCCTGCAACAGGCGCGCTTTTTCGTGCGGCGGCGGCTCGGCGATATAAACGCGGCCGCTCGCGAGACCGCGGACGTCCTGCGGGTCGCCTTCCGTGAGAACCCTGCCTTCGTGCAGCACAACGACGCGGCCGCACTTTTCGGCTTCATCGAGATACGCGGTGCTGAGGAGCACGGTGAGACCATGTTCTCGGACGAGCTGGAGGATGATTTCCCAGAGCTCCCGTCGCGACAACGGATCGACGCCCACGGTCGGTTCGTCGAGCAGCAACAACTCCGGCGCTCTCACCAAGGTGCATGCCAGACCGAGTTTCTGCTTCATCCCTCCCGACAGTCGTCCCGCCAAGCGAGCCGTGAAAGGGCCAAGGGCCGTCATTGCCATCAGCCGTGGATAGCGCTCCCGCCGTTCCTCGGCGGTGAGCCCGTGGAGATCGGCGTAGAGATCGAGATTCTCCTGGACGCTCAAATCCTCGTACAATCCAAATTTTTGCGGCATGTAGCCGATGCGTTCTTGAATCGCCTGCGGATTGGCGGCGGCATCGATGCCGAGCACGGCCAGGCTTCCTGCGTCCGGCACCATCAGTCCTGCTATCAAGCGCATGAGCGTTGTTTTGCCCGCGCCGTCCGGCCCGACCAGGGCGGTAAGCGAGCCGGCCGGGACGCTTACCGAGACGTCGTCGAGCGCGCGCACGATTGCGCCATGCTCGCGACGGAAGCATTTGCTGACGTTGCGGGCGTTTACGATGAACATCAATTCAGATAATGGGGCATCCCCTTTCTTGTCCGCATTCAAGGTGCCCGCGCCCTCCTTGTCTCCCCGGCTGCATTTGAGCGCTCGCCTATGGCGAGATAGACAGTGGCGGGCATGCCGAGGCGCAACTCATCCGCGGGATCCTTCACAAACACGCGAACCTCGTAGACGAGACTCGTCCGCAGCTCTTCGGTTTGAACGGTTTTCGGCGTGAATTCGGCCACAGGGGAAATAAAGCCGACCCAGCCTTCAAACGATCGCTGCGGGAAGCTGTCGACGACGACCGACGCGGGCATTCCCGGGCGCACTTTGCCCAAGTCTGTTTCCGAAACGTAAGCTCGAACCCACTTGGGATCGGTTACGGCGAGCGAGAAAATCGGCTGCTGCGGATTCGCCATCTCCCCGGGCTCGAGAATCCGGGTCCGGACCGTCGCATCAACGGGCGCGAACAGTTCGGTATCCGCCAGGCGCTGCCGTAGCAGCGCCAGCTCGGCCTGATTTGCCTTCAGTCTCGCCTCCGCCTCGGCAATCTCCTCCTTGCGCGGACCGGCGATCGCTAACTCCAGCGCTCTCTGATTCACCGCAAGCCGCGCCTCGGCGACTTCCAAAGCCGCCTTGGCGTTGTCCACATCCTGCTGCCTTACGGCGCGACCGCCGGAGCTTTCCGCGGCAGCTTTCACGCGTTCGTAGTGCTGGCGCGCATTGACCGCGTCGGCCTTCGCCGACTCAACATTGGCGCGTGCCTGAGCGATTTCCTCGGGCCGGCTGCCTCTGCGCAGTCTTTCGACGACTTGCCGCTGCGCCGCTACTTGAGCTTCAGCTTGCGCGACCTGAGGCCCGAGCCGGCTCGTGTCGAGCCGCGCCAGGAGTTGCCCTTGCCGCACTCGATCGCCTTCCTGGACCAGCACGGCGGAGATGCGTTCGCTGTTATTAAAGGACAGCTCGACCTGGCGGAGATCGACGTTGCCGTGCAGTACGAGCCTCGAGGTCTCGCTGGCGTCGCGGCGAAACCACAATGCGAGCGCGACGATTCCGGCTACCAGCAGAAACGCGGCCATCAGAATCGTTCGATTCATCCTCTATCCACTCCGGCTCTGTTTAACCGTTCCAGCCGTTCAAACCGTTCCAATGGTTCCAGCTGTTCCAATCGTTCCAACCGTTCCAGCCGGCCAAATTGGCGTACTGGAGTATTGGACTGAAACGCATTACTCCCCTACTCCTGGTTTCCTTGTCTGTTTTATGCTGCTTGTCTCCCTATCTCCTTGTCTGTCCTTTCTGCCTTTGTCCGTGAGCACGCCCTCCAGGATCACGGTCGTGATCGTCAGGTAACCTTCCTTGGGGGTGAGATCGAGTTCCGCGAGCTTCGGAGGGTTCATGATCGACTCCGTTGCGCCGAGTAAAATTTCGATCATCAAGCGGCTGGAGAGATCCTTGCGG
>DATMBL010000308.1:0-9108 GCA_035559295.1 Candidatus Eiseniibacteriota bacterium
TTGCTCACCTCGCGCGCAAGCACCATCTCCCGATCCCCGAGAATCTCCTGCATGTCGTGGAGCGTCGCTTCGACCCGGTGCGGCGCTTCGTAGAAGATCACGGGGCGTGGCTCGCTCCGAAGCGTTTCCAGGATGCGCCGACGCTCGTTTTTGTTCGCCGGGAGAAAACCCTCGTAGATGAATCGGTCGGTCGGGAGCCCGGCTGCGCTCAGCACCGCCGTCAGCGCCGACGGTCCCGGCACCGGCACCACCTTGATGTCGGCGCGGATCGCGCCCCTGACGAGCCGGTAACCCGGATCCGAGATCCCCGGCGTCCCGGCGTCGCATACCAGCGCCACGGTTTCGCCGGCCGTCAGCCGCCTGACCAGTTCCTCGGCTTTCGCGCTCTCGTTATGTTCGTGATACGCGGTAAGCGGGGTTCGGATGTCGTAACGATCCAGCAGGATCTTGGTGTGCCGCGTATCCTCGGCAGCGATGACATCGACCTCTTTCAGGATCCTGAGCGCCCGGAGCGAGATGTCTTCGAGATTGCCGATGGGGGTTGCGACGACGTAGAGCATCGCAGGGACCCTAACATGGCGATTCGCTCGACTGCAATTTCGCGGTGCGGCGCGGCCGGACGCCCCTCCCAAGGCGGCGGAAATTGACGTATAGTAGTTGTGCTATGGAAACCGAAGACGTCTTGATCTTTGGCCAAGACCTCTGCCCCTACACTTCCGCCGCGCGCGAGGAGTTCGCGCGCCGCAAGGTCCCGTTCGAGTACGTCAATGTTCTCAACGATCCCGCCGGTCTCGAACGGATGCTCCGGTATAGCGGCGGGCGCCGTCAGATCCCCGTGATCGTGGAAAACGGCAAGGTCACGATCGGTTTCGGCGGAACGTGAGAGGTCTGAGGCCGGCCGTGGCCGGCTCGTCCGTGGTCTCAGCGTGTCTACCGTGCGGAGTCGACCGAGGATCGCGCATCGAGGATCGTGATCTCCCTCACGAGGCTTCGGACGGATACGGAAGGAAGGCGACTTGACGGACCTCCAATCCCTCGTAGCTGAAAAGGTCGAAGCGCTCTTCGGTCCTTCCGCGCGCTTGACCGATCTGCGTCCGCTCGCCGGCGACGCCTCGAGCCGGCGTTATCACCGCGCCACGTTAAGCGGGCCGGCGCCCGGCTCGCTGGTCGTGATGGAGTTGGGAGCGGGGAGCGGTTTGCCGCTTTCCTCCGAAGAGCTGGCGATCTTCAAGACACCCCTGGTCGAGCTTCCTTTCATTAACGTCCACCGATTCTTACGGCGCATCGGCGTCAACGTGGCCAAGCTCTACGGCCATTGGGAAGCCGAAGGCATTCTGCTCCTCGAAGACTTGGGCGATGTCGCGCTCTGGGATTGCGTCAACGGCGCCGGAGCAGCGGACGTCGCGCGCTGGTATCAAAAGGCGATCGACGAGCTCCTCGTGCTCCAGGTCCGCGGCACTCGGGAACGAGACGCCACGTGCATCGCCTTTCAGCAGCGCTTCGATGCGCGGCTTTACCTCTGGGAGTTCGATCACTTCATCGAATACGGTTTGCAAAAACGACCCGGCGCGCGCGTGAGCGAGACCGCCGTCCGCCTGCTACGAGCCGCGTTTCGCGAAATCGCCGCTCGACTCGAGCGGCCGACACCGTGCCTCAACCACCGGGACTACCACAGCTGGAACATCATGGTCCGGGATGACGAATTGGCGGTCATCGATTTCCAAGACGCGTTATTGGCGCCGCCGCAGTACGACCTCGCCTCGCTCTTGAACGACCGCGAGACCGATCGCGTAATCAACGAGCGGCTCGAAAATGAACTCGTCGCCTACTATCTCGATCGGCGCAAAGCGCTCGGGGAGCCGGTCGCAGACCGCGAAGAGTTCGAGGCGCTTTACCGCTTGAGCGTTATCCAGCGGGACCTGAAAGTCGTCGGGCGCTTCCATTATCTCGACACGGTCAAGGGTAAACCGGGCTACAGGAGGTTCATTCCGGCGACGGTTCGGCGGCTCGAGAGAAACCTCGCGCGCTCCCCCGAAGCCGCGCGGCTCGTTCCGATCCTGTCCGAAGAGCTCGAAGCGATGCGATGAAAGCGATGATCCTGGCCGCCGGGTTGGGCACGCGGCTGCGCCCGATCACGGACCGGCTGCCCAAAGCGCTGGTTCCGGTCGCCGGGCGGCCGATGATCGAATACCCGCTACGGCTTCTCCGGCACTACGGGATTCGCGACATCATCATCAACCTGCATCACCTGGGCGATCAGGTCGAAGCTTATCTCGGCGCGGGCGACAAGTTCGGGCTCCGGATCGCTTACTCGAAGGAAACCGAGCTGCTCGACACCGGCGGCGGCCTTCTCAAAGCCAAGCCGTTTCTCGCCGGCGCGACCTTCATCGTCGTCAACACCGACGTGCTGATCGATCTCCCGCTGTGCGACGCGATCGAGTTCCACCGGCGCAAAGCGGCGACCGCGACCCTGGTGCTTCGGACTGATCCGCACGCGCAGCGCTACGGTTCAATGTCGACCGACGGCTGCGGCCGGATCCGGAGGTTTCTCGAGGCCACCGCGCCCGCGCCCTCCCCCCGCCGGGACCGAGAAAGCGAGCTCATGTTTACCGGTGTGCAGATCCTCGAGCCCGAGATCTTCGATTTCATGGCCGCGGATTCGGCGGCGGAGAAGTTTAGTACGACCAGGGACACGTACCCGCGACTTCTGCGCGCGGGCGGGGCGCTCTACGGTTTTCGGTTCGACGGCTTTTGGCGCGATCTCGGAACGCTCGAGAGCCTGAGGGAGGCGGAAGAGAGCCTTGAGCAAGGACGCGTGAAGCTACATTATCTCTGAGTTGACCGAAGGCTACGCCGCGACCGAAAAGAAATATCTCCCGCAAAGCACGCAAAGATCGCCAAGAAGATCATTGCAGTACTGGACTGCCGGAGTGGTAGAGTATTGGGCCCCCATTACTCCACCACTCGAGCCCGCTAGCCTTTGCGCACTTGGCGTGCTTGGCGCGAGAGTCTTTCAACGGTTGCCTCGTGAGCAGATTTGCGCAACATAGTACGACGAGAAAGCGATCAGCTGGATTTAATCATCCAGTTGGCGGCGAAAAACGCAACGAATCCGAGAACGACGAGCAACGTGATCCAGCGCGAGTTCCCGGCTTCGGACAACGGCACGAGCAGCGTTGCGCCGAGGTATATAAAAGTTCCGGCGGCGATCGACAACAGCGCGTCGGTATGAAACGGGCTGATTTCCTGGACCAGAAAGGGCAACGAAATCCCGATTAACGTCACGCCGCCTAGGCTCGCGCCGGCGCCCACGGCCGCCAGCCTTCCCCACCCGGCGCCGCGCATGATCGCCGCGATGACGAAGCCGGCGGGTATTTCGTGGAGCAGCACGGCGATGAAAACGATCAATCCCAACTCTGCGCCGCCGAGCATCCCGGCGCCCATGGCCAGTCCATCCACGAAATCATGGACGTTGAAAGCGATGAGCGAGGTCAATCCCGCCGCTGCCGGCAGCGCGGGAGACTTTTCGCCGCCGGGCAGGCGGTGGAGATGCACGTCGAGGAATTGCTCGATCAGGAACACCACGAGGTACCCGACGGCGATAAAAAACGGCATCGCCGGCCCGCGCTCCAGACTCGCCGGCACCATTTCCAAGAGCGCCACCGCGAGGATGAAGCCGCCGCTGAAGCCGAGCGTCCCCGCCGTAAAGCTCCGGGAAGGCTGGCGCTGGAGCACCGCGAGGCTGCTCCCCACCACGTTGGCAATCGCGGTCACAACTCCGAGCGCCAGGGCCAAAGCGAGCATATCGGTGTTATGTGACAAACTTACATCTGCGATGCAACAGCTCGCTCGCGCGGCCGGCGGTTCCTTGACTTATCGCCTCCCCCGCGGTTATTGCTTGTAATTCGGACGTTCGACATGGGGATACGTTACGATAGCCTGCGCGACTTCGTTGCCGTTTTGGAGCGCGAGGGCGAACTCAAGCGCGTCACGTATCCGGTCAAGCCTGAACTGGAAATCACCGAAGTCGCCGATCGCGTCATGAAGCGCGGCGGACCGGCGCTGCTCTTCGAAAATATACCCGGCAAACGACTGCCCGTGCTGATCAACGCGCTCGGTTCGGCCAAGCGGATGGCGCTGGCGCTCGGCGTCACCGACGTCGAAGAGATCGCCCGGGAGATCGAGGCCCTGGTGCAAACCCGGCCGCCGCGCTCGTTCAGGGACAAGCTGCAGCTCGGCGCCAAGCTCATCCGCCTGGCGGGCATCCCCCCCAAGCTCGTTGACCGAGGACGCTGCCAACAGGTGATCCACCGGGATCCGGATCTCACGCTGTTGCCGGTCCTCACCTGCTGGCCCGGCGACGGCGGGCCGTTCATCACGCTGCCCGCCGTGTTTTCAAAGGACCCGATCGGAGGAACGCGTAACGTCGGATTGTATCGGATGCAGGTTTACGATCGCCGCACGACCGGCATGCACTGGCACCTGCACAAGGTCGGCGCGCGCCATTTCCAGCACCGAAAAGAGCGCCGGGAACGGATGGAACTCGCCGTTTGCCTCGGCGGCGATCCCGCATTGATCTACGCCGCCACCGCCCCGCTTCCGGACGCCATCGACGAGCTTCTCTTCACCGGGTTTCTGCGCAAGAAAGCCGTGGAACTGGTGAAGGCCGTCACCGTCGATGTCGAGGTGCCGGCAAACGCCGATATCGTGATCGAAGGCTATATCGATCCCGCCGAGCCGCTGCGGCGCGAGGGTCCGTTCGGCGACCACACCGGATTTTACTCGCTTGCCGACGACTACCCCGTGTTCCACGTCACCTGCATCACGCACCGGCAGGATCCGATCTATCCGACGACGATCGTCGGGCGGCCGCCGATGGAAGACGCCTACATCGGCAAGGCCACCGAACGAATTTTTCTGCCGCTGCTGCGCGTCACGTTTCCCGAGATCGTCGACATGAACCTGCCGGTCCACGGCGTGTTTCACAACCTGGCGATCGTTTCGATCAAAAAGGAGTATCCGGCGCACGCGCGCAAGATCATGCACGCCCTCTGGGGCATGGGTCAGATGATGTTCACCAAGACGCTCGTGATCGTGGATCACGACGTCAACGTCCACGACCTTGCCGAAGTCACCTGGGTCGCCGGCAACCACATCGACCCCAGGCGCGATGTGGTTTTCGTCGATGGGCCGGTCGATGTCCTCGACCATGCCGCGCCGCTCATGGGCTACGGCTCGAAGATGGGGATCGACGCCACGCGTAAATGGCGAAGCGAAGGCTTTGAGCGGGATTGGCCCGAGCCGATCGTCATGGATGAGAAAACCAAGCAGTACATCGACTCGATCTGGGACAAACTCGGAATTCACTGAAGAGCACAAAGCGAGAAGAGAAAGACTTTTTCGCGCCAAAACGCCAAGCGCGCAAAGGGGAACGAAATTTCGCGCCGGTGGCGCGATAGAGACCTGGTCTTTATCTTGACGGCCTCTGCGGGCTTTGCGCGAGACATTTCGATTTTTGGTTCGGCGTAGCCGCTCTACGAACTCTGCGTCTCTGCGGGAATATGTTTCTCAGCAAGGTGAAATCAAAAATCCTCGATTACGCGCGGCTCGTGCGTTTTTCCCACACCGTGTTCGCCCTCCCGTTCGCGCTCGCGTCCGTTGCCCTTGCCGCACCCAGATATCCCGTGACTGCAAGATCGCTTCTGTGGATCCTGGTCGCTATGGTCGGCGCAAGAACCGCCGCGATGGGCTTCAACCGGCTCGCCGATCGGAAGTTCGATGCGCTCAACCCGAGAACGCGCTCCTGGGAGATCCCTCAAGGCAGAGTCAAAGTCGCGGAAGCGGTCGTTCTCACGGCGGCCGCCTCGCTCGTGTTCGTCTATGCGGCGTACCAGCTGAACTTTCTCTGCTTTGTTCTTTCGCCGATCGCCCTGGCGATCGTGTTCTTTTACTCGTTCACCAAGCGGTTTACCTGGAGCTCGCATCTGTTTCTCGGGTTGGCCCTGTCGGTTGCGCCGATCGGCGCATGGCTCGCGTTATCCGGACCGCCGGCAACGCTGCGCGAGCTGGCAACGCCCTTTTTTCTCGGTCTCGCCGTGCTGTTCTGGCTCGCCGGTTTCGACATCATCTATTCCCTCCAGGACCGGGAGTTCGAT
Organism: Candidatus Eiseniibacteriota bacterium; assembly: GCA_035559295.1. GTDB lineage: Bacteria > Desulfobacterota > Binatia > UBA9968 > UBA9968 > DATMBL01. Next base: position 6,156 of record DATMBL010000308.1, read on the forward strand.
CGCCGCCAGGGGCTGTTTTCGATCCCGGTTCGGTTTGGCGTCGCGCAGGCGTTGAGGCTCTCGGCCTTTTTTCATTTTCTGACCGTCACGTTCCTTGCCGCCGTCGGCGTTGCAGCGAAACTCGGCGCTATTTACTGGATCGGCGTCTTGGCTGCGGCCGCGATCTTGTTTTGGGAACACCGAATCGTAAGACCCGATGATCTATCGCGCGTCAACAAAGCGTTCTTCGATTTCAACGCTTACGTGAGCGTCGGTTATTTTTTGACCACCGTTCTCGATCTCCTCCTGCGATCGGGCCTCGCGGGGGCGCGATGACGCTGTCCCTTTTGCTGGCCCTGGGGATCGTCGGAATATTGGGAGGGATCGCCTCGGGTGTTTTGGGATTTGGCGGCGGCGTCCTGTTATTTCCGCTTCTCTTCTACCTTCCGCCGCTCTTCGGCGCCGGCAAACTGGACGCGCAAACGATCGCCGCGATTGTCGTCGTGCAGGTGTTCTTCGCCGCCCTGGTCGGTGGGGCGGCCCACTGGCGCAGCGGCCGCGTCAAACCGCGCCTCGCAATCGAGGCCGGTCTGGTATCCGCGCTAACGGCATTCATCGGCAGCATCGCTTCCACGCGCGTTTCCGAGCAATTTCTGCTCACGCTCTTCGGCATCGTCACCATGGCCATCACAGGCATGCTCTTTCTGCCGGGTCCGACGGCGGAGCAGGAACGGCTCCCGACGAGCCAGGTGCACGTTCCGAAGCTCCCGCTCGCGGTATTTTCATCGGTCGCGGGATTGATCGTTGGTTTTCTCGGCGCCGGAAACTTCGTTTTCGTTCCTCTGCTCATATACATTTTCAAAGTTCCCACGCGCGTCGCGATCGCGAGCAGCCTCGTCATTGCCCTCCTCAATACCGCCGCGGGATTTCTGGGAAAACTGATCACCGGCCAAGTTCCGCTCCTGGCGGCCGCGTTGGTCGTCGCCGGAGCGAGCCTCGGCGCGGTCGCGGGCGAGTGGAGCCACCGGCGGCTTTCGCCCGCGCTCCTGCGCTACATCTATGCATCGATGGTGGTGGTTATTACCATCCGAGTGTGGATCACCCTGCTCGGACTCGGCTGAGCAAAACGGGGCGGCAAAAACTACGCCGCCTTTTTTTGCGTGTACCGGCAGGCGCGCGCGAAATTCATGAGTTCTTCCGGCATGCTCACGTACTCGCCAATCGGGGCATCCCACTCTTCGGCCCTTTTCGGCAAACCGTCGCGCCCGGTCCCGTTCGTCCGTATACCTATTTCCGTCGAGGGTTTACCGCCCATGCCTTCGAGCCGCCTGAGAACGCTCTCGAGCGTGTCGGGGCCTTTGTCGGGCAAATTTCCCGTTCGATCGACGAGGTTGGTCGGCCGGATGCCCGCCTTGTAGAGTACCGTCAGCGAGCGGTTGTTCACCGCCACCCGCTTCCCGTCGACCCAGATAAATTCGACTGGAATATTCTTCGGATCTATTTCTCCCTTCCTGATCCGTTCCACCACGTCTTCGAGGAGCGCTCCTTTGAAAAAGCCCGACCGGCTGAATTCAGGCTGCACGCTCGCCTGTCCGAAGTAGATCACAACGCAGTCATCCGGCCGCGGGGTCAGATCGTACTTGGATTGAAGCTCCGCCAATGGCGCCGTGTGTCTCTTGGCGCCTTCGATCGCCCGAATCTCGCGGTGCTTTTCCCGCTCGATCCCGTTGAGTTCGAGATACACGACATCCGAGCTTTCCCAAACCGGCGCTCGCAGCGGCTGCGGCACGCAGCTCCCGAACAGCTGAGCAACGAAAACAAACAGGGCGAAAACTGCCGCTTTTCTCTTCATCGTCTCACCACAGCGCGGCTATGCCGCAACCTAAGAGAATGGCCAAGAAACGCTTCACCACGGAGAGCACGAAGTTCACGAAGGTGATTCAAAGTAAAATTCTTAAACTTCGTGGTCTTCGTGTCCTTCGTGGTGTGACTTCGGCTTGGCTCTCTGCTCTTACTCATTCGCCGGCGTGGCGCGAGTCGCGAGGAAATTTGCAGACGCCGCGAAAATGCTCGAGCACCGCGTGCAAGCTCACCCGCGCGCCAAGGTCCCCTCCGCGTGCTGGGTCGTTGCGGCGGCAAGTTGCCGGTAATGGCGCGCGATGGCGGACACCAGAATAAGCCAAACGACAACGGCGCCCACATTCACCATGGCGAATGACTCGATCGTCAGCGCCAAAGACGAGCCTACGAAAACAACCCCTGCCGCCGTCATGTCTCCGATCCGCACGAAAAACGTGTCGATCGCCGCCTTGGCTTTGTACTTCGCCTCCCGGCTCGTAGGCAGGAACAATGCCTGGCGGACGGTGTTTTGCAACGAGTAATCTGTGCTGTTTTCAACGATTTTGGCGATGCGGATGTAATGCAACAGCGGGAGCGCGGCAATCAATGAATAGCCGCCCAGAGCGATCAGAGGCAAGAAAAACAGCGCCCGCGAAACGCCGATGTATTTCAGCACGCGCGAGACGACGAAAAGCTGAACTAGCGCGGTGCAGAGATTCACCCAGAAGAAAAAGTTGCCGTAGAATCTACCGATAAACTCGTGTTCCACCTGTTTCGGAGTTTTCGCGGCCGACCCGGCGCTGAGCGACGGCGGCGCCCCGGCGCTTATCGCTTCGCTGGCGCGCCGCGCTTCCTCGGTTACTTTCTTTCCCAGGATGAATTCTCCCGTCGTGTTGACGGCGTTCACCACGATCATCAGCGCGGCGATCAAAAGCAGGTAGCGGCTCGTCGCAACCAGTTTGAAGCCGCCCTCGCGGCCGAGCGGCTTGTCTGCGTCTGGGGCGGCGGCGCCGGGACGCTCTGCGTGTCTCTCACGGGTGTTGACCCAGTTGGCTAGCGCCATCGAAACCGTCAGAAGCGCCGCGGCGACGAGCATCAACAGATAAGGGCCAAGCGGCTCGAAGAGCTGATCGGC
>DATMBL010000309.1:0-5254 GCA_035559295.1 Candidatus Eiseniibacteriota bacterium
CCGGCTCGCAGCCAAGCTCGCCGATCTCGTGCCGGAAGCGAAGCTGGCCGTGGCGCACGGCCAGATGAAGCCCAAGGAGCTGGAAAAGGTGATGCTCGATTTTTTGGAAAACGAGACGCAGGTGCTGGTCTGTTCTGCAATCATCGAGTCGGGGCTCGATTTTCCGAACGCCAACACCATCATCATCCATCGCGCCGATCGGTTCGGGCTCGCCCAGCTCTACCAGCTGCGCGGGCGGGTCGGGCGCTCGCACCGGCATGCTTACGCCTACCTGCTCATTCCCGGCGAGCACGCGATCACGCCGGAGGCGGAAAAGAGGCTGCGCGCTTTGCAGGAGCTGGACGGCTTGGGCGGCGGTTTCAAACTCGCGCTCCATGATCTCGAGATCCGCGGCGCGGGCAACCTCCTCGGCGCGCAGCAGTCGGGCCAGATCGCCGCTGTCGGTTTCGAGCTTTACACCGAGATGATGGAAAAGGCGATTCGCGAGCTCAAAGGCGACGCGATCGCGCCGGAGGTCGAGCCCGAAATTCGTCTCGGCATCCCGGCTTACCTTCCCGAGGATTACATTCCCGACAGCAACCAGCGGCTGCTGTTCTACAAGCGCCTGGCAAGCCTACGAAGCGTGGAGGAGTTGGCCGAGATCCGCGCCGAGATCCGGGATCGCTTCGGCCCGTACCGCGAAGCGGTGGAGAATCTTTTTTTAGTGATGGATCTTCGCCGCGTGCTCAAGGAATACCTCGTGCAGCAGATCAGCACCTCCGAGGGTCGGGTCGTGTTGCTGTTCCATCGGCAGTCGCCGGTGCGCGTGGAGAAACTCCTCGATCTCATCCGGGCGCCGGGGTCCAGGTTTCGCCTTTCGCCCGACGGCCGGCTCTCGTATGCGCCGCAGAGCGAGGACTGGCGCGCGCTCATCGCCGAGGCGATGGAATTTCTCCGGAGCCTCGGGACGGGCGCAGCGGATACGGGTCCGGAACAGAAGGCCGCGGCGCCGCAGGCTCGGGAACAAAGGGGATAAGCCGGGAGAAGTCCGTTTTGTGGCCTCGGCTATTCTCGGCAAAGCGGACGTATCCCCGCTTGGGGCTCGGTTGGCTTTTGTCCCCCTCTGTGTTACACGTGGAGTGGTTTCGGTCATGCAGAGGCAAACGTTTCACCTTCGCCTCCTTTTAATCGGCGCGCTGGCTCTCCCGGCCTCGCTCCCGATCCCTCGGGCCGAAACGCATGCCAGCTCGGCGCGGATCGTCGAGCAGGTGCTGGTCGTCATCGACGGCGAGCCCTACACGCTCTCGAATGTCGAGACCTTCGCCAAGACCAAGCTCGGAAAAACCTTTCCCACGGGCGACTTGAACAGTGTCAACGCCGCCGATCGCGAGGTTCTCGAGTACTTCATCACCGAAAAGCTCCTCGAGGCGGCAGTGCGCGAGGCCGGAATCCGGATCACCGACAGCGACATCGATCAGTACATCGACGAGGTGAAGCAAACCAACCGCCTGAGCGATCAGGAATTCGCCGCAGCGCTGAGTCGCGAGGGACAAACACTCGCCGGGTTTCGCGCATGGGTGAAGAGCCGGCTCGAAGAAAACGAGTTGGTCGGCCGCCACGTGCGCCGCATCAGCATCACCGATGAAGACGTCGAGCGCTACTATAAGCTTAACGCAAACCGCTACCGGACCGGAGAACGGGCGCGTCTTAGCCATATCCTCTTGCCGCTCGCTGAGGACGCGCCGCCGGAGCGCGTAAAAAGCGTCACCGCGCAGGCAGAAGAGCTGTACCGTCGGATTGCAGCCGGCGAGGATTTCGCCGCGCTGGCGCGCGCGCATTCGGACGGAGCGGGCCGAGAAGCCGGCGGGGACATCGGCTGGGTGAGCCGCGGCACGCTGCTCAAGCCGATCGAAGATCTCGCGTTCGAAAAGCTCGCCGTCGGCCAGGTGAGCCGGCCGTTGCGTACGAGCCTTGGCGTTCACCTCGTCAAACTCGCCGCCCGAGAGGGCGGTCAGGTGCCGCCGCTTTCCGCGGTCGCGCCAAAGATCAAAGAAGAGCTGTACATGAAGGCGGTGGAAGAGCGGCGGCTCAAATGGCTCAAGACGGATCTCCGCCGCAAGCACCGCGTCGATGTGAAGCTCGCGGGCGTGGTGTTCAAACCGGAAGACATGCAGGAGGGCACGGTCGATACGCTCGTGGCCAAGTCGACCCGGGCCACCCGCAAACAAGAACGTAGCCTGCTCAGCTACCTGAATCCGTTTTCCTACATCTACAAGGAAACTCCCGTCGAAGAGGACGATCCGCAAAGCCCGCTTCGGGGTAAGAGCATCGTCACGGTCTTCGGCGTGCCCCTCTTCACCACCGAAAGCGTCGAGGACGTTCCCGACGTGCTTCCGCCTCCCGACAAGTAGACTCCGATCGGACAGGGGCCGGCCTGGGCCAGTTCGTTCGCTTCGGTTCCTCGGGGCGAGGCGTGCCTTCGAGACCTTGAGATACCGATCTCTGATGGGAAATTCGGACAGCCTCCGCGCCGCCCTCCTCGACGCGTCGCGTAGCTCGGGAAGCGGCGGCGCCGTGCAGCGCGGGCTCGAGCGTCCCTTGTCTGCGGCGGCGCAAAAACGTAACCTTTCCGAAACTGTTTTTGTCGGTTGCAGTTCATGGCGCGCAAACCGGTGATTGCAATAACCATGGGGGACCCGGCCGGAATTGGGCCCGAAATCGTTCTGAAGGCGCTGGCGAGCCCGGAAACTCGTAGAGCCTGCCGTCCGTTGATTCTGGGCGACTGGGGGCTCCTTCGGCGCTGGCAAAGGCGTCTCCCAAACGCCCCCGAGATCGTTTGCTGGCGCTCCGGCGAGCCGCTTGCGCCCCTGCTCGAAAGCAACGGCCCGCTCCCGGTCTGCTCGCTTTCTTCACTGTCCGCGCGGGATCTGCGCCCCGGAAGACCCACGAAAGCGGGCGGACACGCGACCTATCGCTACATCGTTGTCGCCGCCAAGCTCGCGCTCTCGAAAGTCGCCGATGCGATCGCAACCGCGCCGATCAACAAGAGCATCCTGATGAGAGCCGGCTACCCTTACCCCGGCCACACCGAACTCCTGGCCGAGTTGAGCCGCACCCCGCAATGCCGGATGATGCTGATCGGCGGCAAACTCCGGGTGGTCCCGGTGACCGGGCACATCGGCTTAAAGCGGGTGCCGCAGAGCCTCACGCGCGCCAACATCCGGCTCACCTTCGAGCTGGCGGATCGCGCGTTGCGTGAACTCTTCGGCATACGCCGACCGCGGATCGCCGCGGCCGCGCTCAACCCGCACGCGGGAGAAGAGGGGATTTTCGGTCGCGAGGAAAGCGACGTCATCGCGCCGGCGGTACGGGCGGCGAAGCGGCAAGGGATCGAGGCCTGCGGCCCGCTCCCGGCCGATAGCCTGTTCCACCATGCGGCCCGCGGCGCCTATGATGCCGTGGTTTGCATGTACCATGACCAGGCGCTGATCCCGCTCAAGCTGCACGACTTTCACGGCGGCGTTGCGCTAACGCTGGGCCCGCCCTTCATTCGGACCTCGGTCGACCACGGCACCGCCTACGATATCGCCGGGACCGGCAAAGCCGACGAGAGCAGCATGAGGGAAGCGATTGTGCTCGCCGCGCACTTGGCGCGCACGCGGTCGCAACGGAGGCAGGAATGAATCCATCGATTTTCCGCGAGTACGACATCCGAGGATTGGCGGAGACGGACTTTGATGCGCGCTTTGCCCTGTTGTTGGGCAAAGTCCACGGCACGATCGTGCGCGAGCGGGGCGGGCGGCGCGTGACGGTGGGAAGGGACTGCCGCGCCACCTCCGCGGCCTATGCCGAGGCGGTGATGGCCGGGCTGGTTGCCACAGGATTGGAGGTTTACGATCTTGGCGTCTGCCCCACGCCGTTGCTTTACTTTTCCCTCTTTCACCTCGACGCCGACGGCGGCATTCAGGTAACCGCGAGCCACAATCCGGCGGCCTATAACGGCTTTAAGATCTGCCTCGGCAAGGAAACGCTCTACGGCGCGCAGATTCAGGAGATTCGCTCCCGGATGGAACGCAACGCCTTTCACGCGGAGGCAGGCGGAACACTCAGGCGCTACGGGATCGTTGCGCCCTACCAGGAGCACCTCCTCGCGGATGTGCCGCGGCTCGAGCGGCCGCTCAAAGTCGTGCTCGACGCCGGAAGCGGCGTCGGCGGGCCGGTTGCGCCGCCGATCTTTCGCCGTCTGGGCTGCACGGTCCGGGAGATCGCGTGCGAGCCGGACGGAACTTTCCCGATGCACCACCCGGATCCGACCGTGCCGGAAAACCTCGAGCTTTTGATCGACGCGGTCAGGGAGGAAAAAGCCGACGTCGGGATCGCGTACGACGGCGATGCGGACCGCATCGGCGCGGTCGATGAAACCGGCGCCATCGTCTGGGGGGACGAGCTGCTGGTGTTGTTTTCCCGGGACGTGCTCGAACGCAATCCCGGGGCGATGGTCATCTCGGAGGTCAAATGCTCGCAGCGCCTCTATGACGATATCGCGGCCCGGGGCGGGAAGGCGATTATGTGGAAGGCGGGCCATTCGCTGCTTAAGGCCAAGATGAAAGAAACCGGCGCTCTGTTGGCGGGCGAAATGAGCGGCCACATGTTCTTCAAGGATCGCTACTTCGGGTACGATGATGCGATCTACGCTTCGCTGCGGCTGATCGAGATCCTCGCCAACGCCGGCCGTCCCTTCTCCGCGTTGCTCGCCGACTTGCCTCCGGCGGTCTCGACGCCCGAGATTCGCGTCGATTGCCCCGACGAAAAGAAATTCGCCATCGCCGAGAGGGCGAAGGAGTTCTTCCGCAAGCGGTACGACGTCGTCGATGTCGACGGCGTGCGGCTCCGGTTCCCGGACGGTTGGGGTTTGATCCGCGCCTCCAATACGCAACCTGCGCTGGTGCTGCGCTTCGAGGCGCGCAGCGCCGAGAAGCTCAAGGAATATCGGGCCATCATCGAGGACAAGCTCAAGGATTTCGATACGCCGTAAACGACGCATGATGCGCGCTTGCGCCACGCCGGCTGTTTCTAGACTCCGCTCCCATGGCAGGCAAGATCGTCATTAAAGGCGCGCGCGTCCATAACCTCAAGAGCATCGATCTCGAGTTGCCGCGCGATCGCCTCGTGGTCGTCACCGGGGTTTCCGGCTCCGGAAAATCGTCGCTCGTTTTCGACACGCTTTACGCCGAAGGACAACGCCGCTACGTAGAATCGCTCTCGGCGGGCGCCC
>DATMBL010000310.1:0-3759 GCA_035559295.1 Candidatus Eiseniibacteriota bacterium
GCGGCAACGAGCGGGATGCCGTATCGCTCCGACCTCTTACGCAATCGTTTCTCTTGGAAGTTTTCCTCCTCATGAAAATGGCGGCTGACGATGCCGTAAAGTCGATCGCCGAAGCTATCTCGGAGGTCCGTGGCGACTCGAGCCGGTTCGACGTCGCTCGTTAAAAGATTGCCTCCCCCTCCCCACAGCGCCAGCAGGCCGGGAGCGTGACCGCAAACCTCCTCCCAGCTTACGACGCTCTCCCCTTTCTCCGAGCGCAGCCGGCCTGCAGTGATGAGCCGGCATAAATTCGCATAGCCCGAACGATCCTGCACCAGAAGCACGATCGTGGATCCATCGTTGACGGTAATTTCCGAGCCGACGATGAGCTTGACACCCAGTTCGCGCGCCTTTACGTGGGCACGAACGACGCCGTAGACGCCGTTTCTGTCGGTCAACGCAAGCGCCGGCAGGCCGAGACGGTAAGTTTCTTCTACCAGCTCGTCCGGATGGCTCGCCCCTTCGAGAAAGGAAAAGTTGCTCTTACACCAGAGCGGAACGTAAGCGGTCACAGTCCTATGGCAAAGAAAAATCCGGAAATTTCACCACACACTACTCTCGGTGCTTTGCTTCTCTACGAGAGAATTTGTTTTATTTATCTTTTTTGGTTAAGGCTTCTCGCGCCCGCAAGACCCGCTCTACAGCCTGCTCTGCGGTCTTGGCGAGCGCCGTCAAGTGCCCCATTTTCCGCCGCGGCCGCGGCTCGATTTTGCCGTAGAGATGCAGCTTGACATCGGGCAGCGCGCACGCAGCCGGCCAATTGGGCTCGCCGTTGTCCCAGAGATCGCCCAAGAGGTTGGCCATCGCCGCGGCCGACAGATACTCGGTCGCTCCCAGAGGCAAGCCGCACACCGCACGAACCTGCTGTTCGAACTGGCTGGTCAAAGAAGCATCGATCGTCAAATGGCCCGAGTTATGCGGACGCGGGGCGAGTTCATTGATCAGGATCTCGCCTTTCCGGGTTAAAAAGAACTCGATACACAACACGCCCACGACGTCCAGCGTCGTGAGCAGGTCCCGCGCTATTTCGATCGCCCGCTGCGCTACGGTGTCGGGAACACTGGCGGGGGCGGATGAGACGTCGAGAATATGATGGCTGTGGCGGTTTTCGATCACACCCCAGTGCGTAAACGCTCCATCCATACCTCGCGCCGCGACCACGGAAAACTCGAGCGCGAAATCAACATAGGCCTCGAGGATCAGCTCCTGCGCCCCTGTGGCTACGAACGCGTCCTCAATTTGCGCAATGTCTGTGATTTTGACTTGACCCTTGCCGTCGTATCCGAACCCGGCTGTCTTGAGGATTGCCGGGCAGCCCAGCCGTCCAATCGCTGTTCGGAGCTCGCCGGCCGAGTGGACCGCCATCGTCGGAGTGGTTGGAAATCCTTTAGCGGACAAGAAGCTCTTTTCACGGATGCGGTGCTGGGTGGTATGTAACACACACCCGGAAGGACGCACGGGCGCGTACCGCGCGGCAACTTCTACCGATGACGCGGGCACGTTCTCGAACTCGAATGTAACGACGTCGACGTTTTCGGCAAAAGCGCGGATCGCGTCGAGGTCCTCGTAGGACGCATCGATTTCGACGTCCGCGACCTGCCCGGTGGGAGTATCGGAGTCGGGCGAAAGCGTGTGCACGCGATAGCCCATCTGCCTCGCCGCAATCGCAAACATACGGCCGAGCTGCCCGCTTCCGAGCACGCCAATAACGGCACCCGGCAGGATCGGACCGGCTGACGAGGATTTCACGACAGGGTCTGTTTGAGAACGTTTTCCGTTTGCGTTTTGCGGAAACGCCGGAGCTTCTCCCGCAGCTCCGGGCGTGAGTTCGCCAGGATCGCCACCGCCAATAAGGCCGCGTTGATCGCTCCGGCTTTCCCGATCGCCAATGTGCCCACCGGAACTCCGCCGGGCATCTGCACGATCGAAAGCAACGAGTCCATACCCTTGAGAGCCTGACTCTCGATCGGAACGCCGAGAACCGGGACCAGAGTCTGCGCCGCCGCCATTCCGGGGAGATGAGCGGCTCCGCCCGCGCCCGCTATAATGACCTCGATGCCCCGAGGCTCCGCCTTGGAGGCGAACTCCGCCAACCATCCTGGCGTCCGGTGAGCCGATACGATCTTGCATTCATGCGGAACGTCAAACTCCCCGAGCATTGCCGCGGCGTGCTGCATCGTCTCCCAGTCGGACTGGCTGCCCATAATCACGCTGACCAGCGGCTTGTCGCTGCCTTTCATCGCCATCCCCCGCTCCGAGGAATGGCTCAGTTTACGTTTTATGGGACAAAAATGCCAACGGGTGTTGTCTTGCTTCAGATTGGACGGCGCTGGGGTATTCTTCCACGGCGACCTCAACGCAGGGAAAAAGCCGCCGCCGTTTGTTTCTCTGACTAAAGAGCCCGTACGACGGGCACAGACTACCAGAAGACAGCCTGTGCCCGTGCGAGCTTCATTTCGCAGGTCGCTAGAGGACGAGGCGCAGTTTTAGCAAGGACGCGATTTCGTTGAAAACCTGATTGAGCTGCGCTGTCACATTACCAGTGACATCGATGGTAAATACTTTTCCCTTCTCCTGAGTCGTGTCAATGCACGGGCCCGTTCCGCAGGGCCAACCCTCCTTTAAATCAGCATGGGTGTCTCCATCCACCATGGTCGTAAATACGGCGTTGCAGACGGACGTCATCGTCTCGACTACCCCGGTGGCCGCATTCAATATGTCGGTTGCATTGGCGATACGCGCAAGCATGCATTTTGCGTTCTCATCGAGACTCTGCTGTGGCGCGTCCAAATCCTTCTTTCCAATTGCAATCGCAAAAATCACGACATCGTGATTACCTCCTCCGCCGCATGAGCTGTTGCCGTACCCACAATTCCGAGTTAGGTTTGCTTCGTACATTGCTCCGTTCGTTATACAGTTAATCATCGAACGTGTGCACCGTATGACGTCTCGGTAGAGATTGGCATTCGTGCCCGATCCCGGAATCGACGTGAAGGTCGAGCCGCCCAGAGACTGACGCAACATCCACGGCCGGGAGTTGTCCGAGTCCCAGGATGGGACACCCTGTTTACAGCCATTCGTGAACGGGCCACCGCCGGTATTACCATTACCAGGAGACGGTAATAAGCTGTTGTTCTTAGGGTTCCTTTTACATTGGGAATCGTCATTGCGTTTCATGAATGTAGGTTGCCCGTCGGTGACTAATAGTACTGCTTTCCGGGTCGTGGATCGATTGGGATCATCGAACGCTTGAGCCAATGGAGTACGCGCAGTTTGAAGGGCTTCCATAGTGTTCGTCCCGCCGTTTGCGTCGAGGCCGTTGACTCTACTTTGAAGCGCAGAGATATGAGAACTGGTAGCAAAATCGAGTGGCACATCCGGGCTGCACGCACCATTCACGGTCGAATCTTGACCGCTGCTATTGCCGCAACCTCGGGTCGCGAAACTCACCATTCCTATGCGATCGTTTGCCGAGAAGGTGTTAGACAAGCCGAGGAAAGTATTTACGGCGGTTTTTAAGGCAGTTATTTTCGTCGTGCCCGTTCCATCGGTCGCGTTCATCGACCCCGAGCGATCGAGAATGAGCATCAAATCGATCGGTCTTTCCGGTGCGGCTTGAGCGCTCGCGGCAACATTGAGAGTCGAAAAATCGCCGGGGGTCATCCAGCCAAGAAATCTTAGAAACGTGGTTGGCATCGGCTCCGTGCCCGTAACCTCCAC
>DATMBL010000311.1:0-3036 GCA_035559295.1 Candidatus Eiseniibacteriota bacterium
GCGTTCAACGCCAAACTCTCAACCGCCATATTGCAGATCGAGAGCCGGCTTTCGATCGTGATGTCGCCAACGGCACTGCCGCCGTATTCGATCGTCTTGTTGACGGCGCCGTGCGGTCCGAGCTCGGCCATGACGCGCAGCGCAATATCCTTGCCCCAGATCCACGGCGGCAGTTTGCCCGTGAGCTCGACATAGATCGCGGGGGGCACCTTGAGCCAGATCCGGCCGGTGGCGAGCACGCCCACCGTTTCGGTAAAGCCGATTCCGGTCGCAAAGCAGCCGAGCGCTCCGTACGTGCACGAGTGAGAGTCGGCGCCGACGATGAACTCTCCCGGTCTCACGTGGCCTTTTTCGACCATGACATTGTGGCCGATGCCGCCGTCGTACCCCTGATAAATGGTTGCTCCATGCTCCCGCGCAAATTGCTCGGCGCGCTGCTGGCCTTCGGCTCGCCTGGAACTCCGAGCCGGTTGTTCATCGAAATTGATGATCACGCGTGCCGGATCCCAGGCTCGTGTAATCACCATCTCCTTGAGGACTTCTTTGAACACGCCGTAAAGTCCGTTGGGATCTTCCGCTTTCGAGAAACGCAGATCTTTGATGTAGATTCTATCGACCTCGGCGTCGATCATATCTCCGGCTCGAACGCGATCGAGGCGCGCCGCGCGGGCGCAGATCTTTTCGGTGAGTGTCATTCCCATGGCTCAACCTGTCGCTCGGGTCGAGATTGGCTATAGGCAGACAAGCGTATGGGTGTCAACAGCACGCTCGAAACGGTTGCATCCGAAACGCTTGTAAACAGGCGCCGAATTTTGTTAGGAGAGTCGTAGCGCGGTTTCGCGATGCGGCCTACGACCGGCAATAGCGTGCTTAGAACGAAAGGACCCCAGTCATGCGCAATGCAAAGCACAGACGGACAACTCGCACCTGGCTCTTCGCCATCCTCCTGGCGTTGCTTCCGGCAGAAGCGTTTTCGCAAAGCAATTTCTACGAAGGGAAGACCGTCACTCTGATCGCGACCACATCGCCCGGCGGCACCGGAGATCTCCGGGTCAAGGCGGTCGCGCCTTTTTTGAAGAAGCACATTCCGGGAAATCCCACGGTCATCATCCAATACATGGACGGCGGCGGCGGGCGCAAAGGCACGAATCATGTTTATAGCAACGTTCGTCCGGACGGCCTGACGATCGGCGCGGCGAGCGGCGCGATCATCGGGTTGGCCGTGATGGGCGAAACCGGGGTTTCCTACGATATCGACAAATTGATCTATCTCGGGTCGCCGGAGAGCGAAAACCACTACGTCATCTATACGCGAGCCGACCTCGGGCTCGACACGCCGGAGAAGCTCGCAAGCAAACCGGGCATTAGAATCGGCGCGCAGACCGTCGGTCACGTCTCCTATGTCGCCGGACGGCTGTTCGCGTACTTCCTGAACTTTAAGGATCCGAAATTCATCACCGGCTATAGCGCCGCCGAAGTGGACGCGGCGCTGATAAACGGCGAGCTCGACGCCAGAGCCAACAACGCAAGCTCGGTGCTGCGCCGGAATCCCGAATGGTTCGATAAAAAAATCATGAATTTTCATTCGATCATGGAAGTACCCTTGGGAGAGAAGCATCCGCGCTTGGCCCACCTTCCCGAGATCGGCACTTTCGCCAAAACGGAAAGGGAGAAGCGGCTCCTGGCCCTGTGGCGCGCGTTTCGGGGCGTGGGTTCGCCCTATATCCTGCCGCCGGGGACGCCGAAGGAACGCGTGGCGATCCTCGAAGAAGCGATGCGCAAAACCTTCAAAGATCCGGAGTTTCCTCCGTACTTCAGGAAGCTCGTCTCCGAGGACCCGAGCCCCATGGGGCCGGAGCAACTTCGGAAAGTCATCGCCGAGATCCCCCGGGATGCCGAGACGATCGACTTGCTGAAGAAATTTTCCGGATCCGACCCGCTGCCCCGCCGGTGAGGCGAGCCGCTCGGGCCGGCGCTGAAAACCTGCAATCGTTGTTCTCACGCCGTGCGGTCAACCGCACCGCCGTCGCTCGTCGGCAGCGGAGGCGCTTGCAGGCGCGCCTCGAGGCGCGCCAGCGCCCGGCGAATTTCGGCCATGTCATCACGTTCTTCGAAAGCCACGGATTGGAGATTGTTGACGATGACGCCGACGAAGAAGTTCATCGCCACGAACGTTCCGAACAAAATGAAGGTGACAAAGTAGATCCAGGCGGCGGGCGCGTGGGGCTCGACCTCGCCCATGACTTCGACCCAGCCCTCCAGTGTGATGACGCTGAACAACGTCAGCAGGCTTCGGTGAAGGGTGCCGAAGTGCTGCGGCGCGGCCTCGCCGAACATCGAAGTGCCGACGGCGGCGTAAACGTACATGAGAAGGGCGAGCAGGGCGACGATATGACCCAACGACGGCAGGCTTCGCAGTAACGCGGCGACCACTTTCTGCAAGTCCGGCATCGCGCTCACCGCCCGTAGGACGCGGAGAATGCGGAACAGTCGCGCGACGGTGAAAAATTGCGATGACGGCAAATAGCCGACCGCCACGATCACCAGATCAAAAACGTTCCAGCCACTGCGGAAAAATTCCACCGGCGGCCGCGCTCCGAGAAACCGCAGGAACAGTTCGACTGTGAACAGGCCCAAAATAACCCGGTCGGCGGACTCGAGAACCGAGCCATAATCCCTCTGGACTTCAGGATAGGTTTCCAGGCCAACGATGAGCGCGTTCAACAAGATCAGAAAGGTCACGGCGCGCCGGAAAAACGCCGATTCTGTGATCGCCGCGATGCGCGATCGCGTGAATTCCCCACCCATGTTTTTTTCCGTTCCTCCTTTTGCGCGGTTGCAAAAGAATTGATCACAATGCGATAGGGGTCAAGTCCGACGGGTTATGATTGGAGCCTCCCCGCGCTCCGGGATTGACTGCCAGACGGTTTTGTCTTAAGCGGTCGGCTGAGAACAGGAGGGCGAACCATGGAGCGTATCGCATTTCGGCCGACGCTCGGCGCGGTGCTCGGGATCGGCGTGCTTTTAGCCCTGCCG
>DATMBL010000312.1:0-3924 GCA_035559295.1 Candidatus Eiseniibacteriota bacterium
GTTGCCGCTTGCTGATTGCCCGCGACACCCTCGAGGAGCGCAGAACGCTTCCTGCGCAGCTCGGTTGCGAGTTCCTGAAGCAATTTTTTGTTCATCGTGTTTCCCTCATTTCCCGTAGTTGATCGTTTCCCGTAGTTGATCGTTCAAGCGGCTGCCCGCGGCCGAGCCGGCTCGCGCAGGCGCGCATTGATCGGATCCCAGTTGACATTAGCGAAGAATGCCTCGATGTATTTTCCTCTCTCGCTCGGCTTGTAGTCCAGCAGGAACGCGTGCTCCCAAACGTCCATCACCACGATCGGATCGAATCCCGAGGGAACGCCGTCTTGATGGAGCCCAACCCAGTGGTTCGACAGCCGCCCGGTGGTCGGGTCACGGTAGAGAATCGCCCAGCCCACTCCGCGCATTTCCCCGACACCCATGAAACACTCTTTCCACTTTTCATAGCTGCCGAAGTTCTGCGCCAGCGCCGCGCTCAGTTCTTGGGACGGTTCTCCTCTGCCTTTCGGGGCAAGGTTTTCGAAGTAGTATTCGTGCAGCACCATTCCGCCGTACTCGAAACCCAATCGCCGGGTGATTTCGGCGTACTCCGGGTTGGTCCCGCGGGCTTGACCTTGCGAGGCGATCTCTTCGAGTTGTTCGAGCAGGAGATTGGTGTTTTTGACGTACCCCTGGTAGAGACCCAAGTGCATCTCGATCGTGCGGTCAGAAATACCGCTGAGCCCCGATAACGAAAATTCTCTCGCCTTGTAAATCGGATGGGCCATCGCTTGTCTCCCCTTCTTTGGCTCTATCGTTTTCTGAAAAATCTTGCGCGTCCTGCTGCCGCTTGCGCAAACGCGGTGCCAACGATAGCGGCAGCGAAGCGCCAGTAAAGGCGCCGTTTTCTCGCACGCGGGCGCGTTTCTGTCCCAAACGTGAGACGAGTCCTCGCCGGAACGGTTGCAGACTCGGGACCGAAGGGTGCTGCGCTGCAGGGTCAGTGATGGCCTCTTTCTTGCGACGAGCGCGAGGGCGAAAGACGTTTTCGCTTTCAGCTCGACCAAGTGACGAAGGGAGACAATATGATCACGATTGCGGGTATCTTCAGCGCTACAAGCGAAGCCGAGCGCGCGATCGAGCAGCTCGCGACAGCGGGTTTTCCGAGAGAACATCTGGTAATGCTTGCGCCGGGGACGGATGCGCGCCCGCTCGAGGCGGTGCCAACCGAGGATGCGGAACAGCCCGGGATGGGCAAGGCGATCGGAAGCGTGGTTGGGGGCGCGGCCGGAATGGCCGGTGGCGCGGCTATTTCGAGTTTGATATTGCCCGGCGTCGGTCCGATCGTGGCAATTGGGATCGGCGCGGCGGCGTTGGGTCTCGGCGGAGCGGTTGCGGGAGGTGTCACGGGTCAGGCATTGGAGGACGCACTCAGCCACGGATTGCCCAGAGACGAGGTTTTCTTTTACGAGGATGCGCTGCGGCAGGGCCGGAGCGTTGTCGTCGTCAGCGCTGAAGACCAGCAGCAGAGTGAAGAGGCGCGTAGCATCATGGAGCAGAACGGAGCGGAGAGCCTCGATGCGGCGCGCGAACGCTGGTGGATCGGGCTTCGGCACGCCGGTGAAACCCAGTACGGCGCGGGTGGTGAAAACGGCGGCAATGAGGAGCTACTGTACCGCTGTGGCTTTGAGGCCGCTCTCGAACCCGGCTTGCGAGGCCGGTCTTTGGAAGAGGCCGAGCCGGTGGTGCGCGACCGCTATCCGAACTTCTGCGACCGCGAACCGTTCCGCCGCGGCTACGCGCGGGGGCAGGAACATTGGACAAGGATCAGCGGCGCAAGCGCATCGCAGGAACAGCGGCGGCTGTGAGTGGACGGCGACGCCAAGGGGACACGCCGGAAAACAGTTCGCGCGGCACACGCCATTTTATAAAGCGGCTGTTTGGGCGGTATGAGACAGCGCGGAAAATCGTCGTCGGTATTTTGGGTGCGAGCGTTCTTTTGCTCGGCGCTTTGATGCTTTTCTTGCCTGGACCGGCCATCATCGTCATTCCGGCCGGACTTGCGCTTCTCGCGACCGAATTTGGCTGGGCCCGGGCGATCTTGAGAAAGCTCAAGAGGCGCTTGGGCGCATCGGATAATTCGAGCGCGCGAGCAAACCGTTAGTTTGCAGGAGAAGAGCAAGCGCGAAAGCCGGGCTGGGGCCGCTGCGGTCAGAAGCTACGCGGAACGCGGAGGGCTGGCATGGAAAAAAACCGTGAACCTATCGTGGGCCAAGAGCCACTGGACGAAGAAGATCCGAACATAGCGAACCTGCTGGTTAGCAAATCGGAACGGGCGCCGGCGGCCGATGCCGAACCCGCCACCGGCAGACACTCCGTCGTGGCAGCGGTAAAAGGCGCAACCGGCGTCGCGGTAGCTGCGCTTCTGATTTGGCGCTTTGCGCGCCGGCTGTTTTCGAAATCGAAACGCTACCGCGGCGGGATGTATTGAAGTTTCCTCAGGCCCTTTTTTGCGCGAAGTATCCCCAGTACTCCAGCACTTCAATGGTCTCCTGTACTACAAAGCCGGCCGGTATCGATGAGCGCTTTTAGCGGCAAGTGGTCGGAGGCGATTCGCGTAAGGGGTGTCGCGTGGGGCTGAACCGTGATTACCGCCTGCTGCGGTTTGACCCAGATGCGGTCATGCGAAAGCAAGGGCGCGAACGAGGGAAAAGTGCCCGGAGCGGGCGGCTTGCCCAGATGCTCGTGTAAGGCGCGCAGGCAGCGGCTGAGCGGCCACCATTCGTTGTGATCCATCATCAGAAGCACCGGAGAACGCGACTGTTGTTTCAACATTCGTAGTAATTCATCGATTTGGTAGCGGCGTTCCCTCGCGCGCAGGCCCAAGTGTGAAACGATCACGCGAACGGGCACGCCGTTGATCTTGATCACCGCATCGATCGCGCCGCGCGGCTCGCGGCCGGGCACGCTGATGTCAAGGCAGCGGGAATCCAGTACCGGGTAGCGGCTCATCAAAACGTTTCCATATTCGCTGTTGTGCTTGACGATCGTGGGGCCCGGGATTGCCTGGAGCCCGGTCTGGTCGGCGAGGTACTTCATCTGCAGCGACTCCACTCGGCCATTTGATTCCGAGCTCACCTCTTGGAGCGCGACAATGTCGGGTTGCAGCTCCCGGATCACCCGCGCGATCCGCGCCGGGTCCCGGCGCCGATCCAACCCGACACACTGGTGGATGTTGTAACTTACGGCGCAAACGACGGAGGCTGCCACCATGGAGCGTTAATCAGCGGGTGTGCGTTGAATGCCATGCAGGAATTGTTATTGCAAGCACCTGAGCGACGGAAAACTCTATCCCCACGGAGTCCGCGTCCATCGGGTCTGAAGGCGCGGCCCTTCGGACTACGGACCGCCGCGGTGCTAGAGCTGCAGCAGAAGCCGGGCTGGGTCCTCAACCGCGTCCTTCACGTGCTTCAAGAAGGTTACGGCTTCGCGGCCATCGACGAGGCGGTGGTCATAGGTGAGCGCGACGTACATCATGGGTCGAATCACGACCGCGCCGTCTCGCGCCACCGGCCGTTGCTGGATCGCGTGCATTCCCAAGATGCCGCTCTGTGGCGGGTTCAGAATGGGCGTGGACAGGAGCGAGCCGTAAATGCCGCCGTTGCTGATCGTGAAGGTGCCGCCTTGCAATTCGTCGGGCGCGAGCCGGTTTTCGCGCGCTCGAGCGGCAAAGTCGGCGATGGCGCGCTCCACCTCGGCAAAGCTCAGCGTTTGGGCGTTACGTAAAACCGGGACAACGAGTCCCTTACCGCCGCCTACGGCAACGCCGATATCGTAGTAGTTGCGGTAAACGATTTGTTCGCCCCTGATTTCGGCATTAACTTCCGGCACGGCTTGCAAGGCGTCTATCACCGCTTTGACAAAGAAAGACATCAACCCGAGTTTCAC
>DATMBL010000313.1:0-9016 GCA_035559295.1 Candidatus Eiseniibacteriota bacterium
GCTAAACGAAATACTCGAAAATCGAGTTGGCGACCAGGAGACCACGGCGCGTGAGCCGGAGCCGCCGATCATCGCTTTCAACGAAGCCCTCCTCGACCCACGTGGAAACGCGCGGGTAGAGTTCCCAAACGGTTTTTCCGAAGCGCTCGGTGAAAGCCGCGAGATCGATTCCCGCCATAAGTCGCAGGCCGGAAAACATGAACTCGCCGGCCGCTTGCGGTAAGCTACTTTGCTCACGGCCGGCAACGGCATCGCCGCTCGTTGACAGGGCGGTCATATAACGGCCCGGATTTTTTTCGTTCCACCACCGGCGGCCGTAAATTCTCCCCCCCGTCTCCCGATGGTAGCTATGCGCGCCCGCGCCCACGCCCAGATAGTCGCCGCCTTCCCAGTAGTTCAGGTTGTGCCGCGACTCGAAGCCACGGCGGGCGTAGTTGGAGATTTCGTAGCGCGCGAGCCCTGCTGCGGCGAGGGTTGTTTCGACACGTTCGGCCATGGCGATTTCCTGCTCTTCGTCGAGCACCTGTAGGCGGCCGCTCCGAAACTCACGGTAAAACGGCGTCCCTTCTTCAATCGTGAGATTGTAGGCGGACACGTGCCGCGGCTCGAAACGCAACGCGGTTTGCAGGTCTGCGGCGAGCTCTTCGAGCGTTTGACCCGGGTTCGCGTAGATCAAATCGAGGCTGAAATTGTCAAATCCGGCGCTTCGCGCCGCCTCGAGGGCCGCTTTGGCCTCTTCGGCCGAGTGGGCTCTCCCGAGCAGCTGCAGCAGACGCGGTTGAAACGACTGGATACCGACGCTGATCCGGTTAACGCCGGCGGCGCGGTAGCCGGAAAAGCGCGCCCGGTCGACGGTACCCGGGTTCGCTTCGAGTGTAATCTCGCAATTCGGATCGAGATCAAAGAGCGCCGCCGTTCGGTCGAGAATGCGGTCGATCGTTGCGGGATGAAAGGTCGATGGCGTTCCGCCGCCGAAGAAAACGGTTTGCACCGACCTCCCGAGCCACGGTTCGCGCGCCGCGTGGGTCGTTAGCTCGGCCGTGAGCGCCTCTGCGTAGGCCTCTTCCGGAATTGCCGAGACCACGTGCGAGTTGAAGTCGCAATAGGGGCACTTGCTGATGCAGTAAGGGATGTGGATGTAAAGCGAAAAGGGCCGGGGCTGCCGGTGCATGCTGGGTGCATCATAGGGAGGGAAACTCGCTCGCGCAACCCGCCGGCGTTGATCATCACACCACGAAGCGTGACATGAGCTTTAGCTCGCCCGAAGCGGATGAAAAGCCCGCACACAAACGTATGGGCATCGGACGATGAACCTTTCGGGCCGGTGGCCATGGGCCTGTGCCTCGAGGCATCCTTAGAACCGTCCGGTTGCCGGTTCAATTTCTTTACTTCGTGCTGTTCTTGTTTTCTGTGGTGCGTGTCGGAATCGTCTTTGATTTGCGGCGTAGGCGGGTTAGGTTCACGACAGCGCCGGAGCGGATTTGAAACCGCTATACCGGGTTGTTATAGTTCCGGCGTGAGCCTGGCGAGGGCCATCGATGTCGGTTGAAGAGCACAAGGGGAAGGCGAAACGTAGCGTCCGCTGCCTGGTCGTGACGATCAGCGATACTCGGGACGAGGCCAGCGACCTGAGCGGCCAGTTCATCAAATCCGCACTCGAAAAAGACGGCCACCAGCTGGCCGGCTATCGGATCGTCAAGGATGAGCCGGCCGACATCGACCGGCTCTTGCGTGACGCGCTGGCGGCGCGCGACATCGAAGCGGTCATCGTCAACGGCGGCACCGGGATCTCTCCGCGGGACTCCACCTACGAAGTTGTCAGCCGGCTGCTCGACAAGCGGCTCGACGGGTTCGGCGAAATCTTCCGCTATTTGAGTTACCTCGAGATCGGCTCGGCAGCGATCATGAGTCGCGCGATCGCAGGGGCGGCGCAAGGGAAAATCCTGGTTTCACTACCCGGTTCGAAGGGAGCGGTCGCGCTCGCAATGGAAAAGTTGATCCTGCCGGAGCTCCGTCACATGGTTTCTCAGCTCCAGCCGACATGAAGGTTAAGGTCAAGTTCTTTGCGATCCTGAGGGAGCGCGCCGGAGTTGCCGAGATCACGAAAGAAGTAGAAGAAGGAAGTACCGTGGGCGATCTCTGGCAAAATTTGCAACGGGAGTTCCCGAAACTCGCAGTGCCGGGCATTCGCCTGCTGTACGCGGTCAACCGAAACTACGTCTCCCCGGCGCAGGTCCTCAAAGACTCCGACGAGGTCGTTTTTATTCCTCCGGTGAGCGGGGGTTAGCGTGTTTCGCGTCGTCCGTCAGCCGATCAATTTACAGGAACTGATCGACTTCGTAATCGATCCCGAAGCCGGAGCGATCGCGACGTTTATCGGCGTCACGCGCAATCACAACGAGGGACGGAAAGTGATCGCGCTCGAGTACGAGGCCTATCCGGAAATGGCGGAGCAGGAACTCGCCCGTTTGGGCGCGGAAGCGGCCCGGAAGTGGCCGATCCGGCGCATGGCGATCGTGCACCGGATCGGGCCGGTGCAAATCAGCCAGCCGAGCGTGATCATCGCCGTTTCTTCGGCGCATCGCGACGCCGCGTTTGCCGCCTGCCGCTTTGCGATCGAGGAGATCAAACGAACCGTTCCTATCTGGAAAAAGGAGGTCTACGAGGGCGGGGAGATCTGGATAGGAACCCAGGCAGGCCAGCCTCTCACGCGTTCCTGAGCCCGAACGAGTTCCATCGTGAATTTTGGATTGTTGGATTCAGAAAGCGAAAACCGGCAATCCAGGATCTAAAATCCAAAAATCCGTAATCGAAATCGAAAACCAAATCCAAAATCGAAAATCCAAAATCGAAAATCCAAAGATGGAATCTTCCGTGGTTGCGGCTTTCGGACTGGGGTTGATCCTCGGCGTGCAGCACGCCCTGGACCCAGATCATTTGATTGCGGTTTCGACGATCGTCAGCGAGCAGAAAAACCTCAAATGGGCATCGCTGATCGGCGCCTTTTGGGGACTGGGCCATACCGCGACCTTGTTCGCCGTCGGGCTCGTCGTGATCGGCTTGCGCGTGAGCATCCCGGATCGGTTCGCCTTGGGGCTCGAGCTGTTGGTTGCGATCATGCTCGTGTTCCTCGGGCTCAGGATTCTCTGGCAAGCGTTCAAGGTCGAGAAGATTCATCTTCATACGCACACGCACAACCCCGAGACCCACGCGCATTTCCACGTTCATGAAAATCCCAAGGATGACCACGGGCACGCCCATCCTTTCAAATCCATGCGCCGGCCGTTTGTCGTCGGCATGGTCCATGGGCTCGCCGGAAGCGCCGCCTTGATGCTGCTCGTGCTCGGCACGATCGACTCGGCGCTCGCCGGCCTGGGGTATATTCTCGTTTTCGGCCTCGGGTCGGTCGGCGGCATGTTGGTTCTAAGCGGCCTGATCGGCCTTCCCTTCGTGCTCACCGCGCGGCGATTCACGGTGCTTAACCGCTGGATTCGCGTGCTCGCCGGATTCGCGAGCATCGTGTTTGGACTGTTCCTCGGATGGGAGATTGGTTTCGTCGAGGGACTGTTCTCGGTTTAAGGGATGGAGCTAAGAGCAGCGAACTCACCCGATCCGACAAATTGCTAATCGAGGATGTTCCGGCGCACCCTGGCGCGTAACCAAAAAATCACGCCCAGGACGAGCGCAATCAAAACCACCGACACGATCGTCTCGATCCGGTCGATCCCGAGCGCAACGCCGCGGTAGGTCTCGCCCAATCCCCAGCCGAGATAGCCGAGCAAAAGGCAGCGCGGGATCGTTCCATAGAAAGTCCACAAACTGAACTGATTGAGCGGAAGGCGAATCAATCCCGCACCCGCCGAGATGACCGACAGCGGAAAAATCGGCACCGCGCGAAGGAAAAAGAGCGAGGTCTTGATTTGGCCGGCACGAAAGCGACGCTCCATCGCTTCGATATCGGACCACCTGAAGCCGAGAAACCGCTCCCAGCGATCGACCAAAGCCTTGCCCCCGAAATAGCCGATGCCATAGGCGATGTAGGCGCCGACCGTAGATGCCACCGAACCCGGCAACACGATCTGAAGAAACATCGGCGTTAGCGTTTCCACGAAACTCAGCTCGCCGCCAATGAGAATGAAGCCCGCGCCCATGATGATGACCGGCGACGGAATCGGCACGATTACCGATTCAATGATGACGCCCACGAAAACGCTCCATGCCCCGTGGGCGCGAATCGAATCCATGATCCAGGTGATGATTTCAGCCAACGCGGTTCTCCTCGTGAACGACCCGTGAATGAGACCGTTACGAAGATACCAGCTTCGATGCCGAAACTTAAATCGACGCGGCGGCCAGCCGCCCGGCGCGCCGCAGGGGAACGTTAGGGCACGCGCCTTTCAAAGATGACCTGTGAGAGCGAGCAAATAGGCGATCGCGAGAAAAGCGTAGGCGACGCACGAGATCGAGAGACCGAGCAGGTTGACTTTGCCGGGACGCGCGGCCGACGGCAGGTGGCGCGGGAGATAAACATAGGAAAGCCAAACCAGGCCGATCGAGAAAAGCACGGTGCCGACAAAGCCGATCACCGCCGAAACAAGGATCAGCGCGCCGGGCTCATCCAAGAGCATCGTTACTGCGGTGATCCCGGTTAGCGCCAGGACGAATGACAGATACCAGGCCCGGATCGAGATCCTTTGCGCTCCGGGAAAAAACGCGTAGACGCAATCCGTATGAATCCGGCTCACCGCGTCGATCGTCGCAAGCCAGGTGTCGGAAAGAAACGCCGCTGCAACGACGAGAAAGAGCACGCGTCCGATCGTCCCCCAGCTGACCTCGAAGAATCGGCTCTGCACGACCGCAATATCGTAGGCCTGCGGCACGAGCCCCTTGGGGAATAGCAGCGCGTAGGCGAGTAAGCAGGTCATCAAAGTGGTGATGATATTGCCGCCGATGCCGATGCCGACATCGCATACCAGATAGCGCTTCCAACGACCGATATGCACTAAACTCGGGTCATCTGCCGGAACCGCACCCGACGCGGGAATCGTTTCGGGCTTCCCGCTGATCGGCCCCGTGATGCGGCCCATGTAGCGCGCCATGCCAACGCCTTTGTCACGCAACCAGTAGGAATAAAAAAGCGTCCAAAAGCCTCCCAGGCCGGCAAACGTGATGGCGGTCAATAACTTGGTTGCGTCAGCCGGATCCCAGGATCGCGGCAGCGGCTGCGCGGGAATCACGAGGGCCGAAACAAAGCTCGGCAGAGCCTCGAGGACCGCCGCATTCGCGCACGCCCAGAGCAGACCAGCGACCGTCGTGACGGCAACTCCCCACATGAAGACCTCAACCAGCCGGTAGACGACCTTGCTCAGAAGCAGCGCGATAAGAAAGACGAACATCGAGCAGTAAGCCCAGAAGAGTGTTTGCCCCTGTTTCGTCCAACCCGCGGGCAGGCCCGTGAGCGCGGCGAGCGAGGTGCCGCCGGCGGCGGCAAACGCGCCGAACCAGAGGAAGGAGAGCGTCATGAGAATCCAGAGGATGAGGGCCAGAGTACGATTTAAACGAATGAAGCCTTGGAAAATGCTCTCGCCGGTCAGGAGCGTGTAACGGCCGATCTCAAACGTCACGGGAAACTGGAGCAGACAAGCGGGAATCAACAGGCAAAGAAACGAGAGGCCGTATTTGGCGATGATGTACGGCCACCAGATGAGTTCTCCGCTTCCCTGGGCGAGCGCCATGAAGACGACTCCGGGGCCGAGGGCGGCGGCCAAGCGGGGAAGCGGCGGGAGCGGAGCGGTTTTATAAGTGGGCAGGATCCCCCAGGCGCTCTGGCTTGTTTTTGGATCGACGCTATTCGATTCGATGAACGGCACCTTCGGGTAGGGAGCTTAGGAAGCTTTCGAGCGCCTGATTGAGGTAATTCGGATCCTTGGACTCCAGAGTGACCTTGACTTTGTACTGCGGAACGTCCAGCACAGGGTACGAGCCGAGGAGAATTGCCGGGTATTTGCTTAACAGATCGTTCATCAGCGCGGCAATCACCCCTTCTCCGTAGGTGACGTAGACCACCTTCATGAAATAGGGGGCGTCGCGAAACCTTTCCTTGATCGCCTGGAAACGCTCCTGCAGGATCTTGGGAATCCCCGGAAAGATGTAAACGTTGCGGATCTTGATGACCGGTGCAAACACGGCGTCGGCGGCGAGTAGTTCCGCGCCTTCGGGGACATTGGCCATGCGCAGCCGCGCCTCGTTGACTTCCGCGCCGACCCGCTGGCGAATCCGGCTCTCGATCGCCGGATGGCGGACGACCCGGAGCCCGAAGCCGTGGGCGATGCCGTCGATGGTGACATCATCGTGCGTCGGACCAACACCGCCGGTCGTGAACACGTAGTCGAACCGGCCGGAGAATTCGGCCACCTCGCGCCCGATGATTTCGATGTCATCCGGGATCGTCGAAATCTTTTGCACTTCGACACCCAGCTGGCGCAGCTCGGCGCAGAGGAAATGAGAGTTGGTGTCTTGCGTCTTTCCGGAGAGAACCTCGTTGCCGATGATAACGATTCCGGCGGTCTTCGACATGGTGCCTGGCTACCTGGGGCTGTCTTGGCGCGTGCAAAAACCGGTTCTTGAGTTCACAAATCGAACTCGCTGCAGCTCATGAAATACTGGCAGTGCGGATCGGAGCAGACGTAGCGGCATTTTTCGTTGCGGAGTTTCGAGCCGCACACAGGGCAGTATTCCCACCAGCTGGCGGTTTCCGGTTCAAATCGGCTCGCAGGTTTCGATGGCGTCATCGCGCGATCCTCGCGGGTCCTGGGCTCCTTGGTTGTAAAGGAAATCGCCGTGCTTGACAAGGCGTCGGCGGAGCCGCTGCGAAACCGTGGCAATAGGCAAGCTCGCGCCCGGCTAAAACGAACCTTGCGCCGCCGCGCCCGTGGTTTATAATCTGGGACTCCTGATGGACATGGATTCGACCCGAGCGCTGGGAGTGATCGTGCTCGCCGCCGGACAGGGCACCCGGATGAAATCGAGGGTGCCGAAGGTCCTTCACCCGCTTGCCGGAAAACCCTTGCTGCTTCATGTCCTGGACACCGCCTGGACGCTCGGGCCCGACCGAGTGGCGGTCGTGGTGGGACACGGGGCCGACGCGGTGCGTTCGGCGTGCGCGCGCGACGGTGTCATCTGGGTCCGGCAGGACGAGCAGCTCGGCACCGCCCATGCCGTGCTCTGCGCGAAACCCTGGTTCGAAGGTTTCTCGGGCGACATTTTGATCCTCAGCGGCGACGTCCCGCGCGTATCGCAACAAACGCTCCGATCCTTGATCGGCCTGCATCGCGCCCGGCGGGCTTCGCTGACCCTGGCGACGGCGCTGGTGGAAACGCCCGCGGGGTATGGACGCATTATCCGCGACGCCGCCGGAGGGCTCGGCGGGGTGGTCGAGGAAAAGGATGCCTCCGAGGCGCAAAAAGCGATCCGCGAAGTCAATGCCGGGATTTACGTGGCGACCGGGCAGTTTCTCTTCGAGGTCCTGGCGCGCGTCGGCAACGAGAACCGCCAGCGAGAGTACTACCTGCCCGACATCGTCGCGCTTGGACTCGAACAGCGCGCCGCGATCGAAACCGCCGCGGTCGCCGACACGCGCGAAATTCTGGGCGTGAACACCCGAGAGGAGCTGGCATCGATGGAAAAAAGCCTGCGGGAAAAGATCAATCGCGAGCACATGCTTGCCGGCGTGACACTTGAGGATCCCCAGACCGTTTACATCGACGAGAGCGTCAGGATCGGCAAGGATACGGTGATCGGGCCGAACACCCACCTGCACGGCAGCACGGTGATCGGCGAGCGCTGCCGGATCGACGGCAGCGCGTATCTGACGAACGCGGTTCTGGACGACGACGTCCACCTGCGCTTTGCGGTCGTGTTGACCGATTGCCGTGTGGCCCGGGGCGCGATCATCGGACCGTTCGCGCATCTGCGGCCCGGAACCGAGCTCGGCCGTGACGTCCATATCGGCAACTTTGTCGAAGCCAAAGAGGCCCGAATCGGCGACGGCACGAAGGCGAACCACCTGACTTACCTCGGTGACGTCACGATCGGCCGCGACACGAACATCGGTGCGGGGACGATCACGTGCAACTACGACGGGTTCAAAAAATACCGCACCCGCATCGGTGATCGGGTCCAGGTGGGGAGCGACTCGACGCTGGTGGCACCGATCTCGCTCGGCGATGACGTATACGTCGCCACGGCCACGACGATTCGCCATGACGTCCCCGCCGGCGCGTTGGTCTATAACCCGCGCGAAGAGAAACTCCGGCACGGCTGGACCGAGCAAAAGCGAAAGAAAATGAAGGAGTCTCAAAAATAAAATGTGCGGCATCGTCGGGTACATCGGGCGGCGGGAAGCGGCGCCGCTTCTTCTCGAAAGTTTGAGGAAGCTCGAATACCGCGGCTACGACTCCGCGGGCATCGCCGTGCTCCATGACGGCGGTATTACGGTCCGGCGGTGCGAAGGGAAACTCAGCAATCTCGAGGCGATCCTCAATCGCGATCCGGTTCCCGGAACCATCGGCATCGGCCACACGCGCTGGGCCACCCATGGCAAACCCTCGGAAACCAATGCCCATCCACACAGGGCCGGCGAGGTCGTGGTGGTGCACAACGGCATCATCGAGAATTACCTCGAGCTCAAAGAGCTATTGACCAAAAAGGGGACGAGATTCTTTTCCGAAACCGACACTGAGATCGTCGCGCACCTGGTGGCTGAAAAACTCGAGAAAGGCTTGGACTTTCTCGACGCCGTGCGCAAGAGCCTCAAGGAGATCCGCGGTTCGTACGCGCTGCTGTTCTTGAACCAGAAGGATCCCGAGCGGCTCATCGTGGCGAAAAATTCGACGCCGATCGTCATCGGTTGGGGCGACGGCGAAAGCTTCGTTGCTTCCGACATCCCGGCGCTGCTCGACTACACGCGCAAGGTGACCTTCCTCGAGGACGGCGAGGTCGCCGAGGTCTGGAGCGG
>DATMBL010000314.1:0-8452 GCA_035559295.1 Candidatus Eiseniibacteriota bacterium
GCATACTCGGCCGCGTCCGCGAGGACCGTCATGGTGTTGTCGAGTACCTCGGCGTAACCGCCTTTGATCGCGAGAAAGCGCCGGGTATGGTCCCGCTTGTAGGTCATCTCTCCGGGCTCGAGCAGGGTCAAAAACGCGATGTGATTGGGCAACACGCCGAATTCGCCGAGCGCCCCAGGAGCCGTGACTTCGTCGACCTCCTCATCGAGGAGCAGCCGGCTCGGTGTCACGACTCGCAGCCTGATCTTATCGGCCATCGTTTCAAGCCACAAACGAAGCCCGCGCCCTACGCTGCTGCGAGCTTTTTCGCTTTCTCCAGCGCCTGCTCGATGGTTCCAACCATGTAGAAGGCCTGTTCCGGGATATCGTCGTGTTTTCCCTCGACGAGTTCTTTAAAGCCGCGGATCGTGTCTTTGAGTTCCACATACACGCCCGGTGTGCCGGTGAACGCCTCGGCGACGTGGAATGGTTGCGAGAGGAAGCGCTGGATCTTGCGCGCCCGGGCGACAATCAGTTTGTCGTCCTCCGACAGTTCGTCCATCCCGAGAATGGCGATGATGTCCTGCAGGTCCTTGTAGCGCTGGAGAATCAATTGCACCTGGCGCGCGGTTTCATAGTGCTCGACACCGACCACGCGCGGGTCGAGAATGCGCGACGTGGAATCGAGCGGGTCGACGGCGGGGTAAATCCCCAGCTCGGCAATCTGGCGCGAAAGCACCGTGGTGGCGTCCAGGTGCGCAAAGGTGGTAGCCGGCGCCGGATCGGTCAAGTCGTCGGCGGGAACGTAGATCGCCTGGACCGACGTGATCGAGCCCTTGCGCGTGGTCGTGATCCGCTCCTGGAGCTCGCCCAGGTCGGTGGCGAGCGTGGGCTGGTAGCCGACCGCAGAAGGCATGCGTCCGAGGAGGGTCGATACTTCGGAGTTCGCCTGCGTGAAGCGGAAGATGTTATCGATGAACAACAGCACATCGCGCCCTTCGTCGTCGCGGAAGTATTCCGCCAGCGTGAGCGCCGTAAGCGCGACGCGCGCGCGCGCCCCGGGGGGTTCGTTCATCTGGCCGTAGACCAACGCCGCCTTGTTGATGACGCCGGATTCTTTCATCTCGAGCCAGAGGTCGTTGCCCTCGCGGGTGCGTTCCCCGACGCCGCCGAAGACCGAATAGCCGCCGTGCTTCATCGCAACGTTGTTGATCAACTCCATGAGAATAACGGTCTTGCCCACGCCCGCGCCGCCGAACAGGCCGATTTTGCCGCCGCGCGCATAGGGCGCCAGCAGATCGACGACTTTGATCCCGGTTTCGAACGCCTGGACTTTGGTTTCTTGATCGACGAACTCGGGTGTCGGGCGATGGATCGGATAGGACTTCTTGGCCTTGATCGGAGGGCCCTCGTCGACCGGCTCGCCGATCACGTTTAAAACCCGGCCGAGGGTCGCTTCGCCGACGGGAACGCTGATCCCCGCGCCGGTATCCATGACCTCGACACCGCGCACCAGCCCTTCGGTGCTGTCCATCGCGACGCAGCGCACCGTGTTTTCGCCGAGATGTTGCGCCACCTCCAGAACCAGATTCCAAGGCGTGTCGCTAATCGCCGGATTGGTGACTTTGAGCGCGTTGTAGATCGGCGGCAGCGAGCCATTGGAAAACTCGACGTCAACCACCGCTCCCAATACCTGGGTGATCCGGCCCATGTTGTTATTCATCATAGCCTAGCGCTTCCTTCCGTTTTCGTTCACGCACAGCCGTCTCACTTCAAAGCCTCCGCCGTGCCCACGATCTCCATCAACTCCCGTGTGATCGAGGCTTGGCGCGCGCGGTTCATCTGCAACGTCAACGTGCCCATCATCTTCGAAGCGTTGGTGGTCGCCGAATCCATGGCGGTCATGCGCGCGCCGTGTTCGCTCGCGGCCGCTTCGAGCAGCGCCCTTTGAAGCGCGACCTGAGCCATCCTGGGCAGCAGGCTGTCAAGAATCGGCAGGACGCCCGGCTCGTACAGGTACTCGATTGCCGCTTGTTCGGCGCCTTCGGCGACCGCGATTGGCAACAGCCTTTCCACCGTCGGCACCTGGGACAGCGCCGACCGGAACCGACTGTACAACAGGTACACCGCGTCGGTTTCGCCGGCGAGAAAACGATCGATCAGCTTTTTCGCCAGTTCGGCCGCCAGCTGTTCGGCGGGTGTGGCGAGCACGTTCACATAGCGGTCTGCAATCGGCGCCCGCCGGCGGCGGTAATAGTCCGCCCCCCTGCGGCCCACGAGAACGAACTGCATCTCTTTCGCCGCGCCGTTCGTCTTGGCGAACGATTCCGCGGCGCGGATGAGATTCGCATTGTAGCCGCCGCAGAGACCTCGATCCGAAGTTACGAGCACGAGCTGAAGCCGTTTCTCTTCGCGCCGGGCCAGCAACGGATGCGCGTTCTTGCCGACCCGCGCCGCGAGATTTTCCAACAACTCCGACATCTTTTCGCCATACGGCCGGGCCGCCCACGCCGCCTCCTGGGCGCGTCGCAGCTTGGCCGCGGCGACCATCTTCATCGCCTTCGTGATCTGCTGCGTGTTGCGGATCGAGGTGATCCGCTTGCGTATCGCTTTGAGCGTCGCCATTTACGGTTTGAAAATCCCTCTGAACTCCTCGAGCGCCCGAGTCATTTTGGCGCGCAACTCCTGGTCGAGCTCGCGCTTTTTGACGATATCCTCGAAGACATCCGGATGCCTGGACTCGACGAACGAATAGAGTTCCTGCTCGTATTTCTTGAGCGCCGTCACAGGCAGTTCGTCGACGAAGCCGTTCGTGCCGGCGAAGATGATCAGCACCTGTTTCTCCACCGGCAACGGTTCGTACTGGCCCTGCTTTAACAGCTCGACCAGGCGGCTGCCGCGATTGAGCTGTCTCTGCGTCGCCTGGTCGAGGTCGGAGCCAAACTGAGCGAACGCCGCCATCTCGCGATACTGCGCCAGCTCGAGCCGGAGCGTGCCCGCGACCTGCCGCATTGCCTTGACCTGGGCGTTGCCACCGACGCGCGAGACCGAGATGCCGACGTTGATCGCCGGGCGCACGCCCGCGTAAAACAGATCGCTCTCGAGGAAAATCTGCCCGTCGGTGATTGAAATGACGTTGGTCGGAATGTAAGCGGAAACATCACCCGCCTGCGTTTCGATGATCGGCAGCGCCGTGAGCGATCCGCCGCCGCGCGCGTCGCTCATCTTGGCCGCCCGTTCGAGCAACCTCGAGTGGAGGTAGAAGACATCACCGGGATACGCCTTCCGCCCCGGCGGCCGGCGTAACAGCAACGACAGCTGGCGGTACGCCACCGCGTGCTTGGAGAGGTCGTCGTAAATCACCAGCGCGTGACCGCCGCTGTCCCGGATCTGCTCGCCCATCGTGCAACCGCTGTAGGGGGCGATGTATTGGAGCGGGGCGGACTCTGACGCGGTAGCGGCTACCACGATGGTGTAGTCCATCGCGCCGTATTCGCGGAGCTTGTCGACCACTTGCGCCACGGTGGAACGCTTTTGACCGATCGCGACATAAACACAGGTCACATCGCCGCCCTTCTGGTTGATGATCGTGTCCACGGCCACGGCGGTTTTACCGGTCTGGCGGTCGCCGATGATCAATTCGCGCTGCCCGCGCCCGATGGGGATCATGGCGTCGATCGCCTTGAGCCCCGTTTGAAGCGGCTCTTTGACCGGCTGGCGTGCTACGATACCGGGGGCCTTGATCTCGATTCGGCGCCGCTCTCGGGTTTCGATCGGCCCGCGCCCGTCGATCGGCTCGCCCAACGCGTTGACGACCCGGCCGACGAGCGCCCGTCCGACCGGCACCTCGGCGATTCTCCCCGTCCGCTTGACCGTGTCGCCTTCCTTGATCGCATGGTTTTCACCGAACAGCGCGGCGCCGACGTTGTCCTCTTCGAGGTTGAGCGCGATGCCGAAGATGCCGTGCGGGAACTCGAGCAGTTCACCCGCCGCTACTTTGTCCAGGCCGTAGATGCGGGCGATGCCGTCGCCGGTCGACAGCACGGTGCCAATTTCCTGGACCTCCACGGTCTTTTCATAGTCGCGGATCTGTTCTCTAATGATCCGGCTGATCTCAGCCGTCCCCAGCTCCATGTTGCCTCCTAAGTCCTATTATTCATGCCGTTCGGCTCTGGCCGAGAGGGCGAGCCACTCCTGGCTCACCCTCGGCTAAGGCGTTGTACGGAGGTGCAATGACGTTGTGGGTACTTGATAGAAGAGCCTGGAGATCTTTGCCTTGTTCGTTCCGCCACCAACGCCCGAAGGCCGCCTCGGGGCATTGACCCTTTGCCTGCGGCTGGGACGCCTCGCCCTTGAGAGGCTGAAAGCGCGATCGCATGTTAATCCCTGTGCGCATGAATAACGCCGCTCAGTAGGCGCGCGCGATCCGTTGTTTCATGTTCTCGAGCTGCGTCCGGACGCTGCCGTCGTACACCTTGCCTTGCCACTCGAGAACGAGGCCGCCGATCAGCCCTGGATCGACTTCCGCCCGCAACAGCACCTCCTTGCCCGAAATGCGCGCCAGGACGGCCTTCAAGCGCTCGATCAAATCCTCATCCGGGGTGCTCGACGAGACCACGCGCGCCTCGACGCGTCCTTTGGCCTCGTTCAACATCCGGTGGTAAACCGCCGCGATCGCCGGCAGATACGCCCAGCGGTCACGGTCGTGCAACAACGATAGAAAGTTCTTGAACACCGAAGAGAGCGCGAGCGGAACCGCCACCGCCTCGAGAATCCTCTTGCGGGTTGCGGCCTCAAAGGCGGGATTGGTCAAGACCGACTGCAGCGGCGAACCGGCGTATGCCGCAAGGAACCGCTCGAAATCCCGCTCAATCGCCTCCTCCCGCCCGTTTTCTCGGGCCAACTCGAACAGCGCCTTGGCGTACCTGCGGCTCAAGCTCCCTTCGATCATCGGACCTGTCCAATCCTGGCGATGAACTCTTCGGCCAACCGAGCCTGGTCCGCCGCCGAAATATGGCGCTCAATCAGCTCGCGGGCTTGTCGTTCAGCGGTTTCGGCGATCTCCTCGCGCATTCGTTGGCGAGCCACTTTTAGCTCCTGGTCCGCAAGGAACCGGGCATCCTGCTGGATCTTGTCCGCGAGCGCGCGCGCTTCACGGACGAGTTTCGCCTTTTCCTTCTCGCCGTCGGCCCGGAGCGCCGAAACGATCGACTCCGTTTCCCCATCGATCCGGGCAAGCCGCGCCTTGTAATCCTGGACCAGCGCCGCCGCCCTTCTCTCCCGCTCCGCCGCTTCGTCCATCGCCCTGACCAGCGCCGCCCGTCTCGAGGCCAGGTAATCCCGCGCGCGGGGCAATGCAAACCGCTTGATCAGATAGGCAAAAATTAAAAAATTAATGAGGGGAAACCAGATATCGTGAAGCGACGGCGCGTGATGGTCCCCCGCTTCGGAAGCAAGCGCCTGCGCGATGAGGACGAGCTCGAGGACCGTCACCCGACCCTCCTTCCGAGCACTTTCACGACCAACTCCTGCGCAATCGCCGCCGCCTCACCGGCCGCGAGCCGTCGCTCCTTTTCAAGCTGCGCCCCGAGCTCTTGCCGGACCCGCTCCAACATCCGACTCGCTTCCTCGCGCGACCTGCCGATGAGCTCCGCGCTCTGGCGCAGGCCCTCCTCGACGATCGCTTCCTTGGCGGCCGTGCCTCGCGTCCTGGCATCGGCGATGATCTCCTCGTACTCGGCCTTCAAACGGGCCCCTTCGTGAGTCAGGGCTTCGGCGGACTGCTGCGCGCCGGCAGTCCTCTTTTCTCTTTCCTCCAGCAGGCTTAAATAGGGCCGGAACAGCACACGGGCGAGAATCCACCAGACAACCACAAACAGGATCATCTGGTAAACGATAGTGTAATCTAACGAAATCATTTCGCTCCGTTTCGCAAGCCGGGTAAAGCGACCCGGCCGCGCCTACCGGCGCCGGTAACCGACAATGGGACCTAGGATTATCGGGATGGGATGAACGGCGAACCGAAAAACTACGTTTCGGACTCTGCTTGCAGCTTTGGCTTCTGACCGGCCGCAGCCTTTTCGGTCAGCGAACTTACGACTCCGGGCTTTTCCGTGGTCACGCCCATCGAGCAGTCGCCGTCAAAAACCACGCCCTCGGCGATCACCAGGCGCGGTGTATTGACGTTACCGTAGAGTCGGGCCGGGGCTGCCAACTCCAACTTTTCTTTCGCGCTCACGTTGCCTTCGACCCTGCCGCGGATAACAACCGTATCGCCAGATATCCTCGCCTTGACCTCAGCTCCCTCCCCAACTATGAGCGTTCCCTGGCATCTGATCTCGCCGTCCACGCTTCCATCGATTCGCGCCGAACCCTGAAAGCTCAACTGGCCGCTCACCCGGCTCCCCTTGTACAGGTGAGCAACCACGCCTGCTTCCGCGCCGGTCGAGCTCGCCGGCTTGTGAGCGACGGGCTCGGGTTGAGAGTCCGCGCTTGCGCGCTGTGCCGGCGCCGGTGATACGGGCTCTGCACGGGGGAACGCCTCCGGAGACGGGCTCTTCTCAAGTTCCTTTTCCGGCGTTTTTTTCCCGCCCGCGTGACGATCAAACCAAGCCATAAAAACGCCCCCTCTCGCGCAAGCAAGTTGCTCTATACCATCCGCGCAACCGGTTGTCA
Source organism: Candidatus Eiseniibacteriota bacterium (assembly GCA_035559295.1). Taxonomy (GTDB): domain Bacteria; phylum Desulfobacterota; class Binatia; order UBA9968; family UBA9968; genus DATMBL01. The sequence continues at coordinate 6,655 of DATMBL010000314.1, forward strand.
AAACTCGCAATTCCGCCGCTCGGAAGGTCGAACTAAGCGCCCGCCGCGCCGTGCGACTTCAACAGCGCGGCAAACCGTTGCTTAAGCTTTGTCAGTTTCGGCGGAATGGTTATCTGACAGTATGGTTGATAGGGATTTTGCGCGTAGTACTTCTGGTGATAGGCTTCCGCCGGATAAAACTCGGCGAGCGGCTCGACGGCCGTCACAACCGGCGCTCCAAAAGCGTTGGTTCGATTCAGTTCCTCGATGAACGCTTCAGCTTGTCGTTTTTGCTCCGGTGTCGCATAGAGCACAATCGAGCGGTATTGCGGGCCGACGTCGTTTCCTTGACGATTCGGAGTCGTCGGGTCGTGCGTGGCAAAAAAAACCGCCAGCAAATCGCGATAGCTGATCTCATCCGGATCGTACTCGATCCGCACCACCTCGGCGTGCCCGGTCGTGCCGCTACACACCTCCTCATACGTTGGGTTTCCGGTCGTCCCGCCCGCGTAACCCGACGTGACGGAATCCACACCGCGCAGCCGTTCAAAGACCGCCTCCGTGCACCAAAAGCAACCGCCGCCAAACACCGCGATTTGTTTTTGTCCCGCCATCGCCCCTCCTTTCGAGGATCATATAAACACAATTGCACGTGCACAGAAACCATCGGACCTCCGGGCCGAACACGACCCCTCCTCGGCATCGCGTTTCCACCGTATTCTTGACAACCCCAGATGAACGTGGTTGTTGTTTTATTTCTGAATCTGACGGGAGGAAATGTATGGGGAAAATGTTCATCGCCGGCGAGTACGTGGATTCAGAAACCCGAGAAACCACGCCCGTTCGCAACCCCGCCACCGGAGAGATCGTCGACAGCGTGCCTCGGGGAACCGCGAACGATGTTCGCCGCGCGATCGACGCGGCGAGCGCTGCGTTGAAGAAATGGTCGGCGCTCGCCCCTGCAAAGCGCGGCGCGATTTTGCTTCGGGCGGCGCACGCGATTACGGAACAGGAAAAGGATCTGGCGCACCTGCTCACGCGCGAGCAGGGAAAACCGCTGCGCGAATCGATTTTGGAAATCCGGCGGTTTGTTCATACCTTGGAACATTACGGCGGGATGGCGAAGACGCTTCGCACCGGCGCGGTCGTTTTGGATAACGGCCGCCACGGCCTCGTCCTGAGAAAACCGCTCGGCGTATGCGGCGCGATCGTGCCGTGGAATTTCCCAGTTTCACTTATGGGCAATAAGCTCGGGCCCGCGCTCCTCGCCGGCAACACCGTGGTTGTAAAGCCCGCAGGCACCACACCGCTCACCGATCTGCGTTGCTGCGAAGTGATCGACAAGACGATCCAGGAGGCCGGCGGCCCCAAAGGCGTCCTGAACGTGGTCACGGGACCCGGGAGCGTCGTGGGCGAAGAACTGCTGGTCAATCCGATCGTGCGCAAAATCGGCTTTACCGGCGCCACCGACACCGGCCGGCGGGTTATGCAATCCGCCGCCAGGGACCTGAAACACGTCACGCTCGAGCTGGGCGGCAGCGATCCCATGATCGTCTGCGATGATGCCGACATCGACCGCGCGGTCAGCGCCGCCTCCGTCGGCCGCTTCTTCAACTGCGGCCAAGCCTGTCTCGCGGTAAAGCGGCTCTACCTGTTCGACAGCATCGCCGACGTTTTTATCGAAAAGCTCGTTGAAAAGGCCAAGAAGATCAGCGTCGGCAACGGCTTGAAGGCGGGAATATTGATGGGCCCGCTGCACACGGCGGAGCAGCGACAGGAGGTCGAAGAGCAGGTCGAGGACGCGGTCAAGCGCGGCGCC
>DATMBL010000315.1:0-10467 GCA_035559295.1 Candidatus Eiseniibacteriota bacterium
TCAGTTGGCCCAAGCTGCTCACCTGATCGCGCGATTCGAGCAACGACGTTCCGATCTGATCCGCTCCCGCCGCTACGAGAGTTTTACGGGCTGCATCCAGCTGTTCGTCCGGGAGCCCCCACAATCCGACGACTATTTTGAGGTCGGATAACTGAGCACGGAGTCGCTTGCACAGATAACGGGTATGGGCGAGCCCGCCAGGCGGCAGGGCGGCGATAAAAATCAGCCCCGTGCGCTTTTCGCCGGCCGCGGCAATGACCTCGGAGACGAGCCTCTCGTCGCCGATGACCTCGACTTCGTACCTGGTTGAAGCGAGCAACTGTTTGAGCATCAGAAGCGCCACTTCGTCGGCCTCGTCGCGCGCCGGGCATCCAAGGACGCGTACAGTTTGCCGCGGTGCGGCGCCGTTTTCCCTTGCTGCTCCCGCCGTCCCTGACGCGGCCATGGAGGCCCCCTGCTCGGAATCCAGCTTCTCAAGGATAGCCCTGGTCTCCTGGTATATGAACTGCTCCTCGGAGTCCGTCAGCCCGCCTCGCTCGCGATCCATTTTGGCGAAGTTCAAAGCCGGAATGAGAACTCGATCGTAGACTTGATCTCGGGAATGATTTTCCACGTACGCCGTGACGATTTGAGCCGCTTCTTCTCGATCCATGGCTAGCAATCTTTGGTAGTAAACCACGCTGCTTTCCGCTACCGGCTCATCGCTCATGAGTACGGTGATGTACTGCAACTGGGGAACATATTTTCCCAGGACGACAAGACAGACGGTCAAGGGAGTCGCCATGAGCAGGCCGATGGGTCCCCACAGCCAGGTCCAGAAAGCGACGGAAACGAGCAGCGCGACTTGCGAGACGCCTGCGCTGCCACCCCAGAGCAGGGGCTCCAAAATCATATTGGTTAGGAGTTCCAACACCACGAACAATCCCGCCACCGCCAGGGGGCGCAGCCATCCCTCGAAGACCGCAAGGCCGAGCGCGGCAGGCATGATGGCAGCCACCCATGGGCCGACATAAGGAATGAAACGCAAGACCGCGGCAAGGAAACCCCAAAGCGCGGCATAGGGCAGTCCGATCATGAAAAGGCCAAAAGCCACAGCCAGGCCGAAAGCCGAATTGATGAGCGACTGCATGAGCAAGTAACGGCTGATCCTATGACCTGCATCTTGGAGCGCCTTGGTGGTGATCGTCATGCGCCCGTAACCGACGAGACGAATCAGGCGATTTCGTAGCTCGTCGCGCTCGGCGAGCATGAAAATCACCAGCACGACGGCGAGACCGATGCTGGCGAGCCGTTCGACGACCGGCCCGGCGATCGTCGGAAGCGGCCAGAAAGTCGAGTCCCGTTCCGCTTGCACGACGACCGGTGCGGCTTCTTTTCTTCCGGCCTTCTCCTCCTTTTCAATTTCCTGTTTAATTTCCTTGACCGTTTTTTGTACCTGCTCGATCGTTCCCCCTTTTGTCATCTGTTTAAGATCGATCACCTTTTGCCTGATGTTGCGCTCGTATCGCGGGATTTCGCTCACGAGCGTGGTAATTTGCACGGTCACGATCCAGCCGATGGAGGCGAGCACCGAAAACGCGAGGATCACGACCAGAACGACCGAAGGGATCCTCCCGAGCCCCACGCCTTCAAGTCCATCGACGATCGGGCTCAACAAGAAAGTAAGTAGCAGCGAAAAGGCAACCGGAATAAGGACTGTTTGGCCAAAATAAAGAATCGCAATCGCAAGAACGAAACTGGCGAGGAAAATTAAAGCCGGCAGCCTGCCTGCCAGGGCGCCGAGAAGCGCCGGCAGATCGGTTTGCGTTGGTGGCGGTGTCGAGTTATCGGAGGCCCGTGGATCTCTGTTCATTGTTCTCAGGACGACGTCCGCTCCCGGAAGGGCAGGCTTGCTGATTTATTGGCGCGTGTCATAAGAACCGCTCGAGTTTCACTCGACCGGAGCGCTCGAGGAGCGGCGCCCACAAGTCGCCTTTCTCGCGCACTCTGGCGGCGACGTTATGAATGCAAAAATCCTCGATCCGCACACCGCGCTCAACTTCATCCCAGGTAATCGGCGTAGAAACCGCGGCGCGCGGGTGCGGCCGGACGGAATAAACGGAGGCGAGCGTGCGGCCCCAGGCGTTCTGGTTGTAATCCACGAGCACGCGTTTGGCCGGCCGCTTATCGACACGATACTCCGCGGTAATGAGCTTCGGTTGGAGAGACGCGAGACTCTGCGCCAGGGCTTTGGCGAAGCGCCAGACGTCCTTTTGGTTCGGCCCGCGGACAATGGGAACATAGATATGGAGACCTCTGGAGCCGGTGGTCTTCACGTAACACGGCATCTCCAGCCGCTCGAGCGCGTCACGCACGATGAGCGCGGTCTCGAGGACGTGCTCGAACGTAGCGCCTTTGACCGGATCAAGATCAAAATGCAGATAGTCGGGACGATCAACGTCGTCGCAGCGCGCGTACCATTGGTTCAAGTCGATGCAGCCCAGATTGACCAGCCACAGAAGCGACAGAAGGTCCTGGACCATAGGAAAGTCGATGATGTTCTCGGAGGCGTGCTCGATCGAGCAAAGCTCGATCCATTCGGGCCGGGGAGACGGCGCTCGCTTCATAAAGAAAAAATCACCGGCAGCGCCGTTCGGGTAACGTTTCATGACCATCGCACGGTTCTGGAGATGGGGGATGAGATAACGCGCCATATCCGCGTAGTATTGCAACAAGTCCCGTTTACTGATTCCCAACTCGGGCCAAAACAGCTTCCGTAAGTTGGTGAGCGTAAGCGCTCGGTCTCCTAGCTGGAGCTGCACTCGATCGGCCGATTGGGGGATGACGACCGCGGTGATTCCCGGAATCGGGCGCCCCTTTGCGCGGCCGCGACGCGATGGATGGCGCGTCCGGGTCGGTCGCTCCGGCTTTTTCATGGCCAACTTCGACTTCAGCGAGCCCGGCAAATCAGGCTTCCGGCCCATCCGGGCTAGCGGTTATTTTCCTTTGCCGTTCTTTGCGCCCGGACCGCTAGTCGTGACCTGCCGCAGGAGTGCCAGACCGCGGCTTGCTCTCATGACAGGCCCGCCGGGACTCGCCGCCCCTCCATCCGGCGGAAGCTTCCCAGCAGGAGGTCCCCTCTGTGTACGCATCGATCACGGCCGTATGAATATAACACTTGCGGCAAAAGCCCTCGTGTTGCTCAACTGTTTGGCTATTCGCTTCGACGGCTGAGCGATATGGTTTCTCCCCTTCGCATCCGTCTTCGCATCCGTCCGGTGGCCTGCAAATGGCCCGTGGCGCAGTGAGCAGAGATCGAGTCTCCCGATCCGGCATCGGTCAGAAAGCAAAACTTACACCAACAGGTGCCGTAACGTGGGTCCCGGCAAACGCGCTCGTCTTAGTTTTGCGCCAGATGCCAGCGGAGTTTCCCGTCTCTGATACACTTTGCAGTCTATCGCGATGAAATAACCCTTCTCTTCTTCTCTCGTAACAATCGCTTGTACGCGCGTGGCGCAGCTTTTGCGTGCGAGCGTGATCGCGCTACCGGCCTCGAGTAACGGCGCGGTTGCGCGAAGGAGAACGGACCATGTCGACGATACTGATCATCATTCTAATCTTATTACTCTTGGGCGCTCTCCCAACATGGCCTTACAGCTCCGCTTGGGGCTACGGTCCGAGCGGCGTCCTGGGCCTTATCTTGATCATTATCATTATCCTTGCCTTGATGGGCCGGCTCTAAGCTTTTCCGGCACGGCACGCGCCTTAAAGCCGGACCGGCGCCACGCGGCACAGGTGCGGTTCTGTTGCGCTTCGTTGCCGAATGCAAGCTGGACGCGGAGGAATGAAGCGCAATGAAAATCGCTCAGGTTGCTCCACTTTACGAAAGCGTACCGCCACGTTTCTACGGCGGTACCGAACGCGTCGTTTCTTACCTGACTGAAGAGCTGGTGAAGGCCGGCCATGAGGTGACGCTCTTCGCCAGCGGCGACTCGGTGACTCGTGCCCGTCTGGTCGCGTCGTGTCGCCAGGCGCTTCGCCTGGACGAACGGATCACCGACCCGCTCGCCTACCACTTTATCCACCTCGAGCAGGTCTTCGAGCTAGCGTCCCGGTTCGATATCATTCACTTCCACACAGACTACCTTCACCTGCCGCTGGCACGCAGAACGACGACCGCCCACGTTACGACACTGCACGGTAGGCTCGACATTCCCGACCTGGTGCCGCTATTTCAGAGGTTTGGGGGTCTGCCTTTCGTTTCCATCTCTTTGGCCCAGCGCCAGCCGCTTAGCTGGATCAATTGGCAAGGCACGGTTTACCACGGTTTGCCCGTGGAGCTTTATCAGGCGAGCGACGGAGCGGGAGACTACCTGGCGTTCCTGGGGCGCATATCCCCAGAGAAACGGGTCGATCGCGCCATCGAGATCGCAAAGACTGCGGGCATGAAGCTTAGGATCGCCGCAAAGATCGACAGAGCGGACCGCAAGTACGTGGACAAGCGGATCCGGCCGTTGCTCGATGATCCGGACGTGGAATGCATAGGCGAGATCAACGACCAGGGTAAACAAGAATTTCTCGGCGACGCCCGCGCTTTGCTGTTTCCAATCGATTGGCCTGAGCCGTTCGGCTTGGTGCTCATAGAAGCCATGGCGTGCGGGACTCCCGTGATTGCTTACCCTCACGGTTCCGTGCCGGAGTTGGTTGTCGAGGGGCAGACCGGGTTTGTCGTCGATACCGTCGACGCCGCGGCGGCCGCAGTGGAAAAAGCAAGACATTTCGATCGCGCGAGGTGCAGGAAGATTTTTGAGGAACGCTTCACCGCTCCACGCATGGCCCGCGACTACCTCGAAGTTTACGAGCGGCTTATCAGCCAGCGACAAGTGAAGGAACGGCAAAAAAGCGAGAAGCCCAGAGTATCCCGTCCCGGCGCTCTTCTAACGGGAGAGGCGCGATTGGGAAAGTAAGCTTCGAGATTATTAACCTGCGCGCCCTTTGTGTTCTTTGTGGCTAGATCCTCGGTCGGCTACGCCCTGCCGTTTATCAGGTGAATCTTCCGAAGTCGATTGGCAGTCCGTTAGCGAATGACGATATTGACGTCGCCGCGGCGGCGTTCCACTCCGATGCCGTGAAACGAGCGATCGACGACGAGGTCGAGCGAGGCCGAACCCACCCGGAGATTCTTGATCTGGACTTTCTCCATGAACGCAGGCAGGAGCGGCGAGGTGAACGACACCTTCGATTCGGTTGCGTCGATCGACAGACCCAAGCAGCTCTGCAACAGCAAAAACACCGCACCTGCGGCCCAGGCTTGCGGCGCGCAGGCGACCGGATATAACGTCGGACCTTCCCCGTCCCGGCGGGGAAATCCACAGAAGAGCTCCGGCATGCGCCGCAACTCGAGGAACAAACTCGCGTCGAACAGCGCCGTCAGGACTTTATTGGCCGCCTCCTTCATGCCGTAACGCGCCAGCCCGGCGGCAATGATCGCGTTGTCGTGCGGCCAGACCGAACCGTTGTGGTACGACATCGGATTGTACCGCACCTCCGAAGTCGCCAGTGTTCGGATGCCCCAGCCCGAAAACGACTCATCGCTCAGGAGCGTCTGTGCAACGCGGGCAGCGTACTCCTCGGAGGCGATGCCGGTGAAAAGGCAGTGGCCGGCGTTCGAGGCCCTGATGCGGCAAGGCCGCTTTGCTTCGTCAAGAGCCATGGCATAGGTGGAAATTTTTTCCGACCAAAAAGCTTCATTAAAGCGTTTCTTGAGGGACTCGGCTTTGTCCACCAGATCGCGCGCCAGCGCGAACTCCGCCAGACTAAACGCCAGCCGCGCCGCTTCGCGCCGGGCGGCATACGCGTATCCCTGGACTTCACACAAAGCAACCGGCCCCTGCGGCAACGAGCCGTCCTCGTGCGACAACGAATCCCATGAGTCCTTCCAACCCTGCTGCGCCAGCCCGCGGGTCGACCGGCGGCAGGATTCGACGAACCCGTCCCCGTCGGGATCGCCGTAGGTGTCGAGCCACTTGAGCGCGAGTTTAATTTGAGGCCAGATCGACTTGATGAACTCCAAATCGCCCGTCCGTTCGTGGTACGCGCCCGCCAGCATGACAAAGAGCGGCGTTGCATCCGTGCTGCCGTAATAGCGCGCGAACGGGATCTCCCCCAAGGCCGCCATCTCGCCGGTTCGGACTTCATGGAGGATTTTCCCGGGTTCGGCGTCCTTTTCCGGGATCGTCTCGGTCGCCTGCGTCGCCGCGAGATAGCCCAGCACTCCCTTTGCCACGCGCGGATTGATCCAAAGGAACTCCAGCGCTGTGATGATGCCATCGCGCCCGAACGCGGTGTTAAACCAAGGGACTCCGGCATAGGGGTAGAGACCGTACTCGGTCTCGGTGAACATCATGTGCAAATCCGCCGAGGAGCGGTTCAACCACCCGTTGAACTCATCGTTCGATGTGAAAATCCGGCACTCTTCCGCTTTGCGTTTCCTGATCGCTTGCGCCGTTTGGTGCAGCGCCTCTTCGGGAGCCACGTCTTGAGCCAACGATGAGTCACCGACGCTGAAGGCGTATCGGATCGAAAAAACTTCCTGCTCTTTTGGCGCCAGGATTTTTCTGTACGAGGCTTCCTCGCCGCCGAGCTTTTCGGGAGCGGGATGAAAGTCGATGCGAGTCTGCCGCCTGACACCGTCCAGGCCCTTATAGGCCAGGGTCACGGCATCGGTTTGGATTTCGGCTTGGAGGCGTACGCCGCGTTTGTTGCGTTTCACGCCGCGCACTTCGAAGATGTCGATGAAATCGGCATCGAACTGAATCGAAAACGTTAGTTCAACCGGCTGCAGACCGTAGTTGACGAAGCTCAGGCGCTCGTAGCAGACGGCGTTCCACAAGAACTTCGATCGTGAAATATGCAAGTCGCCGCGCGGTAGAGCGATCACGCCGTCCAAGTAAATGTCCGGGTTCGTGAGATCTACCGAAAGCAGCACGTTGTCTTCTTTGATTGTCGAGCTGAGAAGGAACGGCGCCAGATTGCCGAGCGTAAACACGAGTCGAGAGAGAAAGCGCGTGCCCTGGTAGTAAATCCCCTGTTCACCGAGCCCGACCTGCTGGATATCTCCATGCCGATCGAACACTCCGAAGCTCTCCCCGTGCTTTAGAACCCTCGCCTCTTCGGCGGTCGACGCCGTGGCGAGAATGTAATACTCGTCGGTAAGGCGGAGTACGTCGTTCATAGCTTTGCGGTGTAAAAGGATACCAAATGGTCCGAGCGACGGCCAGTTTTTTTCAAGTGCTGCGCGCCGTAACTCCGGCACTGAGCCGCAGAGAGTCGTCTCCCGAAGAGAGGCAACATGGCACGAAGATTGCGCGCGACAAGTGAGCTGTTGCCGAGCCGGAGATCACAAGACTAGCGGATTGGGCAGGTGACGAATAGAGCCAGGCCGATCGGGAATGCAAATCTCATTAACGTGGTGGATCGCTCTTGTAACCGTCGTTGCTGTGATGCTGGCGATCGATCTGTGGGCTTATCGAGGCAGGCCGGCCGAGTCGCGCAGGAGGACATTGACATGGACCATCATCTGGATCGCCGCGGGATTGATATTTGGAGCGTTCGTTTGGGCGTCCTTGGGCGCGCGAGCCGCCCACGAGTATTACGCCGCCTATGCCATCGAAAAGGCGCTCAGCCTTGACAATGTCTTCCTGTTTTACGTGATCTTTCAAAGCCTCAACGTGCCGAGCAAGTTTCAGCACAAGGTTCTCTTTTGGGGTATTTTAGGGGCGATCGTCTTCCGCGGAGTCTTTATTTTTCTCGGCGTGGCAGCGATCGAACGCTGGCACTGGATTTCCTACGTTTTTGCTCTCGTTCTCTTGTACGCCGCCTGGCAGGCGTTTCGTAAGGATCCCGCGGCTCAGGAAGAAAACCGAACGGTCAAGTGGTTGTCGCGACATATACCGATGAAGGAGGACATCGAGCATGGACGGTTCGTGGAGCGAAAGGACGGCGGTCGCGCCGCGACTCCGCTCCTTGTGGCGCTTCTCGCAATCGAGGCCAGCGATGTGATGTTTGCCATCGACTCCGTACCGGCCGCCCTGGCGATCACCCGTAACCGCTTTCTGGTTTACAGCGCAAATATCTTTGCGGTTTTGGGGCTGCGCGCGCTCTATCTGTTTTTGAGCGCAACTATCGTGCGGCTCCGCTACTTACACTACGGACTTGCCGCCGTGCTCGCATTCGCAGCAATAAAGATTCTCGCCGATGAGTGGCTGCCGATCCCGCCGCTGGTTTCGATCGGGATCATCGTGGTGTTTATCGGTGTGGCCGTTTGGGCCAGTCTGCGCGCCCGGGAAAAGCCTGCGCAGCACGCGGCGAAAGACGCCGATTCGGGCACCTGACGGACCGCACGGTATCCCAACCGGGAGCGTTTAGGCTGCATGTCTTTCACGGCGATAATCGAATCGAGCGGACACAGCACTTTAAATTGGTGGTCACCGGCGGTTTCTCTCCAGCTGGCACCGTAGGCATCCGCGCCAAAGGTGCTTTGCCCGTCGATTGAGGCAACCTCGTGCCATCCATCCGCAAGAAGCACACACCGCAGTCTTTCGGGATTGAGCTTCAGAGCCATCGGACCGTTCTCCGTAACTCACCGTATGCCGTTCCCACCGAAACCGTATCAGGCGCACTGCTCGAAGCCGCCGTTCAGCCCGCCGCTTTTTTCCACGTCGCCGTTCAGGATTTCAATCTCATCGGCAAAGACGTATGTCGATCCGTTCGCGTCCCATGAAACCAAAATCAGCCGTCGGCCCAGATTTTCGATTTCGTGAGCGATCTTTCCTTCACTGTGCGCCGGAATGAGTCCGCCGGGACTTCGGATGACCCGTTTCGCCCTGCAACGCATTCCCTGCCGTTTGAAATTCATCATGATCCGGTCCCGTTCTCTCTACGATTCGGTTGCCCGACCGGTATCCTCAACCAGGTCGGTTTGCATTGCCGACAAAACGCAACGATTGTGCCAGCCGAATAAGCCGCGCACGCCTTAGGAAGCGCCGATCATAGCCGCAAGTTCACGCTTTGCCGTTTTTTGTTTCGAATCAAATACAATCGCCACTGTAGACCGTTCTCTCATGTTTCATTGGTGGAAAATATCCGGCGACCGCTTTATCGGTCTCCGGAGAACTCCTGCTTTGCAGATTAACTCCATAACTCCGGCCTTGCCACCGGCCAAGCCTATACCGCGACCGGAAGGGGGGTTCACGTTCGAGGGGCGGCGCCCTCATGTTTTCGCCCTTCGGGACGAAGGCGGATTTCGCGTTTTTACCCACTCGGCTCCTTGTCCGTAAGGCTCGGAACCCCTGTATCGCTGGGCGGCTACTTTTGATACGGTATCAGTATGCCGATCCGTTCAGGAGTGTTATCGTTCGGCCTGGTATCGATCCCGGTCAAGGTCCATCCCGCAATCCGCGATCAAACCGTTCGCTTTCACTTGCTCCATAAGAAATGCGGCAATCGCATCCAGAATCGCTGGTACTGTCCCTACGACGAAGAAGCGGTGGGCCGCGAAGACCTGGTGCGCGGGTTCGAAATCACCAAAGGCAAGTATGTTCAGCTCACCGACCGTGAATTGGAGTCGGTCGAGGCGGAGGCGAACCGGGCAATCGAGCTGAAACAGTTTGTCCCGCTCGATAAGGTCGACCCCGTTTACTTCGAAAGCACCTATTATCTCGAAGCCGCCGAGGGCGGCGAGAAGCCTTATCGTCTCCTCGCCAAAGCGCTCGAAAAAACCAAGCGCGTGGCGGTCGCGCAACTGGTGAGTCGCGGCAAGGAAGAGCTGGTCTTAATCCGGCCGCACGCGGGCGGGCTCGTAATGCACACGGCGTATTACGCCGATGAGGTGCGCGACTTCGGTCAAATTCCAAAAGCGGAGTCGGCGCGCGTCGGAAAGGAAGAAATCGATCTCGGCGAAGGGTTGATCGAGCGGATGTCGGCGGGCGAATTTCGTCCGGATCGGTTTGAGGATAAATATCGGATGCGCGTGCTTGGATTGCTCGAGCAGAAGCGCAAGACGGGTGAAACGATCACCGCGCAGGTCGCGGAGCCGAAGCGCCGTGCGCCGACTCCGGTGGTCGATATTATGGAAGCCCTAAAGGTCAGTCTCGAAAGAGCGCCCGCGCGCAGCAAGCCGGCTCCCGCCCGGCGTAAGCCCGCAGCACGCCGCCCCCGTCAAAAACGCGCGTAACCGGTCTACGCCGCGGTTCAAAGTTCAAGGTCCAAAAAGGTGGGGATCGTACGTTGAACTTTTGAACCTTTTGAACGTGATTCTCTCACGACTGAATACGGGGGAGCTTTGGTGCATGAGTCGCAGTAGAAAATATGGTCAAGCCGCACGACCGATTAGTACCGGTTAGCTTCGAGCATTGACTGCTCTTCCACATCCGGCCTATCAACCTTGTAGTCTACAAGGGGTCTTTAGGGGCCTTTTGGCCCGGGATA
>DATMBL010000316.1:0-19678 GCA_035559295.1 Candidatus Eiseniibacteriota bacterium
CCGCCGGCGTGGTGCGCGCCTATATCGAGTCGGAAATGTACAAAATCGAGCCGGCGCGCAAGCTCTACTACATGGGTCCGATGTTCAGGCGCGAGCGACCGCAAAAGGGGCGGTTGCGGCAGTTCCATCAGATCGGCGCCGAAGCGCTGGGCCGCGCCGACCCGTTCATCGATGCCGAGATGCTGCTGCTGCTCCACGACTTCTTTCGTTCCACCGGGATCAGGGATGTTTCGTTGCAGCTCAACTCGCTTGGATGCGTACAATGCCGGCCGGCGTATCGCGACCAATTGCTGGCGTTTCTCAAGTCGAAAGAAGCGACGCTCTGCGCCAACTGCCGGCGGCGCATGGAGCGCAACCCGCTGCGGGTGCTGGACTGTAAGGAGCCCGGCTGCATCGCCGCGACCCAGAGGGCGCCGTCGATTTTGCAGGCCCTCTGTTCCGCTTGCCGCGACCATTTCGAAGCCGTGCAGTTTTCGTTGCGGCAGGCTGAAATCGCGTATGCCCTGAACCCGAGAATGGTGCGGGGCCTCGATTATTATTGCCGCACGACGTTCGAGTGGACGAGCAACCAACTCGGTGCGCAGAACGCGGTCGCGGCCGGGGGGCGCTACGACGGGTTGGTCGAAGATCTCGGAGGGCCGTTGATTCCGGGCATCGGGTTCGCCGCCGGGATCGAGCGCCTGGCCCTGTTGCTCGGAGTCGGCGGCCCGAGTCCCGGGCAAGCGCCCGACGTATACCTGGTCTGGGTTGGACCACAGGCGCGGTCCTGGTCGTTCCCGGTCGTCCACGAGCTGAGGCAGAACGGGATCGTTGTGGAGATCGAGGGCGAGGAAAAGAGCCTGAAGAGCCAGATGCGGCGCGCGGACAAGCTCAAGGCGGGGTTGGTGGTAATCGTCGGCGAGGATGAATTGCGTAAGAACGCCGTGGTGGTGCGCGACATGGCGGCCAAACAACAAATCGAAGTGCCGTTCGACCGGCTCAAGGCGGAGTTGATTTCGAGGAAAGAGAGACGCTAGCGGGATGGAGCGGGTTTTCAGCGATTCACTGGGCGACTGGAAACGGACCTTCTATTGTGGCGAGCCGCGCTTGGACTCGGTGGGCCGCGAACTCACGCTCTGCGGATGGGTCCATACCCGGCGCGATCACGGCGGGCTGATTTTTGTCGATCTGCGGGACCGCACCGGAATCTGCCAAATCGTTTTCAACCCCGAAGTCGGCGCCGCGGCGCACGAGAAGGCCAAGCAGCTGCGTTCCGAAGACGTCATCGCGGTCCGGGGCGAGCTGACGAAGCGCCCGGCGGAAACACTCAATCCGGAGCTTGCAACCGGCGCGGTAGAGCTGCGCGCGCGGGAAATCAAGCTTCTGAGCGCATCCCAAGCGCCGCCGTTTACGATCGACGATGAAACCGAGGCGAGCGAGAATACCCGTCTCAAGTATCGGTACCTTGATCTCCGCCGGCCGCAGAGCTTGGCGCCGTTGCTGCTGCGCTACCGCATGACCAAGCACATTCGAGACTACCTCCACGGTCTGGGATTCGTCGAAGTCGAAACCCCGGTGCTTACCAAAAGCACGCCCGAAGGCGCGCGTGACTATCTCGTGCCGAGCCGGATTTACCCCGGTAAATTCTACGCGCTGCCGCAGTCGCCGCAGCTGTTCAAGCAGATTCTCATGGTCGGCGGCCTGGACCGGTATTTTCAGATCGTCAAATGTTTCCGGGACGAGGACCTTCGGGCCGACCGGCAGCCCGAGTTCACCCAACTCGACATGGAGATGTCGTTTGTGCAGCCGGACGACGTCATTGGAGTCGTCGAGGGATTGATGGTGCTCCTGTTCAAGGAGCTGAAAGGGATCGAGGTACGGGCGCCGTTTCCGCGTTTGACCTGGGATCAGGCGATGAACCGCTATGGGTCCGATAAGCCGGACACGCGCTTCGGCCTGGAACTCTGCGACTTCACGCCCGCTCTGCGGAGCTCCCAGGCGAGAATTTTCGCGGCGCCGATCGAGCAGGGCGGCGCCGTCAAAGGCATCCGCGTGCCGCGCGGGCGCGAGCTGTCGCGCAAGGACTTGGACGACCTAACCCCTTACGCGGCCACCTATGGCGGCAAGGGCATCGCCTGGACGAAGATTACGGCCGAAGGTTGGCAGTCGCCGATCGCCAAGTTTGTAGCAGAACCGGAGCAGCGCGCGATCGAAACGATCGCCGGCGCCGAAACCGGCGACGTGATCCTTTTTTCAGCCGATGCCGAAAATGTCGTCCACGACGTTCTCGGAAACCTCAGGCTTTACCTGGCGGAGAAATTGGGACTCATCCCCGAAGACCGCTACGCGCTCGTCTGGGTGACCGATTTTCCGCTCGTCGAGTACGATCCGGATGAAAAGCGCTACTCGGCGTTGCACCACCCGTTTACGGCGCCGAAAGACGAAGACCTGCCGCTGCTCGAGAGCGAGCCGCTCAAAGTTCGATCGAAGGCGTACGATCTCGCGCTCAACGGAGTGGAAGTCGGCGGCGGCAGCATCCGTATTCATCAACTTGAATTGCAGAAGAAGATCCTTCGCTGGATGGGTGTTGGAGAACAGGAAGCCGCCGCGAAGTTCGGGTTTTTCCTCGATGCGCTGAGCTTTGGCGCGCCGCCGCACGGCGGCATCGCGTTCGGCATCGACCGGCTGGCGATGCTGTTGAGCGGTGCAAAGTCCCTGCGGGACGTCATCGCCTTTCCCAAGAGCCAGCGCGCGGTCTGCCTGTTGACCGATGCGCCTTCGGCCGTCGAACCGAAGCAACTGCGCGAGCTGAGCATCAAAGTCCTCGCGGATTAGCGATTAACTACTCGGCTTAAGAATTCTCGGGCCAAGGACGCCAAAGTCGCGAAAGGAAAGAAAAATTCGCGCCATCGGCGCGACCGGGATCTTGCGTTTTATCTTGGCGGCTTTGCCGCTTTGCGCGAGAGCTCCTACTCTTTTTCGGTCGGTTGCGGCACGCCAGGGTACGTTTTCGTTTGGTAACCGGTTCATTCGATTGAGAGGATTCGGAGCTTCTGGTATCTTGTGGCGACAAAATGATCTGGAAGTTTTTTCTCACCGGAATGGCGCTGCTGGCCGCGTGCACCTTCGGCCCCGGCAATATTCAAACCCGCCACTCCACCGACCTGACGCAGCGCAAGGTCAGACGAATCGCTGTCCTGCCGCCGCCGGCCGCGGAACAGAAAAAAACCGCGCTTGGTGCCGCGCCGGAAACCAAGGCCGCCGATCACGACACTCCGGCGCTCCTGGCGCGTTTCGTGTACGCGTCGATGGCGCCTCTCCCGAATTGGCAAATCGTTTCCGAAAGCGAAATTCGAGAGGTCGCACAAACGGTTTCGGTCGCGACGGAAGCCGCGCGGATCCGAAAACTCGGCGAGTCGGTCTACGCCGATGCCGTGATCGTCGGCCGGGTGCTGCGCTACCGCGAACGCGTCGGGGAGCAGTGGGGCGCGAAAAGCCCGGCCTCGGTTGCCTTCGTGCTCGATCTCGTCGACGTGCGCCGGGGCGATATCATCTGGTCGGCCCGCTTTGACGAGACGCAAAAGGCTCTGAGCGAGAACATTTTCGCGATCGGCGATATCAAGGAGCGCGGCATTCGCTGGCTAACCGCAGAGCAACTCCTCGCCGAAGGCGTGAAAAAAGCCGTCGCACAGCTGCATCAAGCGCTCTATCGCAACGCAGTCCCCGCTCAGGGCTGAGAAAGCGCGGGCTCGATTTTTAGCGGCCTTTCCAGTCTCGCCGATAATTTCTCGGCCAGCGATTTGAGGCGTCGGAGACCGCCGCGGTCGATGAGCACCGTGCGTCCATCGACGAGCTCGAGACGAAGCGACGGCACGGGAAAGCGCTCGGCCGCAGAGGAGCCGGCGACGGCGAAACCACTGTACACCCGATCGATGCCGATCACGACGCGGCGAATTTCGTCAAAAGCCGCGACGAGCCGTCGCTTGCGAAACAGACTGCTCCTCACGAGTGTCACCCGGCGCGCTCCGCTATCGAGCAGCAGAAGCCGTCGCATTGAAATCAGATAGAGCGAGATCACGAACAGGACGGCGTTCATCACCGGAAAATACCACAGCGAGCCGGCGGGACCGGTAAAACCGCGTAGCCGGATCGCCTCGACGATCGGAACCGAAATCAGGATGAGGCCGGTGGCGATGCCGAGGCACAGGAAGGCGGGGAAGCGAGGCCCGCGCCACGCAAGCTTCAGAATGCGACCGTTCTCTTCGGCCACAGTGAAGCCGAGCCGGTTGCCGATCGCCTCGAAGTCTTCCGGGTTACCCTCCATGACGCAACGTTCAACAGTTCAAGTGTTCAAGGCGATCAGACCCTCTTGTTCATGCTCCCCCGCGAGCCGGGGGGCTTGAACGAGGGGAGCAGTTGAACCAGGCGAAGCGTTGAACGGATCGAACGGTCTTCTGGCGATTAGTCCTTGCGCGCCTTCTGCCCTTGGTAGAAGTCTCTGAACCGGTAATCTTTCAAGCGGATGAGCTTGTCATAGGAGCCGAATCTTTCCGCGGGATCGTCGACGAGGTCGAGGGCTTCGGCCGGCGGCTCGTTTTCCGCCTCGAAAATGTTGATTCTGTCGTAGGTCGTTGAGCGTTCGGCCGGCACTCGGCCCATCTCTCGAATCAGAGAGCGGAATTGAGCCGGCTTCATGAGCTGTCCGTGGGTCGCGCCCGCAGCGGTGGAAATGCTTTCGTTGATCAGCGTGCCGCCGAAATCGTTGGCACCTGCCGCGAGCGCGATCTGCGACAATCTGGGACCTTCCTTGACCCAGGAGACCTGCAGATTGGGAATCGAGCGGTTGAGCATGAGACGCGCGACGGCGTACATCTTCATGACTTCGGCGCCCGTCGGGCCCGCGCGCAGGCCCGGCAGCCGTTTGCGGTGATACATGGGCGCCTCTTCGTAAACGAAGCTGAGCGGCACGAATTCGGTGATACCGCCCGTGCGTTTTTGAAGGTTCCTTAATAGATCCAGGTGAATCGCCTTCTGACGCGAGGTTTCGATATGGCCATACATGATCGTGGAAGTGGTCGGTATGCCGAGCTGGTGGGCGGTTTCGATCAGGTCGATCCATTGGGTAACGCCGATTCGCCCCGGGGATATTCGCTGTCGAACCTCGTCAACGAGCACCTCGGCGGAGGTGCCGGGTAGACTGCCGACACCGGCTTCTTTCAAGGCGCTCAGATAGTCGCGTACGGTTACGCCGGTCAGCGTCGAGCCGTAGAGCACCTCCTCGGGCGAAAAGCCGTGAATGTGGAGCTCGGGCACCTCCCGTTTGAGGGCGCGGCAAAGATCGACGTAATACCAGCCGTCCATACCTGGCGCGAGACCGGCCTGGACGCACACTTCGGTTGCACCAAGTTCGTAAGCCTCGCGCGCCCGTCGGATGACCTCATCCAGCGGAAGGAAATAGCCTTGCTCCGCCAAGTGACCCCGGCTAAAGGCGCAAAAACCGCAAGCCTTGACGCACACGTTCGTGAAGTTGATGTTGCGATTGACGACGTAAGTCACGACGTTGCCCACGGTTTCGGCGCGGAGGTAGTCCGCTGCGGCAAGCATCGCCGGGAGGTCGGCGCCCCCGGCTTCGAACAGATCGGTCGCTTCATCGACCGTGATCTCCGCGCCGGAGAGGGCGCGGTCGAGAACCCGTCCAATGCGCGGGGTCACGCCGCCAATGAGCCGATCGATCGAACGGTGCAAATAGGGAAAATCCATGGGCCGACTCTAGCCCTTCCTCCGGGTGAACACAACGAACGTTATTGCTTGATCCAGTAGCGCGCGAACTCGGCGAGAAAGCAGAGCGTGGAGAACTCGCGCATGCGGTCGAGATAAACCTTGCCGTTCAAATGGTCCCACTCATGCTGGATCACTCGGGCGTGAAAATCGACCGCGGTAAAGTGCATCTCGCGACCGTGGCGATCCCATGCCCGAACCTCGATCTGCTTATAGCGCGGCACCTTTCCCCGCAGATCCGGAATGCTGAGGCAGCCTTCCCAGTCTTCCTCCACCTCACCGCTCAGCGGCTTCACATCGGGATTGACGAGAATCGTCAGGGGGACATGGGACTTTTCGGGGTAACGCGGGTTGTTGGCGACTTCCAAGACCGCGATCTGTTTCGATTCGTGAACCTGATCCGCCGCAAGCCCCACGCCGTCGTATTCTTTCATCGTCTCGATCATGTCATCGATAAGCTTCTGAGTTTCCGAGCCCCGGAGCTCCTCGAGCGAAAGCCGTTGCGTGACGCGACGCAAAACCGGATGACCCAGCCGCGCAACTTTCAGAATCGACATGAGTTTTCCTTAGCACAGCGCTAGGGCCGTTCAAAGCGCTGCGCTCGGTTCAAACGGTAAAGCATTCGTTCACCGGCGGCTTGAACAGCTGGAAGCGGTTGAACGGCTTGAACTGTTCGAGCAATCGATCGCTAACGCGGTTACCTTGACAATACAGACCTAAGGGGTCTATATTTCAGTAGGTTCGATGAAACGATCGGCTGCGAAATCCGAGCGGAGTTCGCTCATGAACGTAGGCCGGCGTGTCGATTATGCCGTGCGGGCGCTCTCCTACCTTGCGGGGCAGCCGGCGGGTAAGATCATCAGCCGGGCCGATATTGAAAAGAATCAAGATATTCCGCCGTTTTATCTTTCCAAGATCATGAAGGACCTGGTCGCCGGCGGGCTTGTTCGATCTCACGTCGGCTCCAAAGGCGGGTTTACCTTGGCCAAACCGTCGAGCAGCATCACAATCAAAGATGTCTACGAAGCGGTCGAGCGGCCCCTGGTATTAATGGAGTGCCTCGAGAAGGGCGTTGAGTACTGCAGCTACTGTCCCGTGTGCTCGCAAAGGTCGGTCTGGGAAGAAGCCCAGATCGTGCTGGCCAACTTCCTTGCGCAGGTGTCGATCCACGATATCGCGGACCGGCAGGGACTTCGTATCAGGCTGGCGCAGCCGGCAGTGCAGCGCGTAAGCGGAGCGTAGTCCGGATGACAGTGAACAGTAAGCGGTGAGCCGCCGGCAGCAAGAGCTAAACAGGAAGCCGTGAAGGACAGGAAAAATACGATGCTCGAAATCAAAAATCTTTGGGTCAAAGGCGGGGACAACATCATTTTGCGGGGCATCGACATGAGCATCGGCGCCGGCGAGGTCCACGCGATCATGGGGCCGAACGGGTCCGGCAAGAGCACGCTCGCTCACGTCCTGGCAGGGCGGGAAAACTACGAGGTGATCGATGGCGAGGTGCTTTACAACGGCGCGAATTTGCTGGCGATGAGTCCCGAGGAGCGCGCCCGCGAGGGGGTGTTTTTGGCGTTTCAGTATCCCGTGGAAATCCCGGGCGTGAGCACGGCCTATTTTCTCAAAGCGGCGCTGAACGCGATCCGCAAGCAGCGCGGCCTCGAGGAACTCGATGCGATGGAGTTCCTCGCTTTGATCAAGGAAAAGATGAAGCTCGTAGACATGGATCAAAGCTTGATCAACCGCCCGCTCAACGAAGGTTTTTCCGGCGGCGAGAAGAAGCGGAATGAGATTTTGCAAATGGCCGTGCTCGATCCCCGGCTGGCGATCTTGGATGAAACGGATTCCGGGTTGGATATCGACGCGCTACGCATCGTCGCCGGCGGCATCAACGCGCTGCGGCGCAGCGACCGCGCCATGATGGTGATTACGCACTATCAGCGGTTGCTCAACTATGTGGTCCCGGATTTTCTGCACGTTCTGTACGACGGCCGGATTGTGAAGTCCGGCACGAAGGAGCTGGCGCTCGAGCTGGAGGCCAAGGGCTACGACTGGGTCAAGGAGCACGCGGCCGCACTGTAAGCGGCACTGGGTTATGGGATTTGCAATCTGAGATCTGCGATGGTGTAGCAAGCGACGAGATGGAAGCCGCGGAGAGAAAAGAGCATTACCTTTCGGCATTCAGCCGGCTTCAGCGAAACGGGGCAGCCGACGCGCCCGCTTGGCTCGCCGACCTGCGCCAAACGGCGATCGATGAATTCGATCGGCTGGGGTTTCCGACGACCAAGAACGAGGACTGGAAATACACCAGCGTCGAGCCGATCGTTTCCGTTCCGTTCGAAACGGCCAACGGCCGTGCGCTGCCGCTGCCGCCTGCGGCGGAGATTTTCGCCCGTGGCTTCGCAGAATCGTCCACAAACCGGCTGGTGTTTGTCAACGGCGCATTTTCGCCGGAGCTCTCGTCACAGAATCTCCCGGCGGGCATAACGGCCGGAAGTTTGGCCCGCGCTTTGGAGCGCGATGATCAAGGGGTCGTTGAGCGGCACCTCGGGCGCATCGCGCCGCGCCTCCACGGGTTTGCGGCTCTGAACACGGCGTTCGCCAGAGACGGGGCATTGGTTTGGGTTCGTCGCGGAGAAGCACTCGAGGAGCCTCTGTACGTGATCTTCGTCGCCGGCGCTCCGGCGCGGCCGGTGGTAGCCTACCCGCGAAATCTTTTTGTCTTTGAGGAAAACAGCTCGGCGCGCATCGTCGAGGTATATGTGGGCGCGAGCGAAAACAAGTACTTCGAGAACGCGGTAACCGAGATCGTGGGCCAGGATCAAGCGCAGATCGATCACTATAGGATCCAGCGGGAGGGCCGGGGGGGCGCGCACGTCGGCGTGGTCGCGGCGCGCGTGGGCCGTCATTCGAATTTCACGGCGCACGGCGTTTCGCTCTCGGGATCCCTGGTGCGGAACGATGTTCGCGCGGCGCTTGTGGGCGAGGGCGGCGAGTGCACGCTCAACGGGCTCTATCTGGCGCAGGACGAGGAGCACGTCGACAACCAGACGGCGATCGACCATATCGCGCCGCACGCGTCGAGCTTCGAACTGTACAAAGGTATCCTCTCCGGCAAGGGCCGCGCGGTGTTCAACGGCCGCATCACCGTGCACAAGGCGGCGCAGAAAACCGACGCGCGGCAGACCAATAAGAACCTTCTCCTTTCCGGGGAGGCGATCGTCCACACGAAACCGCAGTTGGAAATCCACGCCGATGACGTGAAGTGCAGTCACGGCTCGACGATCGGGCAGGCGGATCGGGACGCGCTTTTCTACCTGCGCTCGCGCGGACTCGATGTCGAGTCCGCGCGGAGCGTCTTGAGCTACGCGTTCGCAAGCGAGGTCGTCGGCCGAATGAAAATCGCCGCGCTGCGCGAGCGGCTCGATGATTATCTGTTGACGAAATTTGGAGGGAGCCGATGAGCACGGCGCGGGTAGACCGGGAGAAAGTAAGCGGGAGATCTCGCAAACGGCGCCAAGGGCTGGATCCTTGGAGTTTTGGAGTGGACTATTGGGCCCCACGACTCCGCAAATCCATTACTCCAATACTCCCGACCTCCCGATCTCGGCGCGCTTGGCGCGAAGAAAGTTCAGCTTTTCCGACATTACCGTCGGAACCAATTGGCGCAAGCCGCGAAACTTATTAGAGCAGTTCGATGAGCACGATTCTCACCAAGGCAGCTCGCGAGCAATCGCCCGCTTGCGCCCCGGCAGGCTTCGACGTGCACAGCGTGCGGCGTGACTTTCCTCTGCTGCACGTCAAAGTGCGCGGGAAACCGCTCGTGTACCTGGACAACGGCGCGACGAGTCAGAAACCGCGGATCGTGATCGACGCGCTCGCGCGCTATTACGCCGAAGAAAATTCCAATATTCATCGGGGCGTTCACTTCTTGAGCGAACGTGCGACCGAGGCGTACGAGTCGGCGCGGGACAAGGTCCGGAGGTTCATCAACGCGCCGAGCACGAGAGAAATCGTCTTTGTCCGGGGCACGACCGAAGCGATCAATCTGGTGAGCCAGAGCTATGGACGGGCGTTTCTCCAAGCCGGCGACGAAATCGTCGTTTCGGCGATGGAGCATCACTCCAACATCGTGCCGTGGCAGTTGTTGTGCGATCAGATCGGCGCGAAACTACGCGTCGTGCCGATCAACCATGACGGCGAGATCGTTCTGGACGAGTACCGCCGCCTGCTGAACGCCAAGACCAAGCTGGTCTCGATCGTCCACGTGTCGAACGCTCTGGGCACCGTGGTGCCGGTGAAGGAGGTCGTTCGGCTCGCGCACGAGGCTGGCGCTCGGGTTTTATTGGACGGGGCGCAGGCCGTGCCGCACCTGAGAGTGGACGTCCAGGATCTCGGCTGCGATTTTTACGCCTTTTCCGGCCATAAACTGTTCGGTCCGACAGGAATCGGCGTGCTCTACGGGCGTGCCGAGTTGCTCGAGTCGATGCCTCCTTACCAGGGGGGCGGCGACATGATCAGCGTCGTGACGTTCGAAAAGACGCATTACAACGTCTTGCCGTACAAATTCGAGGCCGGAACGCCGCATATCGCCGGCGGTATCGGTTTGGGCGCGGCGCTGGACTATTTGGAGCGCCTGGATTGGCGCGAAGTCGAGCGGCACGAGCGCGACCTTTTGGCGTACGCGACGGCGACGTTGCGCGAGATTCCGGGGCTGCGAATCATCGGCACGGCGCGCGAGAAGGCCGGCGTGATCTCTTTCGCGTTCGATCACGTGCACGCGCACGACGTGGGCACGATCCTGGACCAGGAAGGGATCGCGATCCGGACGGGCCATCACTGCGCCATGCCCGTCATGCAGCGGTTTGGCGTACCGGCGACAGCGCGCGCTTCGTTTGCTTTCTACAACACCCGGGAGGAGGTCGATGCCCTCGCTCGAGCTCTGCACCGGGTTTTGAAGGTGTTTGGCTGATGTCGGACCTCGACGAGCTGTACCAGCAAGTCATTCTCGACCATAATCGGAGCCCGCGCAATTACCGCGCGCTCGAAGGCGCGAATCGCACGGCCAAAGGGTACAACCCGCTTTGCGGCGACGAAGTCCAGATCTATGTCCAGGTCGAAGACGGCAGGATCCGGGACATCGGCTTTCAAGGCTCGGGCTGCGCGATCTCGAAGGCCTCGGCATCTTTGATGACCGGGGAGCTCAAAGGGAAAACCGAACCCGAGGCGCGGGCGCTGTTCGAGCAGGTACACCGGATGTTGACCGGCGAAGCGAACGGCGCGGAACACGAAAAGCTCGGAAAGCTGGCGATTCTTTCGGGAGTCTGCAAGTTCCCGGCGCGCGTGAAATGCGCAAGCCTGGCCTGGCATACGCTCAAGGCCGCGCTCGAAGGCAGCGGCGAGGTGGCTTCCACCGAGTGAGCAAGGAGGAGCGATGGATACGGAGGAGCCGATGGTCGTCAAACGCGAGTGCGAGGCCGTGTTGATTCCGAGCGGCGAGAGGATCGTTCTGCCGGCGGGCAGCCGCGTCTGGCTCCGGCAGGCTCTCGGCGGAAGCTATACGGTTATGACCGATCGGGGCTACGTTGCCCGAGTAGAAGCCGCCGACGGCGACGCCATCGGCATGAACGAGCCCGCCGGCAGCGAAGCCGAGGTCGGGACCGAGTCGCTTGCCGGTGATTTTACGGACCGGGTTTGGGCCCAACTGCGCACCTGCTTCGATCCGGAGATTCCGGTCAATATCGTCGATCTGGGGCTGGTCTACAGCTGTGATGTCGCTCCCTGCGACGGCGGCTACAAGGCGAACGTGCGCTTCACGTTAACCGCCCAAGGTTGCGGCATGGGGCAGTTTCTCAAGCGCGACATCGAGAACAAACTGCGGTCGCTGCCCGGGATGCGCGCGGTCGAAGTCGAACTCGTGTGGGACCCTCCCTGGAATCAGAGCATGATTTCGCGCGCCGCGAAACAACGGCTGGGAATCGAGTAGAGATCAAAAGGAGCGGGCATGAATCAGGTTGTCATGGAGGCCGAGATTATCGAAGCGCTGCGGACCTGTTTCGATCCCGAGATTCCCGTCAATATTTATGACCTGGGGCTCGTGTACGCGGTTCAGGTCGATGACACCGGCGCCGTGACGATCCAAATGACGCTCACCTCTCCCCACTGTCCGGCGGTACAATCGTTGCCTGCGGAAGTCGAAAGCAAAGTCAGGGCGCTGCCGCATGTCACCGATGTCAAGATCGATCTGGTGTGGGATCCGCCGTGGGATCCGAGTAAGATGTCGGAGGCCGCCAGGTTGCAGCTCGGCATGGTGTAGTCGCCCGCGTACATGAACGAACCGGGTTCCTTCAGTTCCTCAGGAGCGAGGCTTCCCAGCCGCAGTCAACGGGCCAGTGTCTCGAGGAGGCCTTCAAGCGTCGGCGCTGAAACAAACAACGTAAAATCGGCAGGCCTTTGTACGGGGCACCCGACACGTCATTGAACCGGAACGCTCCCGTGCCTGCGGCTTTCAGCTTCGCCCTTCGGAACACCGGTACAGACGAACACTCGAGAGGTTGTCGCAAGTGATTGACCAACCGGACGACAGGCAACCGACGCATTTCGAACAGTTGGGCGGCGAAGCCGCTCTCAGAAGGATCATCGACGACTTCATCGATCGCGTCTTCGAGGATCGCATGATCGGGTTTTTCTTCCGGCATGCGAGCAAGGAGCGGATTAAAGAGATGGAGTACCAGCTGACCGCGCATCTCCTCGGAGCCGGTACCGAGTACCGCGGGCGGCCGCTCGATGTGGCACATGCTAAACACCCGATCATGGGAGGGCATTTCGCGCGCCGGCGGCAGATCTTGAAGGAGACGCTCGAAAGGCATCGGGTCCCCGAGGCGGTGCAGCAAGCCTGGCTGCGCCACACCGATGCCCTGCGATCTCTGATCACCGGGCAGGGCGATTCTCAATGCGACCCGGCAAAGGCGCGCGAGCGCGCGCGGCGCGGATGAGGGGCGGTCAAGCGTTGTACCCGCGCCCGGCGTTGTGTTATTCGTAGATCAAGCGCCGATGATGCTCAGCAGGGATTGGCTCGAGTGAAGTTAGCCGACCTTTATGCGCAGCCCGGATTGACGCTCTCGGTTGAATTTTTCCCGCCCAAGACCGAAAAAGGCGAAGAGAGCCTGTTTCGCGAAATCGAGATCATCAAAAAACTCAAACCGGCCTTTTGCTCCGTGACCTACGGAGCCGGCGGTAGCACGCGCGACAAGACGGTCGAGCTGGTCGAGCGGATCCGTCGCGAGTGCGGCCTCGAGGTGATGTGCCATCTGACCGTTGTCGGGCAGTCGAAAGAGGACGCTAGATCGATTCTCAGAAAGCTCAAAGAGAAAGGAATCGAAAACCTGCTCGCGCTCGGCGGCGACCCGCCGCAGGGCATGAGCGATTGGAAGCCGCATCCCGACGGCTATCACCATGCGGTGGAGTTGGTGCGCGAAGCGGTGGCGTTGGGCGGTTTTTCGATCGCCGTCGCCGGGTTTCCTGAAGTGCACCCGCGCGCCCCGAGCCGCGAATCCGATCTCCAACATTTGAAGGAGAAAGTCGAAGCGGGAGCAGCGGTGGTGATCACCCAGCTGTTCTTCGACAACGAGGACTATTATCGGTTCGTCGAAGACGCTCGTAAGCTCGGCGTGACGGTGCCGATCGTTCCCGGCGTGCTGCCGATCCTTTCAGTGCCGCAAGTGCGGCGTTTCACGGCCCTGTGCCGGGCGAAAATTCCTCCGCCTCTCGAGCGCAAACTGGCCCGCGTCGAAAACGACGATCAGGGGGCGGTCGACTTGGGGATCGAGTACGCGACCCGCCAGTGCGAAGAGCTGATGAGGTTCGGCGTTCCGGGGTTGCACTTCTATTCACTCAACAAGGCTCACTCCCTGAAAGCGATCTGTGAGAATCTCGGCCTACATTCGGAAGGTTGAGGCCAAGAACCTTGAAAATGCGGCGGGCGGCCAGTAAGGTCCACCATACCAACATGTCCGAAATCCGCAGCGAAGATACCAACGAGCAGATCGAAGTGCGCCGCCAGAAGCTCGCGCGCCTGCGCGAGCGCGGCTACGTTGCGTATCCGAACGACTTCAAGCCGTCGCACGCCACGGCCGCGGTTCACGCCGAGTTCGGCACTCTCAGCGACAACGATCTCGCCGCCGCCGCAGAGGTAAAAATCGCCGGGCGGGTGATGGCGATTCGGTCCTTCGGCAAGGCCGCGTTTTTTCATGTTCAAGACCGGCGCGGACGGCTTCAGGTGTACGCGCGCAGAGACCGTCTCGACCAGGAAGCGTTCGCGCTTTTCCAGCTTCTGGATATCGGCGATATCGTCGGTGTGTGGGGCCGGCTTTTCCGTACCAAGACCGGAGAGCTGACGATCGAAGCCGCCGGCCTGCGACTGTTGGTGAAGTGTCTGCGGCCGCTTCCCGAGAAATGGCACGGCTTGGAGGATATCGAAGCGCGTTATCGGCAACGCTATCTCGATCTCATGGTAAACGCCGAGGTCCGCGAGGTGTTCGAAAAGCGCGCCCGCATCGTTCGGACGATCCGGCGATTTTTCGAGGAGCGCGATTTTCTCGAGGTTGAAACGCCGATGATGCAGCCGATTCCCGGGGGCGCGGCAGCGCGGCCGTTCATAACCCATCACAACGCGCTCGACATGGAGCTCTATCTGAGAGTCGCGCCGGAGCTTTTTTTGAAACGGCTTTTGGTCGGCGGCATGGAGCGCGTTTTCGAGTTGAATCGAAATTTTCGTAACGAAGGCGTATCGGTGCGGCACAACCCGGAATTTACCATGCTCGAGTTCTACCAGGCGTACGCCACTTTTGAGGATCTCATTCCGCTGACCGAAGAGCTGTTCGTGACCATCGCGCGGGAGATCCACGGTTCCCTGCAGTTGAGTTTCCGCGGTGCGTCGATCGACTTGACGCCGCCGTGGCGGCGGCTCAGCCTGAACGACGCAGTCGCGCTCTACGCGGGAGCGACCCCGGAGGACTTGGCTGGCGTGGAGAAGCTCCGCCGGTTTGCAGCGCGGCGCGGCTTGGCCGTGGACGGAACGGCGACCTACGGCAAGCTCCTCGTCGATATTTTCGAGGAAACGGCCGAAACGGAGTTGATTCAGCCGACGATCGTGACGGGTTATCCGGTGGAGGTTTCGCCTCTGGCCCGCAAAAACGATTCGAATCCGGCGCTGGTGGACCGCTTCGAGCTTTACATCGGCGGTCGGGAGCTCGCCAACGCGTTCTCCGAGCTCAACGATCCGGCGGATCAAAGGCAGCGGTTTTTGGAGCAAATGACCGCCCGCCTGCGCGGGGACGAGACCGCCAATCCAATTGACGAAGACTACGTGCGCGCCCTTGAGTATGGCCTGCCGCCGGCGGCCGGGGAGGGAATCGGGATTGACCGCTTGGTCATGTTGTTCACCGATTCGCCGTCGATTCGCGACGTCATTCTCTTTCCGCTGCTCCGGCCGGAGCGGTAGACGGGACAAGTTTCCGCTCATGCCATTTTCCGAAAGGTCCGATGCGCCTGCTCTAAACGGAAAATACAATGTTGCCGCGAAGAGCACGAAGGACACGAAGGTAGAGCATGGAGCACGGAGCAAGGAGCTCCGAGCCGATGCAGACCGGCGCGATTTGTCTGCTCTTTAGCCTTTGCCTTCTTTTAGGTCAGTTCCTTCTTCGTGCTCTTCGTGGCCTTCGCGGTGAGTATCCGCTTTCGTTGGGGTATTGGGCAGGGAGAGGATAGCGTTGAAGTACGAGCTTTTCATCGGCTTGAGGTATTTGCGGGCGCGCCGCCGGGAAACCTTCATTTCCCTGATCACGTTGATCTCGGTTCTCGGGGTCATGATCGGCGTCATGACGCTCAATGTCGTGATGGCGGTGATGAGCGGCTTCGAAGAGACGCTGCGCGATCGGCTCCTCGGGATCAACGCCCACGTCGCGATCGTGAAGTCGGGCGATCAGCTTCGCGAGTACGAGCAACTCTTGACCGAGGTAAGCCGCCAGCCGGGCGTGATTGCCGCCTCGCCCACGATCTACGGCCAGGTGATGCTCACCGCCGGGCCGCGGGTGACGGGCGTCGTCGTGCGCGGGGTGGATCCCGAGCGCGTCAACCGCGTAGTGGATATTGCCTCCTATCTGAACGAAGGAAGCCTCGCGAGTCTCGGCAAACAGCACCCGATCGAGGTGGACGGGCGCCGCGTGCTGTTGCCCGGGATTATTCTTGGGCAGAGGCTGGCGAACCAACTCGGAGTGTTCCCGGGAAGCCCGGTGCAAGTCGTCTCGCCGATCGGAACGCCCACCGCCATCGGCGTCATCCCCAAGGTCAAGCGCTTTGTCGTCACCGGGATTTTAAAGACCGGCATGAGCGAGATCGATTCGACTCTGGTGCTCATGGGGCTGGACGACGCGCAAAAATTCTTCGAGCTGGGCGACGCCGTCACGAATATCGAGCTGAGAGTCGATGACGTCAATCGGTCGCGCGAGATCGCGGATGCGCTTCAACGCAGGCTCGGGTTTCCCTACGTGACCGAGGACTGGACGCGCCTGTGGCCGAATCTCTTCTCCGCGTTGCAACTGGAGAAGACCGTGTACTTCCTCGTGCTCTTGCTCATGGTCCTGATCGGGGCGTTCAACATCGTCTCGACGCTGGTGATGGTGGTGATGGAGAAGAAAAAAGATATCGCGATTCTCCGGTCCATGGGCGCCACGCGCGAAAGCATCCGGCGGATCTTTCTGTTCAAGGGATGCGTCATCGGCCTGGTCGGCACGACCATGGGCGTGCTGCTCGGCTATTTGATTTGCGTGCTCATCGACCGCTATGAATTCATCAAGCTTCCCGACGGCGTGTTTCTCATCTCAACCGTGCCGGTACGCATGTACGTCGAGAACTTCGTGCTGGTCGCGGTCGCTTCGTTTCTGGTCTGTTTGATCGCGAGCATTTACCCCGCGCGGCAGGCGGCGAAACTCGATCCGGTCGAAGTCATCCGCTATGAGTAGGCTCCTCGCGGTCCGCGATCTGCACAAGTCGTTCGTCGAAGGCGGCCGCGAAATCGCGGTCCTGCGCGGTTTGAGCTTCGAGCTCGACGCCGGTGAACGGCTGGCGATCGTCGGCGAGTCCGGGGTCGGCAAGAGCACGCTGCTCCATTTGCTCGGCACGCTCGACCGGCCGACCCGAGGCGAAATATGCTTTGCCGGCAAGCGACTGCCGCTCGATGACGAGGGAGCGCTGGCGCGGTTTCGCAACAGCGAGATCGGTTTCGTGTTCCAATTCCATTACCTCTTGCCCGATTTTTCGGCTCTGGAAAACGTCATGCTGCCGGCGTTGATCCAGGGAATCGGAAGAGAGAAGGCTCAGGCGATGGCGGCGGGGCTTCTGGAATCGGTCGGGTTGAAAGACCGGCTCGATCATCGGCCCGGAAAGCTTTCCGGCGGCGAGCAGCAGCGCGTCGCGGTTGCGCGGGCGGTGATCCTCGAACCGAAGCTGATTCTCGCGGATGAGCCCACGGGCTCTCTCGACGTGAGAATCGGCGAGGAAGTGCAGGAGCTCCTGTTCCAGCTCAACGAGAAAAAGGGCATCGCCATGATCGTTGCGACCCACAATCGCGAGTTTGCGGCGAAAATGGGGCGGCAGGCCGAGCTTCGGGACGGGCAACTGTTTCCATTCTGAGCGGCGGTTCATCGGATGACAACTTTACAAAAACCTGCGAGTTTGCTACAAAATCGGGAGTTTTGCGTCGTCCCCGTGCCAATGCGGGATTCATAATGAAATCTTTTTCGCTGCGGCTCCCCTCGCTTGCGCGTTTCGTCCTCGTCCTCGCTTTCCCCGGCTTCTTCTGCATCAACGGCGCCAGCGCCGGCGCGCAGGAAAAAATCCAGCTCAAAGAGGTCAAGATCGCCGGCAACCTGCGCGTCGAGGGCGACGGCATCCGGCTCCACATCAAGAGCCGCGCCGGAGAGCCGTTTGACGCGGCGGCCGTCGAGCAGGACGTCAAAGCGATCTTTCGCATGGGCTTTTTCGACGACGTCAAAGCCGAGCTCACGCCCGACGGGGTGTTGACCTACGTCGTCAAGGAGAAGCCGTACGTGCGCGAGGTGAGGATTGAAGGCGCGAGCCAAATCGGCCGCGACAAGGTCGAGAGCTCGTTGGGCATTACGCCGAGGACGATTTTGGATCGCGCCAAGGTCGCCGAGGGCATCGAAAAGGTGCGGAAGCTTTATAACGATCAGGGTTATGTCAACGCCAAGGTCGATTACTCGGTTGCGCTCGAAGCGAACAACCAGGCCGTCGTCCATGTCGATATCGCCGAGGGCAACCGGCTGCTGATCCAAAAGATCTCATTCGAAGGCAACAAGACGTTTTCCGACAGCGAGCTCAAGAGTTTGATGGCGACCAAGGAGGAGAGCCTGCTGTCGTTCTTCACCAACCGGGGCGTGCTCGATCGCGACATCCTCACCAACGACATCACCAATCTCGGCATCCATTACGCCGATCACGGGTACATCGAAAGCAAGATCAGCGAACCGATCATCGTGCGCGGGCGGGACGGTCTGGAGATCATCATCCGCATCGACGAGCGAGAGCAGTACCGCGTCGGCAAGGTCGAAATCGGCGGCGAGCTGCTTCAGGACGGGCATGAGATGCTGAAGCAGGTAAAGCTCACGACCGGACAGATCTTCCGCGGCAGCCGGTTGCGCGACGATATCCAGACGCTCACCGAAATGTACTCCAACAAGGGCTTTGCCTTCGCGGAGATCGAGCCGGTGACGAACGTCGATCCCAAGGAAAAGAAGGTCGATGTCGCGCTCGTGATCAAAAAGGGGCCCCCGGTTTACTTCAATCGAGTGTTGATCGCGGGGAACACCAAGACCCGCGACAAGGTCGTGCGCCGCGAGCTGCGCGCCGTCGAACAGGAGCTGTTTTCCGGCACGAAAATCACCCAGAGCCGAAACGCCCTGCAGCGCACCGGCTACTTCGAAGACGTGCAACTCACGACCAAGAAAACCGAGCAGCCCGACGCCGTGGATCTGCTCGTCGACGTCAAGGAGGGGCCGACGGGCACGTTTACCGTGGGCGCGGGCTACAGCAGCGGCGACGGCTTCCTGTTCAACGCCGGGGTATCGGAGCGAAACCTGTTCGGCCGGGGCCAGCGGCTGAGCGGCAGCTTCAGCATCGGCTCGAGCCGGCAGGACTTTATCGTGAGCTTTCTCGAACCGTACTACCGCGACACGCAAATGTCCCTCGGGCTCGACGCCTACAACACCGAACGGGAGTTCATCGACTTCGACCAACGCCGGACCGGCTTCGGCGTGAGCACGAGCTATCCGCTGAAGCACCTGACTTTCCTCGGTTGGCCCAAGCGCGAACCGGCGAAGGGCTCCGACGAACTCGCCACCGATCAGCCGCCGACGTTCTGGGACTACCTGCGCGGCGGAGTGGCGTACGATTTGACTCATGAGAAGATCGACAGCGTGAACGAATTCGCAGCCCAGTCGATCAAAGACGAAGAAGGTAAATCCCTGACGAGCGGCATCACGCCGAGTTTGAGGTACGACAGCCGCGATCACTTCTTCAATCCGACCGAGGGCGTGAAGTCCGATCTGGCGGTCAAGTTCGCGGGCCTGGGGGGCGATAGCCGCTTCATCAAATCGGACCTGAGCGGCAAATGGTACTATCCGTTGCTCAAGAGCCCGGACTGGGGCGGGGCTTACGTCCTCGCTCTCGGCGGCTCGCTCGGCTGGGGTTTCGGATTGGCGGAGCGCGCCAACGGCGAAAAGGACTTGCCGCTCTTCGAGCGCTACTTCCTCGGCGGGATGAACTCGGTTCGCGGTTTCAGCGATCGCAGCCTCGGGCCGCGCGAGCGCTCGAGCGGATGTTTCGACGGCAAACCCAAGACGCCTTG
>DATMBL010000317.1:0-10467 GCA_035559295.1 Candidatus Eiseniibacteriota bacterium
CGCAGCCTGTTCCGGCTGAACGGCGTGGTCACGGTGGTCGATTCGAAGCACATCCAGCAGCAGATCGACCGCTCGCCCGAGGCGCGCGAGCAGATCGCTTTCGCCGACCTCGTGTTGTTGAACAAAATCGACCTCATCAACCCTGAAGACCTGGAGGAACTCGAATACAAGATCAGGAACCTCAACGGCGCGGCGCTGATTTATCAGACGAAAAATTCCGACGTCGAGATCGACAAAGTGCTCGATCTTCGGAGCGCGACGCTGGAACTCAAAGCGCGGGAGCACGATCCCGGCCACAAGCACACCGAGGATATATCGACGGTGTCCATCGTCGTGCCCGGAGATCTCGACGGCCTCAAAGTGAGCCAATGGTTCCGTGACTTGCTCGCTGAGTCCGGCGCCAACATCATGCGCATGAAGGGGATTCTCAACCTGCGCAACGACCCCGACCAGTTCGTCTTCCAGGGCGTGCATCTGTTGTTCGAGGGCCGCCCCGGGCGCTCCTGGGCTCCGGGGGAAGAGCGGCTCAATCGTTTGGTCTTTATCGGGCGCGGTTTGGACGGAACGAAGATCACGGAGAGCTTTAAGCTCTGCATCGCCGGCGAGAACGGCAACGGCGCGACGGCGGCCGACGTTGACCCGTTCGGGCGGAAACAGGACGTGTCGCCCTTTACATTGGACCAGATCCGGTACTGGGTGCAGACGATCCTGACGTTCCCGCCCGATGCCCCCATCATCATCAAAGAGGTGCCGTGCGTCAAACCGGGCTGCCCGCCCGTGGAAACCGCGATTATGGTTTTCCTCAAGGGCGAGCCGCCGCGCGTATTCAAGATCCTGGCGCGCATCAACGAGGTCACCTTCGACCACGTCTACAATCTGATCGAGAACCCGCTGCCGTGCTGCTAATTAAGAGGAGAGGTTGAAACGGTTCAAAGTTCAACGAAAACGTCTAACCTTGAACGCTATCTAGATAAAAACGCCGCGGCCAGCGCGTTGAACGCATCCCGGTCTTTTTCGGGATGGAACCAGCGAATCTCCGGGTCGGCGCGAAACCAGGTGAGCTGGCGCTTGGCGAGGCGGCGTGTGTCTCGTTTCATGAGCGAGATCGCGTCTTCGAGCGGCAAGACCCCGCTGACCGCGAGCCCGATGTGGCGATAGCCGATGCTGCGCAGCGCTTTCGACTGTAGGCGGTAGCCCCTGGCTAAGAGCGCCCGGATCTCCTCTACGAGACCCGCTTCCACCATGCGCTCGCAACGGCGGTCGATCCGTTCATAGAGTTCGGCCCGATCGCGATCGAGGCCGATTTTCAACGGTTGCACCGTACGCTCTTTGAAGGCGTGTTCGGCTTGCCACTCGCCAATCGGCCGGCCCGTCGCTTCATACACCTCGAGCGCGCGCACGATCCGCTGAGTGTCATGCGGGTGAATCCGCGAGACCGCTCCGGGATCGACGCGGATCAGGCGTTCGTACAGCGCGTGAAGTCCGGCTTCTTCGAGTTCGCGGCGGAGGCGCGCGCGGAGCGCCGCATGGGCTTCCGGGCCACGGAATAAGCCGTGGATCAGAGCTTTGATGTAGAGCCCGGTGCCGCCGCAAACGATCGGCGTCCTGCCGCGCGCGCTGATGTCCTGCACGGTCTCCAAGGCGAGGCGGCCAAAGATCGCAGCGTTGAACTCCTGATCGGGTTCGACGACATCGATAAGGTGGTGGGGAACCCGCCGGCGCTCCTCGCGCCCGGGCTTTCCGGTTCCGATGTCCATAGAGCGATAAACCTGCTGTGCGTCGGCGTTGATGATCTCGCCGCCGAGTTTTTCCGCCAATTCCACTGCCGCCTCGGTCTTGCCGACCGCGGTCGGCCCTGCGATCACGATGACCTTGGGCTTCATCGGCGCGCCCCCGAGCGCGCGCCCCGGCGCGCGAGCATTAAACGCGTTTGAAGAGCCTCTCGAGATCGGGGCCGGTGAACTCGACGAGCAGCGGTCTTCCGTGCGGGCATTGGGTGGCGAAATCGATGCGGTCGAGCGCTTCCAGCAGCGCCTGCATTTCGGCCGCTTCCAGTTTCCGATGCGCGCGAATCACGCCGTGGCACGCGATCGTTGCAAGCCGCTCTTCCAGCGTCACGCGCGCGGCGTGCGAACCGTCGATTTCGGCAATCTCGGCCACCATCCGCCGCACGATCTCTCGATAATCCCCTTCGGGGAGCAGCGCCGGAGCCGCCGTGACGGCGTAACCCGACGGACCAAACGGCTCTACACTAAATCCAAACCGCTCCAAACTTTCGAGACGGCCTTCGAGCAAATTTTCCTCGCCCGCGGGCAACTCGAGGATTTGCGGCACGAGAAGGCTTTGTTTTTGCACCGCGCCGCGAGCGAGCTGCGCTTTGAGATGTTCAAAGACAACGCGCTCGTGCGCCGCGTGCTGATCGATGATCGCGAGCCCCCGGCTCGAAGCGCAGACGAGATAGCAACCGAAAATCTGTCCGAGAACCTTCAATGAGGAGAAAAAGCCGGTCACCGCGGCGTCCGACGTCGCCGCCGCCGCTTGCATCGTTGCGGCTTCGCCCGCCGGCGCCGGCATCGTCAGCGCTGAAGCCGCCGGGAGCCGGTGGGCAAGTGCCGCAGCGCCGTACGGGAGCGACGGTTCCATCACGGCATCGGTCCCCGCAGCCCGCTCGACGGCGATCTCCGCGCGCGACCGGCGAGGCCCCGCTCGAAGCGCCTCGCGGAGCGCGGCGACGACCGCGTCGTACACGACCGGCTGCCGCCGGAAACGGACTTCGTATTTCGCCGGATGGACGTTGACATCGACTTCGCCGGCCGGCAGCTCCAGGAACAGAACCGCCGCTGGGTACCGCCCCCTCATGAGCAACGTTTCGTAGCCGCTCAGTACCGCATGGTTGATCACCCGGTCGCGCACATAGCGCCCGTTTACGAACGTTTGTAGATAGCGCGCATTGGGAAAAGAGAGCGGCGCGGTACTCGCGTGTCCGCTGATCGAGAGAGCGTCGCGCCGCAGTGAAAATGCGATGAGCTTTTCCGCCAGTTCGCGACCGAAAACCTGCCGCAGGCGCTCGCCTGAGTCCCGCGCCGCAACATAATCGGCCAGCATGCGGCCGTCGTGCAGTAGGCGGAAGTGGACGTCGGGCCGCGCGAGCGCGAGACGGTTAAAGACATCGCAGATGTGGCTCAGCTCGGTTGCCGGCGACTTGAGAAATTTTAGACGCGCCGGCGTGTTGAAAAAGAGATCGCGAACCGTAACCGTGGTGCCGACCGCGCAGGCCACGGGCGCAAGCTCTTGCCGCCTGCCGCCCTCGACCCGGAGCCGGTGACCGCTGGCGTCGCTTGCCGATCGAGAGATAATGTCCACTCTAGAGACCGCGGCGATGCTCGGGAGCGCTTCGCCGCGAAAACCGAGCGTGGCGATGCGGAAGAGATCCGATTCGTCTCGCAGCTTACTGGTCGAATGCCGTTCGATGGCGACGAGCAGGTCATCCGCCGCCATGCCCTCGCCGTTGTCGCTGATCCGGATCAGCGCCGCGCCGTTCTTTTCGAGCGCGACCGATATTTCCGTGGCGCCCGCATCGAGCGCGTTTTCCATCAGCTCTTTGACGACCGATGCCGGGCGCTCGACCACCTCGCCGGCGGCGATGCGGCTTGCCAGCGCGTCGGGCAAAACGTGAATCTTCACTCTTGTAAAAGTTCCTCTTCTTGCGAGAATAACGTAGCCGCAATCGCGCGGTCAAGAAAGTACACTACCGGCGCGCGGCCGATGGCCGCTACGGCCCGCGCGCTCGCCGCGACCGAAACCCGAAGGAGGGCCTCCATGCTATCGCATTGCCGCTGGCTGTTCCTGTCTTGTCTGATTCTTGTGAGCGCCCAGCCTTCGACCGCCCAGGAGGCTCCCCCGATCGAAACCCGAGTGAAGACACTGATCGTCGATCCCAATTCGCAGACGCCGGTTGTCGTCCTGGAAAGCCTGGAGGACAAGAAGCTCCTTCCCATCTGGATCGACGTCCCGGAAGCGAGGGCGATCGCGCTGGAGCTCGAGCACGTCGCAACACCGCGGCCGCTGACGCACGATCTGATTCGGAACATTCTGCAGGGTCTGGGAGCGACCCTGCAGAGAGTGACGATCACCGATATCCGCAACAACACTTACTTTGCCGTCCTCACGCTGCGCCACAAGGGCCAGGAGACCCAGATCGACTCCCGGCCGAGCGACGCCATCGCCGTTGCGTTGCGCATGAAGGCGCCGATTTACGCGAGTCCGCAAGTCTTTGCGAAAAGCAAGCAGCCGCCGGCCGAGGTTCAGTTCGAGCGGCTGTGGAAGCGGCTTGGATTTTACGGGCAGGAACTGACCGCCGAGCTGGCGAGCCTGCTCGACGTTGCCGTCCAGAAAGGCGTCCTGGTGGCGGACGTCATCGGGA
Organism: Candidatus Eiseniibacteriota bacterium; assembly: GCA_035559295.1. GTDB lineage: Bacteria > Desulfobacterota > Binatia > UBA9968 > UBA9968 > DATMBL01. The sequence continues at coordinate 4,424 of DATMBL010000317.1, forward strand.
ACGGCGCCGCCAAGGCCGGGATGGAGCGCGGCGATATCGTTACCAAAGCAAACGATCGCCCGGTCCAGTCGATCAAAGATCTCGACGCGATTGTCCGGTCGATCAAACCGCCGGAGCGGCTCAGGCTCGAGGTCATTAAAAAAGGCAAGCCCTCGCTCATGACGCTGGACTTGACCTCTTGAGCAAGACGTCCGCAGGCTACTTCTTGCCGTTGCTCCCGAACAGCTCGGCGCCCCACTTCTTCGCGGTCGCGTCCAACACCTCTTTGCTGGACTCAGCGACCGGCGGAAAGTCCTTCATCCATTCGTAGGGCCGGGTCGCGTCGACGATCGCGCGCGAGTTGAAGCCTTTCTTGGTCGGATGGATGATCGGGTCGAGCGGGCCGCTCCAGCAGCGTCGGATGATATCGATGTCCTCGGCCGGGTCGCATCGGGTCGCCATCGCCCAGATCACGTCGTCGGTGTTGGTCGGATCGATGTCATCGTCAACCACGACAACGAATCGGCCGAGATAGGCGCCCGCGTGGCACTGCGATGCGACCAAGGCGGCTTGTTTGGCGTGACCCGGGTAACGCTGCTTGATCGCCACGATCAGCATCAAGCGGCTGCCGCCGGAAACCGTCAGCCATACGCCTTTGACATCGGGCACGCCCGCCTTTTCCATTTCGTCCCAGATCAGCGCGGAACGCAGATAGGAACGATACCAGCCGAGTTCCGCCGGCGGGCGGCCGGGAGGCGATCCCAGGATAATCGGGTCGTTGCGATGATACAGGCGCTTGACCTGTATCCATGGTTCGGCGCGTTCCGCGCTGGCGTAGTAACCGGTCCACTCGCCGAACGGTCCCTCGACTTTCGGGTTATCGAAGATGACGTCGCCCTCGATCACGATCTCGGCGTTGGCCGGAATCGGCAGACCGGAATATTCGCCTTCGATCATCTCGAACGGCTCGCCGCGAATGCCGCCGATGAACTCGTACTCCGGGACGCCGTAAGGAACCTCGATGCTGCCGGCCAGAAACGTCAGCGGATCGTGACCGAAGGACATCGCGATCTTGAACGGCTTTCCGCTCGCGGCGTATTTCTCGCGCTGGATGCGGCCATGCTTGCCCGGCGAGATGTAAAACCCGACTTTGTCCTTGTCGTGGATCATGACACGGTAGGTGCCGTAGTTGACCCAGCCTTCGTCCGGATCGCGCGTGATGTCGACGCTGCCCGTACCGATATAGCGGCCGCCGTCCTTGTCGTGCCATTTGGGCGTGGGGAACTTAAACAGGTCGATCTCGCCGTCACGGTACACATTCTCGAACAACGGGCTCTTCTGCACGAATTTGGCGGGAATCGGCTTGATTTTTTTGTAGTTCTCTTTCCAAATCCGGACGAAATCCATTTTGGTCTCGCCCGCGGGCAGACCCAACGTCAACGCGAGCCTTTTTCTCGACGACAACGAATTCGACAACACCCGATAGCCCTTGGGATAGCCCTTGATTTCATCGAACAGGACCGCGGGCCCGTCTTCTTTGTGGTGCACGAGCTCGGTGATCGCGCCGATTTCGAGGTTCCAGTCGCAGTTTTTGAGCGTCTTGAGTTCGCCCATTTCCTCGGCGATTTGGATCCATTCCCTAAGATCCTGATATTCCATGTTTCCTCCTGATGATGCGAACCCGCTGAGCGTCGACTCGGCGCGACGCGCTCGAGCGCGTGAATCCGGTTCAAAAACCCGCGTTAGTGGGACGTTAGCCAAAAAAGACAACCCGGTCAAGCTGTTGCGCGTTCCCATTTACTCCGCCACTCCGTTACTCCGATACTGCGGTCGCTCTCGGCCTTTGCGCGCTTGCCATCCCCGGCGTGAAAAGTCTTGTCTTTCCGACCATTGCGTCGCGACCCTTTTGGCGCACAGCTCGCTACGCATGCGGTTCAATTGCAAACGGCGGTGCGCCGTGCTACCGGTCATCTGGTGTCGTCGAAGCTAAAGACTCTCGACGAGTTGCAAGCGATTACCGCAAGCGCCCGCCGTCAGGGCCAAAAAGTCGTCTTCACCAACGGTTGCTTCGATCTCTTGCATCGCGGCCACGTGCGGGTGCTGCGCGCGTCGAAGGCGTTGGGCGATCTCTTGATCGTCGCTTTAAACAGCGATCGTTCCGTCCGGACGATCAAAGGGAGCGGCCGCCCGGTATTGTCCGAGATCGATCGCGTCGAACTGATCGCCGCCATGGCAATGGTGGATTACGTGACTTTGTTCGATGAACCCGAACCTTCGCGTTTGATCGAGGCGCTACGGCCCGACGTCCTCACGAAAGGCGGGGACTGGCCCGCGGACGAGATCGTCGGGGCCGACCTGGTGCGGGGCTACGGCGGCGAGGTGGTCGTGATTCCGTACCTCGAGGGCTTTTCGACGACCGAGATCATCAACAGGATAAGGAGCTGACGGTTATGGCAAGGGTGTGCGCGATCTGCGGCAAAGGCCGCTCGGTGGGCTACAACGTAAGCCACGCAAACAACAAGACCAAGCGTTTCTGGCGACCGAACCTGCAACGGGTGAGAGGAAACTTCAACGGGCAAGTCAAGCACGCTCTGGTATGCACCGACTGCATCCATTCAGGGCGCGTTCAGAAAATCGCCTGATTCACGCCCCTTCGCCTCTCGGCGCCCGCTCGCGCTCCGCTCGCATCCCGGTGCGCCCTCGGGCGCGAACCGCGCGGTGCACGCCTTTCACTTTCGAGATGCTTTTCAGCACCTCCTCGAGCTGCTCGGAGTCCTTGATCATGACATCGAAGGTGTTGAGCGCCTTTTTTCCCGAGAACGTCCTGACCTGAGCGCGGGCGATATTGGCGTTCGCGCTCGTGATCGCGGAACTGATCGCCGCCAGGAGCCCGGGCCGATCGACGCAGCTCACCTCGATCTTGACCGGACGCGGCGTCTGCCCGTGGTCTTCCCAGGCGACCTCCACTTTGCGATGCGGATCGCTCTCGAGAACCGTCGGGCAGCCGACGGTGTGCACGGTTACGCCGCGACCACGCGTAAGAAAGCCGACGACCGGCTCGCCGGGCAGCGGATGACAGCAAAGCGCAAAGCGCACCAGGACGTCGTCGAGGCCCTTGACGCTGATGCCCAGGTTGCGCTTGTGACGCGACGCCACGCGGAAGAGGCGGCCCAGAGCGCCCTCGCTCTTTTTGTACACGCCGTCGAGTTTCTCCGGCGGCAAGAGCTTGAGCAGGACCTGCCGCGGCGTAATGCGACCGTAGCCCAAAGCCGCGAGCAACGCCTCCTCGTCCTTGAACCCGAGTTCCTTGGTGACCCAATCGATCTTGCCGTCGCGACGCACTTGCGGGTAGTCCAGCCCGTAGCGCTGGAGATCGCTCTCGAGCAGCTCGCGCCCGAGCGCGAGACTGCGCTCGCGCTGCTGCGATTTGAGCCAGTCCCTGATCTTCGATTTCGCGCGCGGCGTCTTGACGATCTTGAGCCAATCGCGGCTCGGCGACTGTTGTTGCGTGGTGATGATTTCGACGGTGTCGCCGCTTCGCAAGATGTATTTGAGCGACACGAGCTGGCCGTTTACGCGCGCGCCGGAGCAGTGCTGTCCCACCTCGGAATGGATCCGATACGCGAAGTCGATCACCGTGGAACCCTTGGGAAAGTTGAGCAGGTCTCCCTTCGGCGTGAACACGTAGATCTCGTCGGAAAACAGATCTTCCTTGAGGCTGTGGAGAAACTCCTGCGGGTCCTGGAGCGTCTGCTGCCATTCGAGGAGCTGGCGCAGCCACGCGAAGCGCTGGCTGTCATTGACTTGAAAGCCCTCGCCGTCTTTGTAGCGCCAGTGCGCCGCGATTCCCTCCTCCGCCACCCGGTGCATTTCATGGGTCCGGATCTGAATCTCGATCCGCTCGCCGTACGGCCCGATCACGCTCGTGTGCAGCGACTGGTACATGTTCGGTTTGGGCAGGGCGATGTAGTCTTTGAATCGTCCGGGAACCGGGCGCCACTGCGAATGAATAATACCCAAGGTCTCGTAGCACTCGCGCACGGTGTCCACCAGGACTCGGAAGGCCACCAGATCGTAGATCTGGTCATACAGCAGATTCTGGCTCTCCATCTTCTGGTAGATGCTGAAGAAGTGTTTTGGCCGGCCGCTGACCTCCGCTTCGATCCCCTCGGCCTCGAGCTTGCGCTTGATGATCGAGATGACCTCCTCGATGTACTTTTCCCGATCGCTCTTTTTCTTGGCGACGTTGCGCTTGAGCTGGTAGTAGATTTCCGGATGCAGGTACTTGAGCGAGAGGTCTTCCAGCTCGGTCTTAATCCAAGCGATCCCGAGCCGGTGCGCCATGGGCGCGTAGATGTCGAGGCTCTCTTGCGCCGTCAAAATCTGCTTTTCGACGGGCAGATGATCCAACGTGCGCATGTTGTGCACGCGGTCGGCGAGCTTGATGAGGATGACGCGCACGTCTTTCCCCATCGCGGTCAGCATCTTGCGGAAATTCTCCGCCTGTTTTTCTTCGCGGCTGACGAAGTTGGTCCGGCTGAGTTTGGTGACGCCGTCGACGAGATGCGCGATTTCCCGGCCGAAGAGACCCCGCAGCTCGTCGAGCGTCGTGAGCGTGTCCTCGACCGTATCGTGGAGCAGGCCCGCGACCACGCTCGGCACATCGAGTTTCAGGTCGGCGATGATCCCGGCAACCGCCAGCGGGTGAACCAGGTAAGGCTCTCCCGAAAGCCGGGTCTGCCCCTGGTGCACCTGCGCCGAAAAGTCGTAGGCCCGACGGATCAACTCGGCGTTGGCGGCCGGATGATACGCCTGAACCTTCTCGATCAAATCGCCGATTTTGACGTCTCTACTCACCGCTTCAAGGCGCCCCGTAACGGACCGATACGCCAGCGCAGCACGCGCCCGACCTTCAGTCGTTCGGCCCGGATGATCGCCGCCAACTGGGCGAGCGCGGTCTTCACCTCCCGGTTGACCACGCAGTAATCATATCCCACGATCGCCTCAATTTCACGTTTGGCGTTGGCCATCCGGCGGGCGATCACCTGCCGATCGTCGGTTCCCCGGGCGGCCAACCGCCGGCGCAACTCCGGCCATGAAGGCGGTGCGAGGAACACCGAAACCGCCGCTCCGGGGTAGCGCTTTTTGATTTGTTTCGCGCCCTGGACATCGATGTCCAAAAGCACGTCGCGACCGCTGCGAACCGCGCGATCGAGCAAACGGCGCGGCGTCCCGTAGAAGAAATCGTGCACTTTCGCCCATTCCGCAAATTCGCCGGCGGCGCGCATCCGGGCGAACTGGGCCCGGCTGACGAAGTGATAGTCCCGCCCCGGAACCTCGTCGGCGCGCGGCGCCCGGGTGGTGTAAGAGACCGACAGCGTGATGTCGGGAAAGAGCGCCAGCAACCGGCTGATGAGCGTGGTCTTGCCGGTCCCGGACGGGGCCGAGAGGATCAAAATCAGCCCCTCCCGCCGGCTGTCGGTTCCTGGCTTGTCCTTCATTCGACGTTTTGCGCCTGCTCGCGGATTTTCTCGACGCGCTCTTTGCCCTCTACGACCAGCCGGGTGACGGCGAGATCGGGCACCTTGGAGCCGATCGTGTTGAGCTCTCGGTGCACCTCCTGGAGCATGAACTCAATTTTCTTGCCGATCGCGTCCCGCTCATCGACGACCGCGGCGAGCGCCGCGAGGTGGCTGTGAAGGCGCACCACCTCTTCGTTGATGTCCCCTTTCAATACCCAGCCGTCCACGTCGGCGTTTCCTTCCGCCGCCTTCGGCGGCGCGCCGGGCTCGCTCCCCAAGGGGAGCGCGCGTTCGTGCCTGGCTCCCAGGCGCGCGGCTTCGTTTTTAAGCATGGCGGCGATTTTTCGCAGTTGTTTGAGATGCGCAACGATATCGGCCCTGAGCTGCCGGCCTTCGCGCGCGCGCGACTGCTCGAGCTTGAGCAAGGCCGCGCGCAAGGCCTTGAACAAGGCCTGCTTTTCGGCGCGCGTTGACGGTTCGGCTTCGGTGACCCGAAACAGGTCGGAAAAACTCGGCAGCAGCGAAACCTCCATCTCGCCCGAC
>DATMBL010000318.1:0-5109 GCA_035559295.1 Candidatus Eiseniibacteriota bacterium
TCAAAAAACCGCTCGAGCCGATAGATCATAAAGGTTACAGCCGCCGCCTTCGGCCGCGTCTGGCGAATCGAGCCTAAGCTTACACCAGAAGGGGCGTTTTCCGCAAAAACCTCCGCTTGGGCGCGGCCGGTTGCGTCCGGCGCTCTCGACCGGACCGAGCCAACGCCGCTCGCGCAAAACGGCCGACGGCCGACTTCCCGCTCCGCCTCTCGTTTACAAACTTGGCCAACCGCGGACAAGTTTGCTCGACAAGATCCTTGCGGGCGGGTGGTGGCATTGTGGGGCGGTTCTCGGAACTTTGCGGCAAATCAGGCAGTTACAGCGTATCGGTGGGACCTTGCGGCGCCTGGCACCCGCGTTGCTCATTCCCGCGAGCAACAAATTACTTGGAGGAGCAACGATGAAAATGCTACTCGCCACGATGTTCAAAAAAGTCCCGGTACGGCGGACCAAACAGCGGGCAACGATCTGCAAGCGCTGCGGCGCCCGCATCTATTCACTGAGTTTCCTCAAGGCGCATCTCGAGGCGCACGATCGCAAAGCCCATTGATACGCCTCACTGTCCAGTCCAGCGGACGGGCGTCGGGGCCTGGTTCCCCGAGGCCCGTCTGGGCTTGAAACCGAGGCATTCTTTACAGCGGAGCCGACTTTTTCTTTCCTTGTGACTCTCTCTTTGCTATCTCCATTTATCCATGAACCCCCCGCGCCAAAAGCGCTACTTCACGATCAGCGAGGCGGCCAAGAAGCTCCGCGTCACTCGCGCTGCAATCCATCAGGCGATCCGTAAGGGCAAGCTCGAGGCCCACTGGGGCATCGTAACGCAGGTCATCGAGAAACCGGCGTTGCAGATCGTGGCTGAGGATCTCGCTCAATACCGCGTTGACTTGTCCCGACAGGAACGGGGAAAAAAAATTGATTTAGCTTGATCACGTTGTCAAGCTGAGGTAGAATCTCCCCCGGTTGCGCCGGAGGTCGGGCGTATCCTTTGGTGCTCGCGAACGCCGGCGCTCGAGCCAAGACTCTCAATGCTCGTCCTGAAGAACGGATCTGTCTACGCGAGCGTCCCGGTTCGGCTCGTCCTGCATTCGAAGGACGCCGGTTTCGTCGTCATCGGCAACGAGGGCGCGCGCGTTTTGGTGCGCGGAGAGGAGATCCGAGAGCTTTTCGAGCTGCTTCGGCCTTTCGTCGGAAAAGAAACCAACGATATCGACGTCGCATGAACCGGCGGGCTTTTAAGACGACCGCCGCGCCAGCACCCGAGAGCCCCGCCCGGGCAGTTCACGAAGCGGTCCGCGCAAAAACGACTGTCGGTCGGTCTTCGAGAGAAGCGGGGGCGCCGGCGCGCGAGCGCGTGCTGTCGCTGCTCGGATGCCCGCCCGAGGCGAGCGGCAACGTGAGCGTAAAACGCGACCCTCGATTAAGTTCGCTTTCAACCGCGATGTCACCGTGCAACGCGGTCGCGAGCGTCTTCGCGACGTAAAGACCCAACCCGGTCCCCTCGAAGGCTCTGGCTGTGGAGCTGTCCACTTGATGGAAAGCATCGAAGACCCTAGGCTGCGCTTCGCGAGCGATGCCGATCCCGGTATCGGTCACTTCGAATTGCACGGCTCGTGGCTCCGGGAGATAACGCGCCGTCACCGACACATGACCCTTCTGGGTGAATTTGAGCGCGTTATCGATTAGGTTTCCCAGGATTCGCTTGAGCTTGTCTTCGTCGGTCATCAACGTCGGAAGGTCTCCGGCGCAGGTCCAGTTCAAAGCGACGTTCGCCGACGCGCGGGTGCTAAATTTTATCTGCAGCTGCCTTACCACCTGCGCCACGTCAACGGCCCGGTTTGTCACCACAACCTTGCCCGTCTGCAGCCCCGTCACCTCGAGGATAGCCTCGAGCATCGCGTGCAGCTGAGATGCTCGTTCGCCGACGATCTCCAGCGCCGCAGTTTGCTCGCGGCTAACGGCGCCCAACGCGCCGCCCTTCAACAACTCGACGTAACCCATCATGACGCTGAGAGGCGTCCGCAGCTCGTGCGAAATCATGCCGAGGAATTCATCCTTGACCCTGTTCGACCTTTCCAGCGCAGCGAATTGGTGGCCCAACTGCTCGGCCATCCGATTCAGGGCGGCCGCGAGCTCCTCGAATTCGTCGTTCGATTGCACGTGCACCCGCTTGTGAAAATGACCGGCGGCGATTTCGCGCGTCGCCGCATGCAGCTGTTCGACCGGAGTCAGCCTCTTGCGGAGCTGGTATAGGGCGAATAAAACGGCGAGCCCGACCGACGCTCCCACTGCCAGAGAAAAACTCCAGGCCAGCGCTCCGATCGACGCGAACAGCCCCTCTTTCGACGCGATCAGAATCACCGTCCAATCCGGCGTATGGAAGAAAGCCGCCATCGGTATCGTCCAATAGCTGGCAAGATGCTCTTCCCCCCTGTCGTTCACCGCGAGATCGCCGGCCCTCAAATTCTTGGACATCAGTTCGATCGTCGCGAGAGTCGGCGCTCGTGGATCGAGATCGCAGCTAAGAGGCCGGCCGGCATCGCCCACGATGCAGGCTCGGACGTAGGCCGGCATCGCCTGCCGCGCTTCTTCGCCCCACAGGAACGCTCTGTTGGCCACGGCGGCGAGCACGAGACCGGTTGCTTCCTCGCTAGCGAGCTTCTTTCGCATCACGATCACTGGCGATCGAACACGGGCCGAATGGAGCACCGAAATCAGCGCTTTGCCGGAACGCAAATGCGCCGATTCCGCGGGTGTAAGTTCGGGCAGGGGGTCGAGCCCAGGGAAAACATGCCTCTCGCTGTAGCTCGCGAGCGCGACCCGATCGAGCCTGTGGTAGCGGTCCTCCTGTCGCGGGCTGAGCGCCCCGGGGCGGGCCCGGCCGCGGGTACCGGTAAATTCCACGGCGACCGTCTCTAACTCAGCTTCAAGCAACATCAGTCGCACGTGAACGTCCATGCCGTACGCCTTGGCCATCTCGCGCAGTTGCCGCTGGCTCTTCGCGGCAAAAAAAGCCGCCACCTGGTTGTAGGCGACAACGACCAGCGCTGCGAAAGGAATGAGGGCGCAAAACAAAAAGACGAGAAAGATCCGGCGCGCGACCCTGCTGCGTAACGATTTTGATCGCAGATCCAACATCACCTGTTAAAAGTCCGAAGCGCGCCCGATGTAAGCACCGTTGTTCGCTCGAATGACATCATCCTCGCTGTCTTTGGCCGTAAGCGGCGGCTTGCTCTTCCCGTCCGGCCCCATGCTGTAGAGGTCGTAATCGGTGTTGATTGGCACCAGGAATCTGTCTTTGCGGGCTTCCGCCTTCGTTTTGGTATCGCCCTCGATCTTCAGATACTTGTACGGGCGGCCCCACGGGTCCAAAACATTGGCGTTTGGCAAGCCCGCTAATGACGAGGGCAGGCTCCCGTTATCGAACTGGTAAACTTGTATCGCTGTTTGCAGAGTCCGCAGATCCTCGATGGCTTTGACCTGCTCCGCTCTGACCTTGTACTGGATAAACTGCGGAACGCCTAACGCGGCCAAGGCGCCGAGAATCGTGACGGCGATCAAGACCTCGGTCAGTGTGAATCCGCTAGCATGTCGTGCTTCTTCAGAGCGCTCTGGAGCCACGGTCATTGCACGATGCTTCAGGCTCAGGTCTGGTTTCGGACATCAACGCCTGAGACTCGCCTTTTTCCACACAACCTCTATTTGGTTCTTGAACCTGATCTCCCCGCCGCCATTTGTCGTGTAGAAGAAGAAAAACTGCTGGCGCACACCGTCACGCATTGCGAAAAGTCCGTACGACATCGGTTGGCCCTCACCACCCCTCTCGAACTCGGAGATATCATACGTGTGGATTTCTCCGTCGGCGGTTTCCAGCCTGATGGCCGAATCGGTTATTTCGAAAGAAAGACCCTGGTACTTGGGATGTTCGGTCATCCAGACGCCCAAAAGTTCGTGCGGGATGCGGTCATCGTATGCGGAAAGCACCAGCGTGAGGCCCAGTCCAATCCCGGAAACCAGCGCTAAAGCGATTTTCGACGCTCTCCCGGCCCGCATTCGCGCAGTGGATTCAGCAATGGCGATGCCAGTTCACTGCCGTCGGAGACCGCGCCTTTGCCACTTATTTTCCAAGAACTTAGCTTCCGTGCACCGCCGCCGCCGGCATACGTAAGATGTCACAAACCGACACCATTGCCCAAAATCGGCCGTGCGCGGCGAACAGTTGTTAAACAACCGTTGACTTCCACTCACCGGCCCTGGGCGCCCCGCCATGCTTCAGACCGACTGGATTGCGTCGATGATCGAGGAATTACATCGGGTGGTAAATTGAGGGATTTTTGACAGCGAATGGCTTACAGACGTCGTCGAGATCCGACTCATCTACCGGGTCACACAGGACCCTGGGGCCGGAACAGAAAGGCAGGTCCTCTATGGCAGAATCCGAACCGCTCCGCCAACCCAACCTGCCAAACTCCTCCTCATCGAGCGAGAGGCCGTCACGCGGTTGAACCTGATGGAGATTCTTACCGGCGAAGGCTATTCGGTTGTAGGCATGGCGCGGGGGGAGGAGGTCCTAAAAAAGCTCCGAATGGAACGCTTCGACGCCGTGATCACTGATACCAGCGCCGCCGGTAAAGTCACCGCCGGAGTAACACTGAGCGAGTTTGAACGGTTTCATCCCGGTAAACCGATGCTACTCATCACGGCTCAACGCCGCAGCACGCTTGGCGAGTAGGAACTAAAAGCGGTGTACGTTGCCAACCCCATTCAAATCGAGGAGTTCCTTTTTCAGCTGAGGGACGCCCTCGGACGATAGCGCCAGCGCACCCGCCGCCGCAGCTTTGCGCGCGCGCAACACCATCGGAGCCGAACGATAGAAGGATTCTCGAGGTTCAAAAATTCAGGCTTGGGTGTGGCCAGGGACGGAATCGAACCGCCGACACGAGGATTTTCAGTCCTCTGCTCTACCGACTGAGCTACCTGGCCAGAAGCCTGAAATATTGCCGAAAAGGCCGAGGTAGTCAAGAATTGGTGCGGCTTGTTTCGCTTCGGCGGCTCCGGATGCTAACGCGGCGGGCGCTCATCGCCGGAGCTCAAACGGCTCCCAGAGCGACT
>DATMBL010000319.1:0-5861 GCA_035559295.1 Candidatus Eiseniibacteriota bacterium
GGCTCGCCTGCCGCAACGGGTGCGCGGCGAAGTCACGCTGATGATCGCCGGGGCCGCCCCGTCGGAGCCGCCGGCGGAAGCGGTCCTCAAAAGCGAGATTCGCAAGCTCAAGAGCCAAGGACTCCGCGTCAAGGAAATTGCGGCTCTCCTGGGAGACAGGTACGCGTGCTCGAAAAAGGAGATCTACCGCTTGGCGTTGCGGATCTGAGGAAATCAACGTTCGATGGTGAACCGCGTGTAGGCGTTTTTCGGTTCTTCCCAAGCGACGCTCACCTTTGCGACCCGAGCGCCAGGCGGACCTTGGCGGCACCACGCGACAAACTCCTCGAGTTTGTCGCGCGCGCCTTCCGCGACCGTCTCGACCGACCCGTCGGCGCGATTCATGACCCAGCCCGTCAGCCCCAAGCGCCGGGCCTGCTCGGCCGCGGACGCGCGAAAAAACACGCCTTGCACCCGGCCTTCGATTTTGAGATGAACACGCGCCTCGGCTTTCAACGGCGACATCCCGAGCTTGTCTCTAGCGCCTGCGAAGCGCCGCGACGTGACGGTGCGGCGACCCTCCCGCTGCGCCCGTCAAGGTTTGACAAGCCGCCTTGACCTTTTGTAGTCTTACGCGCGTTCGTAAGGGTCTGTTTACCGAAGAGCGCGCCGAGATGTTGGTTAGCACAAATAACCGTTCGAGGCCCTGCCCTTTGATAACTCGATCCGGCGACCAAGAGCGTGTTTTCGTACGATAAGGAGGGGCTAGAATGGGAGCGAAGTTATACGTCGGCAACCTGCCGTACTCGGTGACCGAGGACAGGCTCCAGCAACACTTCGCGCAACACGGTTCCGTGGTGAGCGCTCGCATCATCACCGATAAGTTCAGCGGTCGCTCCAAAGGGTTTGGATTCGTTGAAATGAGCTCCGATGACGAGGCCCAGCGCGCCGCGGCGGCGCTCAACGGCACTGATTTCGAGGGCCGAAACATCGTCGTGAGCGAGGCCCGACCGCAGGCGCCGCGCTCGCCGCGTCCCGGTCCGGGCGGCGCCCGCCCGCCGCGCGGTAACCGCTATTGATCAACGCTCCAGGAGTTTCAAAAATCCGTCTTCATCCAGGATCTCGAGCTTCATCGCTTGCGCTTTTTTAAGCTTCGAGCCCGGATCCGCCCCGGCGATCACATACGTGACATTACGGCTCACGTTCGAAGCCACCTTGCCTCCCAACGCTTCGATTCTTCTCTGCGCTTCGGTGCGGGACATCGAATTTAAGCCGCCGGTGAGCACGAAAACGGCTCCGGCAAGCTTGCCGTCCTTCTTGGGCTCCGGTTTGAATTGAACTCCCGCTGCGCGCAGCTTCGCGATCACGTCGCGATTTTCTTTTTGCGCAAAGAAACGATGGATGCTGCGCGCCACCTCCGGTCCAATGTCGCGCACCTCCATCAATTTTTCTTCCGAAGCTTCCATGATCCCATCGAGGTTTCCGAAATGCTCCGCCAGCAGCCGTGCGGTGGCCTCGCCGACGTGGCGGATGCCGAGCGCCGTCAGACCGCGGGAAAGCGTCGCCTGTTTGCTGCGCTCGAGCGCGTCCAGCAGGTTTTGCGCCGATTTTTTCGCCATCCGATCGAGCGCCGCGAGCTGATCCCGGTTCAAGCGGTAGAGATCGGCAACGTCTTTGACCAGCCCGCGATCGACCAGCTGATCGATGAGTTTTTCACCCAGCCCCTCGATATCCATGGCTCCCCGTGAGCCGAAGAATTTCAAATTCTCTTTGAGCTTGGCGCGGCAAGCAATGCCGACGCAGCGGTACGCGGCCTCCCCCTCTTCGCGGTACACCGCGGCGCCGCACACGGGACACGTCTCGGGCATGACGAACTTCCGTTCCGCGCCGGTGCGCCGATCCGTCAACACCCGGACCACGTACGGGATCACGTCGCCGGCGCGCTCGACCACGACGGTATCGCCTATGCGGATGTCCTTGCGCTCGATCTCATCCATGTTGTGCAGCGACGCGCTCTTGACGATCACGCCGCCGATTGCGACCGGCTGCAAGCTCGCCACCGGCGTGAGCGTGCCCGTGCGTCCGACCTGCGGCTGGATGTCGAGAATCCGGGTGGTCGCTTGTTGCGGCTTGAACTTGTAGGCGATCGCCCAGCGCGGCGAGCGCGCGATTTCGCCCAACCGGCGCTGCAGCTCCACGCTGTTGACCTTGACCACCAGTCCGTCGATCTCGTAGGGCAGCTCGTTACGGCGGGCTTCCAGCTCCTCGTAGCGCTCGAGCACCTCGTCCAGATTGCGGCAGACGGCGGCGAACGGCACGGGCTTCAGACCCCAGTCGCGGATCGCCTCGAGCGACTCGGAGTGTTTCGCAAACGAGGCGCCTTCGACGTAACCGATGCCGTGGCAGAAAAAGTCGAGCGGGCGCTTGGCGGTGATCGTGGAATCGAGTTGCTTTAGCGATCCGGCCGCGGCGTTGCGCGGGTTGGCGAAGACCGGCTGGCCTTGTTCCTCACGCTCGCGGTTCATCTGCTGGAACGCGGCTCGCGGCAGATACACCTCGCCCCGGACCTCGAGTCGCCGCGGCACCGCTCTGGGCATCGCGAGCAGCGTCAGCGGGACCGATCGAATCGTTTTGAGATTGAGCGTGATGTCCTCGCCCATGATGCCGTCACCGCGGGTCGAGCCGACGCTGAAGCGGCCGTCGATGTAGACCAGCTCGACGGCGACGCCGTCGATTTTCGGCTCGGCGACATACTCGATCGGTTCGGAGATTCGCAAAAAGCGCCGGATGCGCTCCTCGAACTCGAGCATCTCCTCGCGGCTCGCGGCGTTGTTGAGCGACAGCATGGGCACGGCATGCCGTACGGTTTTAAACTTCGGAAGCGGCGGCGCGCCGACTTTTTGCGTCGGCGAATCGGGCGAGGCGAATTCGGGATACTGCCGCTCGAGCTCGAGGAGCCGGCGAAACATCGCGTCGTACTCCGCATCGCTGATCAGCGGGTCGTCGAGCACATAGTAGCGGTAGTTATGGCGCGCGATCTCGTCGCGCAGCCGGGCGATCTCCGCGGCAATCGATTCGGATGCTTGCGTCTCCGGCAGGCTCATACGGGTCGAAGTCACAAGAAAAATTACCACAGTCGATCGGGCGAATGAAGCCGCTCGGTCGACGGCAGCTTGCGCGTAAAAAAGCAAGCGGGCCCTTGAACTCGCGGCTTGCCGCGGCAATCTCCGCGGCGCGCTACATTGACGGTCCCCGGTGGTTATGTTAACCGTTTTGCTAATGACCCGCCGCGTTCTCTGGACGCTTTCCCTCCTCCTGTTCCTGGCAAGTTGCGCGACCCGTAAGCCCGAAGTTCAGGCGCCGGTTGAAGCCCTGATCTGGCAGCCCGAAGCCCCCTTCCAGCAGGAAAAGAAAGTGGAGATCCCGCCCGAAGCGAAAGGGCTCGCCCATTTCATGAAAGGCAACCTGCTGCTGGGCGAAGGGCGATTTGATGAGGCCTTGGCGGAATTCGAGGCAGCGGCGCGCGATAACCCGGACGATGCCTTCTTGCGCTTTCGGCTCGCCACCCTCTATCTCCGACGGGGCGATCTCAAACACGCGCTGACCGAGGCTCAGACGGCGGTCGCGCTCGAGCCCAGGAGCGTGGAAAACCGCCTGCTGCTGGCCGGATTGTACGCTTCGCTCGGCGATACGACCAAAGGGCTCGAAGAGTACCAGGAAATTCTCAAACTCGACTCGAAGAACAAGGAAGCTCTTTTGTATCTCGGAGCGCTCTATCTGCAGATCGAGGATTACGCGCGCGCGACGGCGCATCTCGAGCAACTCCTCGCGCTCGACTCCAACTCGATGCTGGGCCACTACTACCTCGGCCGCGTGCGGGCGAAGAGCAAGCTCTATCTGGCCGCGGAGCAGAGCTATCGCAAGGCGCTCGAGCTCAATCCGAAGTCCGAAGCGGTCTTGATGGACCTCGCGCTCGTATACGAGCTCGAAGGCAAGCACGAGGACGCGATCCAAACCTATCAGCGCCTGCTCCAAGTGGATCCCGGTAACGTCTGGGCGAGAAAACGCTTGGGCGAAATCTACGTCGGGCAAAACAAGCTCGACGAAGCCTTGGCGCACTTCCAGCAGCTCGAAAAGAGCGAGGCCGACCCGCGCGAGACGCGCATCAAGATCGGGTTGATCTACTACGAAAAGGGCGATTTCGAGCGCGCCGCCACGGAATTCAACCTCGTCCTCGCGGGAGATCCGGCGAACGATCGGGCGCGCTACTATCTCGGCGCGACCTACGTCGAGCTCAAGTCCGACGAGAAGGCCGCCGAAGAGTTCGGCCGCATACCGGAAAAGAGCGATTTCTATTTGGATGCGCGCCTGCAGATGGCGTATCTCTTCGACCGCCGCGAGCAAACGCAAAAAGCTATCGATGCGCTCCGGGCGGTGCTCAACAAAAGGAACGACCGCAAGGAAGTCTATGCGTTTTTATCCAACCTTTATCGCAAGCAGAAGAACTATCCCAAAGCGATCGAAGCGATGGAGCGGGTGACCGTTCTCGACCCGAAGAACGACCAGGCGTTCTTCCAGCTGGGCGCGCTCTATGACGAGAGCAAGAACAAAGACAAGTGCATCGCGGCGATGAAGAAAGCCATCGAGCTCAACCCGCAAAACGCCGCGGCGCTCAACTATCTCGGCTATACCTGGGCCGAGATGGGAGTCAACCTGGATGAAGCGGAGGCGCTGATTTTGCGCGCGCTCAAGATCGAGCCGAACGACGGGTTCTACATCGATAGCCTCGGCTGGGTTTACTATCAGAAGGGCGATTACGCCCGCGCCGTCGAGCAGTTGGAAAAAGCGGTCGAGCTGGCGGGCGACGATCCGACGATCATCGAACATCTCGGCGACGCCTATGAGAAGACCGGCCGTCCGGACTGGGCTCTGGCGCGCTATCGCGATGCGCTGAAAAAGGCGAAGGAGGAGGAGCAGGTCAAGCGGATCAAGGAAAAGGTCCAGCGCCTGGAGAGAAAGATTTGAGCTCGCGGGCGCGGCACGGTTTGCGCCTCGGATCGGCGACCTACGTGACCGCGGTTTTGCTGGCGGTCGCAGGCTGCGCGGCCGTGGCGCCAGCTCCCGACCGCGCGCCGCCGCGCGATTGGCAGCTCGGCGAGCCGATCCAGGCGCTCGCCGAGCGCGAGGACCGGTTTCGCTCGTTGCGGTCGCTGGCGCGGGTTAGCTACAGCGGCCCCGACGGCAGGGGCGCCGTTCAGGAAGCGATCCTCGTGCAGCGGCCCGATCAGCTGAGGCTCGAGACGATCACGTATCTCGGCTCGGTTCTGATCGTCACCGTCAACGATCGGGAGATCGCCGGGTATCATCCGCGCGACGGGGTTTTTCTCCGGGGCGAAGGCTCAAAGGAAAATCTGGCGCGCTACACACAGATCCCGCTGGAGCTCCACGAGATCACGCGCCTGCTGCTGGGCCTCCCGCCTGTGGATCTCGGCGGGCGTTGGGAGCAACACGGTCACGTCGTCGTGCTGCCACGCGCGACGGGAAAAGACGTGGTGACCTTCGGCGCGCAGCGGGCGGCGCCGACGCTGTGGCAACGGTTCGACGGCTCGGGCGCGGTTGCGATGGGGGCGGAGTTCGCCGACTATATCGAAACGCCCGCCGGCCCGTTCCCCTCGACGATCGTCTTTACCACCGAAGCGCCCAAGAGGCGACTGGAAATCCGCTACGAACAACCGGAAATCAATCCTGCTCTGCCCGAAAGCCTGTTTTCGCAGCAAAAGCCGCCCAACGTAAAGGAGCTGCCGATCGAGGCGCTCGGCGGTTGACGATGACCGGAAGCAAAAGCCCGTGGTTCTTAGTTCTGTTGGTGTTCCTGCTCGCGT
>DATMBL010000320.1:0-4278 GCA_035559295.1 Candidatus Eiseniibacteriota bacterium
CGTTCGCCCCAGATCTCCGCCTCATCCCGCTCGTGATCCGTGCGAATTCCCGCGGGCGAAACAAAGCCCGCGCCGAAAGATCGAACTTCACCGCCGTAATTGAATCCGGCCCAACCGCTCTTCAACGCGAGCCGCAACATCGTCGGCCGGTCCGCATCGATTCCCTCGACCGGCCCCGCATCGAGCGGGCTGTACGCCAATTCGCCCTCTCCGGTGAGCCGGGTCGCGGGGATCGACGAAGTCGCCAGGACGCTGAAATGGCGTCGCACGTAGCCGTTCGACACGGCGGAGGGATCGAAACCGGACGGCTCGCGCCGCTCGAGATAGAACGTCTTCAACTTCAAAATTTGCGGGCCGACGTTGAGCTGCACGGTATTTTCTACCGGCTTTGCGATCTCGTCGTTCGACGATGACGGTTGTCGCTCCGGTATGACGGCTTGACCGAACTGCGGCGGCGCGACGATGTCGGTTGACGGAGCCCAGGGCGGGGGCACCTGCGCGGTTGCACACGCAAGGCAGCTGATCATCAAAGCGTAAAGCAAAAAAACTACTTTGATCACGGCGGCACTTGGTCGCGGAGTATAACATGCGCGCGACGAATCGATCTAGAAAAATTTCGCCGCGCCTCGAAAAAAATCCGGGCGCGAAGAAAAACATCGCCGAAATTTTCTCCTCGAAGGAGTTTGGGAACGTTCCGCGGCGCGCTGGCGCCATCGCTCGAACTTTCGTCGCCGCCGTCGCCGCTTCCGCGGCTGCCGTCGCCGAGCGCGTCGCGTGTTCGCCGTCGCCACCCGCGCCCTGGCGCGTTGACAGCAGGCGCCCGTTCCGCATAATGATGCCGCTCTGAAGGAATCAGCGATGCAGGGAGGACTTTTTGCGGGCGCGGTGGCGCTCGTAGTCGGCGTCGCAAGCCCCGGCGCGCTTGTCGCCGGCTCGGTGAGCGGGCAGGTCGTTTTCGACGGGCCTTTGCCTGCCGCGTTTCCCGTCAAGGTCAGTAAAGATCAGGACTATTGCGGCGAGACCCTGGTGAACGACGCGTATGTGATCGAGCCCGGGGGAGGACTGAAGAATGTCGTGGTTTTCGTCGAGACGGCGCCCGTGGGAGAACCCAACCCGCAGAGAGAGAACGTGCTCGACAACACCGGCTGCCGTTACGTGCCGCGCGTCCTGGCGCTGAGGCGCGGCGAAACGCTCAAGGTCAGAAACAACGACCCGAAACTCCACATCCCGCATGCTTATCTCGGCGAGCGAACGATTTTCACGTTGTCGCTACCCTTCAAAGGTACGACGATCGACGCGAGCTCGAGAATCCGGCAAGCCGGCATCGTGAAGGTCGTCTGCGATACGCATGCCTGGATGCTCGCGTACATCCATGTCTTCGACCATCCCTATTTCGCCGTCACCGACGAGCAGGGCAGGTTCACGATCACCGGCCTGGCTCCAGGCGTCTACACGCTGCGGGCGTGGCACGAAGCGGCGGGAGTGCGTAGCCGGACGATTTGGGTTGCGCCGGACGGCGCCGCGCGCGCCGATTTTGTATTTGGGCGGGAACTGGAGCCATCCAATCCCGATTGACGGCGCTCCGTTATCCGATCGTGAGAAACCGATGCCCGCAGTCGTTGCAGCGAAAGGGCCGGATCGAAAAGGCGCTGAGAAGCCGCTCGAATAGGTTCCTTCGGTGCGAGCGCCGCACGCTCGCGCTCTCGCAACGCGGGCACTTGAGTTTCGTTTTTCGACTGCGGCTGCGAGCGGCCGCGACCAAAACCACGACGACCGTAATCGCAACCGGCACCAAGGCGTCCATCGGCGGCGCGCCCTATCCTAGGCGAGAAAGCCACGCCTTTTCCACCGACCAAAAACCGCGCTCCTTCGCATCCAAGCCCGTCCGCAACGGCCGGGCGAAGAGAGCCGGTTTTGAAGCGGCGGAGACGTTCGACACTTTAGCGGCTTGACCCGTCGATAATTTTCCGGATAAGTGTGGCTCGTTCGTGACGGGAGGAAGGAGGCTCTATGGGCTATCGGCTCGAGCATATAGCGATCAATTGCAAGGACCTTCAGGAATCGATCCGGTTTTACGAGACGTTCTTCGGCGGCAAGGCAACGCCGATCCGTAAGGGCGCGGTCGGCTATGGCTTCTGTTTCGTCAACATTGACGGGGCGCCGGCGATCCAGTTGATGGAGTCAAACGGCGAAACCGGCGTGCATCACTACGGTTTCGTGACCGACGAAATCGAGAAAGTGGCCGCCGGGCTCAAAGAAAAAGGCGCTACCATCGTGCGCGAGAACCGCGATGCTTCAGGGAAGCTGACGACGATTTTTCTGAAGGACTGCAATGGACTGGAGATGGAAATCCGAGCGCCGCGTTAACTGCTCCGCGACCGGAAAGGGCGATCCAGGCACCCAAAGAGCTGCCGCAATTGAAGCGCGACTTGGTCGCGGCACTGCGCATCATCCATCGGCAGGGGCTGAGCGACGGCTTCGCGCACCTGAGCGCCCGCGATGCGACTGGGCACGCCGGAGTTCCTTAGCCGGGAGGAGGCCGAGCGCATTTCCCGCGCCACTTTCAGACCCGCCTCGACCGAACGGGCGTGGCATCACTTCAAGGCTCTGCCCGGTATCCGCTAGCGCATCACCGCGATCGTAAAACTTGACTTTCACCGGGCCGGGTCCTAACTTGGACCTCTAAGGTCCAAGAAGGAGGATTGACGAGGAGGTCACATGGCCAAGACTTTTCAAGAGATAATGGCCGAAGCGCGCAAGGAGATCCCGGAGCTTACGCCGCAGCAGGTGCACGAACTGTTGCAAAGCAACGGTCGTTCGCACGTGCTTCTCGACGTGCGGGAAAAGGACGAGTGGCGCGAGGGGCACCTCGAGGGAGCGGTATCCTTGCCGAGGGGTTTCCTCGAGATCAAGGTCGAGAGCACCGTTCCCGACAAGAACACGCCGATCATCGCTTACTGCGCGGGCGGCGTGCGGTCACTTTTAGCCGCAAAGATCATGAAGGAAATGGGCTATCAAAACGTTGCCTCGATGGCCGGCGGCTACACGGCGTGGAAAAACGCAGGCTACAAGTGGACGCAGGACTTCCAGTACACACCCGAACAGCTGGTTCGCTACAGCCGACATTTCCTGTTGCCGGAAGTCGGCGAGGAGGGGCAGGCGAAACTGCTCCAAGCCAAGGTCCTCCTGGTCGGAGCCGGAGGTCTGGGCTGCCCGGCGGCATTTTATCTCGCCGCGGCCGGCGTCGGAACGCTCGGCATCGTCGATAACGACGTCGTCGACATCTCCAACTTGCAGCGCCAGATCCTCCACACCAACGATCGCGTGGGCAAGCCCAAGGTCGACTCCGCCAAACAAACGCTCCAGGCCTTAAACCCCGACGTCCGGGTTATCCCCTATCAGGAGAAACTCACGTCGGACAACATCATGCGGATCATCAACGACTACGACATCGTGGTCGACGGCTCGGATAACTTCCCGACGCGCTACTTGGTCAACGACGCCTGCTTCCTCGCCAAGAAGCCGAACGTGCACGGCAGCATCTTCCAGTTCGAGGGACAGGCGACCGTGTTCTATCCGGGAAAGGGCCCATGCTATCGCTGCCTCTACCCCGAGCCACCGCCCCCCGACATGGCGCCGAGCTGCCAGGAGGCCGGCGTGCTCGGGGTGCTCCCCGGCCTTATCGGCGTGATTGAGGCGCTCGAAACGATCAAGCTGATCCTTGGCAAAGGCGACAGCCTGGTCGGCAAGCTCCTGTGCTTCAACACGCTGACGATGGAGATCAACACGCTGAATCTCCGGCGCGATCCCAACTGCCCGGTGTGCGGGGAGCGACCGACGATTCGCGAGCTGATCGATTACGAAGAGTTCTGCAGCCTGCGCGCGGCGGGCGCGCATTGACGCTCGTTTCGGGAGCCAACCGGTGTAGGGGCGACCGGCGCTCGCCCCTACATCCGAGCTCCGCTACGCCTGCCTTTTCGGGTTTCGCCGTCCAAGCCTACGGCTTTGTTGAGCGCGCCGATTTCCTCCGGGGAGAGCGGACGAATGCCGGCGGGTGGCAGCGACCCCAAAGAAACCGGTCCGATCCGATCGCGAAGCAGCTTTTCGACAAAATAGCCCAACGCGCCGAACATGCGCCGGACCTCGCGCTTTCGGCCTTCGTGGATTTCGATTTCAACCCACGCCTTTTTCTTGAGCTTTTTCACGAGACGAACTCTGGCCGGCGCGGTCCAGCCGTCCTCCAACCGGATTCCACGCCGGAGCGCGGAAAGGTCCTCT
>DATMBL010000321.1:0-8039 GCA_035559295.1 Candidatus Eiseniibacteriota bacterium
GGCGAACCTACGGCGGCCACTATGGATCGAGGCGGCCGTCTGCACAGCGGCTGGGGTTCGGCCCTCCTGCACAGCCGGATCGTTCACGAAACGCTGAAGGAAGTGAAACGCTGTACCCAAACGGGAATCAAGATCAATACCTTCATGCTGGGCGCCGACTATTATCGCCAGGGCTTTGTCGATCAGCTCTCCCGCTTAAACACCGGGCGCGTCTTTTACACCTCGCCCGATCAGATGGGAAACTATATCGTCGTCGATTACATCGCGAACAAACGCAAGCGCATCGGGCGGAGCTAACAGGCCGCCCCTCGAGCGCCGTGCCGGCTTGCGGTTAAACGGACCCCACCCCTCGGCGGCGCTGCCGCCTCCCAAGCGCCTGCCGCGTCGATTCTTGCGGGCCTACGGTCGAGAGATTCGCTGGCTGGCCCGCTCCGGTTCGCATCACTGAAGCTCGATCTGGAAAGGTCAACCAGAGACGGTCGTCAGCTAACTCTTCTTCGCGGTCTGCGCCTGAAAAACCGGGATCTGCTGTTTGACCTGGGAACTGCCGCAGCTCGAGCACTTGATGCCGCGTTTCTTGGTGCGCTCGAACTCTGAGATCGAACAGCTAACCTCGAATACTTTGCCGCACTTCTCGCAACGAAACTCGTACGTCGGCATCGCCCCCTCCTTTGGTGGAAGCTTGAACTAACTTTGGGTTTGCCGCCGCGCGCTGTCAAGGGCCCCGAGCTCGACATGGAGCGTGACGCACGGCGCATGGAGCACGAAGCTAAAGAGCGACAGCAAGACGGGACGTGACAGCAGGCTAATTTTTGATTTTTACTTGGCGCCTTTGCGCGTGGTATTCCCGCTTGTTTGTTCTTGTCGGTTAATCCGCTACCGACACTTCAGCGGCTCCCGAGCAACAGAGACGCGGTAGATAGCGCAACGGATCCTGAGCGATGTTGTCTTTCCTTATTTCAAAATGAAGGTGCGGCGCGGTGACCCGGCCGGTGCTCCCGACGCGCGCGATCATTTCCCCGCGTCTGACCATCTGTCCTTCCCGTACCAGGTTGGCTTGGTTGTGGGCGTAAACCGTGGCGAATCCGCCGGCGTGGCGGACGATCACCAGGTTGCCGTAGCCGCGGAGCTGATCGCTGTAGATCACTTCGCCTGCCTCGGCCGATCGAACGGGTGTCCCTTCCGGAGCGGCGATGTCGATACCGTCGTGGACGGCAACGCCGCGCGGGCCGAACCGCGAATTGACGGTTCCGGTTACCGGCCAGATAAACCGATTCCCGAGCGCACCGCCGGGTTCGAATCCCTCCGGCGGCTCGGCCGGCGTGACGGTCTCGACCGGGACGGTCCGGGCGGCGCCGGGAATGAAAAGCCGCTGTCCGGGTTGGATGTGGTGAGGATCGCGCAACCGATTGATGCGCGCCAGCTCTATGTGCGAGACCTCGTAGGCCCTGCCGATCCGGTAGAGGGTCTCGCCGGGTTTTACGACATGAACAACGCCGGAAGCTCTATGCCCGTTCGGGGGCAAGACCTGGGGCGCGCAGCCCGAGACGAGCAAAACGCCGACGGCTATGCCACAGGTGCGCCATCCCGCAGCCACGAGCGGAGGGTATCACAGCATGGAGCAGGAAGGATAGACCAAAGCGGCAGGAAATCCGACCCGAGGCCGATCGTAAGACAACCGGTCGGGCTCCTAGATCAATCGTCGTGGATCCCTAAACTCTCCATCTTGCGATACAACGAGGAGCGGCTGAGCCCGAGCAACTCCGCGGCGCGGGTTTTGTCGCCGCCGGTCTCCTTCAACACGTTTTCGATGTGGCTCTTTTCATAAGATTGAACCGCGGTTCGCAGATTGTTGCCGAGCGAGAGACTGACTTTGTCCTCGTGCACTTCGCACTCGGGCAACTCCGCCGGGGTGATCCACTCGCCGTTTCCCAGGATCATGGCCCTTTCGAGCACATTGTCGAGCTCGCGCACATTGCCCTTCCAGGGAAGCGACATGAGGATCTTCAGGGCCGCGTTGCCCGCGCCCTTGTAGGCCTTTTTCATCTCCGCGTTGTGGCGCCGGATCAAGTGGTCGACCAGCAGCGGGATATCGTCACGACGTTCTCTCAGAGGCGGCACGTGGATGTGGATCACGTTGAGGCGGTAATACAGATCCTCCCGGAATCGATTGGCAGCCACTTCGGCCTGAAGATCGCGGTTGGTCGAGGCGATGATGCGAACGTCGAGCCGTGTCGGATGCGTGGAGCCGATCGGCAAAACTTCTTTGTCTTCGATCACGCGCAAGATCTTCGGTTGCAGGCTGAGCGGCATCTCGCCGATCTCATCGAGGAAAATCGTGCCGCCCTGCGCCCGCTGGAAAAGCCCTTCCTGAGAGCTGACCGCGCCGGTAAAGGCTCCCTTGACGTAACCGAAGAGTTGGCTCTCGAGCAACGTGTCCGGTATGGCGCTACAGTTGACCGGTAAGAAAACCTTGTCCTTTCTCAGGCTGTGCAGATGAATGTTTCGGGCGACGACCTCCTTTCCCGCGCCGCTCTCGCCCGTAATCAATACATTGGAATTCGTCGGCGCCACTTTGGCGATCATCGAGGTGATCTCCTGGATGGCGCGGCTTTCTCCTACCAGGCCGGCGGATTCCGAGTTGTTGTTGAGCTGCCGGCGCAAGATCTGCACTTCCCACGCCAGGCTCTTCCGTTCCAACAGGCGGCTTACTTTTTGTAAAACGTCTTCGAGTACGACGGGCTTGAGAATGTAATCGTGCGCCCCTAACCGGAACGCCTTGACTGCGGAATCGACCGAAGCGTACCCGGTCATCAGGATGAACATCGTTTGGGGCGCGAC
Source organism: Candidatus Eiseniibacteriota bacterium (assembly GCA_035559295.1). Taxonomy (GTDB): domain Bacteria; phylum Desulfobacterota; class Binatia; order UBA9968; family UBA9968; genus DATMBL01. Next base: position 2,842 of record DATMBL010000321.1, read on the forward strand.
ATCGCGTACGTGCTGGAGGATCCCGAGGCCGTCGACCCCGGGCATTTTGTAGTCGCTCAGTACCAGATCGAAGTCGAGTTTGTCGATCGCTTCGATCGCCTCGGTGCCGGTCTCCGCCTGGTAGACCGTGTAACCCTCCTCCTGGAGGACTTGCGCGATATTTTTTCGATTCAGGCTTTCGTCTTCTGCTAAAAGGATCGTAGCACTCACGTTCATCAACCGAATTCGCTTTTTTTAGGCGGGAAACCGCCGTTTTGCCTCGTTAAGCAACATCTTACATTTTTCTTGAGCTGCGGCAAAGCGCATGCCAACAAAAAAATTGCGAAATTTCAAGTAGATCGACCTACTCAGGGGAGTTCTGTCCCAGATTTGAAACCACCTCTTTCATCGAATCCTGGACTTGGGACAGTCTCAAGGACGCAACTTAGGGAAGAAACCGTCGATGCTTTGAAGGCCGGCCGGAAAGCGACGGCGCGGGGGTGCTAGGCTGCGTTTTGCCGTATCGCGCCTGACTGGTCGCGGGTGCGCTCGCGCCAGAGCTTCAGCCCCGTACGAATGTAGTCTGGATCCAGCTCGAGCACCTCACAGATATTTCTAAACGAAAACGGCCATGACCAGTCGTCGACGAAGATCCATTCTTCGACCTCGCGAAACAGCCGCTGCGCCCGACGTCCCTTGGCATGGGCGTATTTTCGGTACGTGTGCACCGCATCCGCAAGGGTTGCGCGCACCAGCTCGAACTCTCCGCTGATTTCGCGAAAGCGCGTCTGGTTCGACTCCGCGTGGACTCCCAGGGGAAAATTCTGTAGTGGAAATCGATCGAATTCAAAGAACAGTCCTCGATCCCCCGCAGGCCCAAACTCAAAGTCAGTTGATTGTGCTTCCGGCCGGCTCGCTTCGTGCTCCATAGATACCTCACCGCACAACGTTTATGAGCGGTGGCAGCAACTGTCATGCCATTTCGTGCGCCTTCGATTCAGCGAGCCTAGCTCCGTCGCGGGCGCGAGAACGTCCCGTACTTGCAATGACGCGGTCATTACGTTTTCATGAAATGAGACACGATGAGTACGGAGGATCGGCGGCAGGAGAATCGTGGCATCTCGCTTGCGACAGGGCAGAATGGAGGCGCTATATGGAAGCGAGTGCTCAGGAAATTCCGGTTCGTGTTTATCAGAGCGATGACCGCATCACCCTGACCGCGCCAATGCCCGGACTTGCGCCGGAAGACATCCACATTTCGATCCAGAACAGCGTGATCCACGTGCGCGGCGAAGATCACAGTCCGGGCCAGCACTCGCTCGACTTCATCATGAACGAGTGGAGCGTCGGGCCCTATGAGCGAGAACTGACGCTGCCGGTTAGCGTCAGAGGCGATCTCGCGAACGCGACGTACGGTAACGGCGTGTTGGTGCTATCGCTGCCGAAGGCCGAACCGGGAGAGGAAACCGGGGCAAGCTTTAATCTGCGACCGATCAGCCCTACCCGCGGCGAGCGCGTCGGCCATAGCGGCAAAGAGATGCGTCTGGCGCGCCCAAGGGCGCGCCAGAAGCGCCGGGCCACGTGACCGACAGGCTTCCTCCACCCGGCCCTGCCGAGTGAGCCTCTCCTGCAATCGCGCAGCGGCGGAGTCCGCGTGTTGAAGCCGCTGCGCGCGCATCCGGGAGCCGTTCGTGATGAAAGATCTGACCAACCCAGCCAATCTTTTTTACGTGGAAGAACTCTATCGGGAGTATTTGAAGGATCCGTCCGCGCTGCCGGAGGTCTGGCGCCGTTATTTCGAGGCGCTGGAAAACGGCGATGCTTCTGTTAGCTCGATCGGGGTGCCACCGCCTGTGCCCCAAGCCGACGGCCGGCCGCTCGCGCGACGCGAATCGACGCTTCAGGATCAGCTAAACGCGTTGATCGACGCCTATCGGCGTGTGGGGCATTGCGCCGCGAGACTCGACCCGCTCGGTCTCCAGAAGCGCCTGCGCGATCCGCTAAACCCCGAGTTTTACGGCTTGACCGAAGCGCATAGGGATACGCTGTTCCCGGCCGAATTTCTCGGACTGGCCGCTCCGTCGCCGCTCCACGAAATCATCGAGCGGCTTGAGGCCACCTATTGCGGACCCATCGGTTTCGAGTACATGCATATCGGCGACCCTTTGATCCGTCGCTGGCTTCAGGCGCGGATCGAGCGAGGTCAGGACCGCCTCGAGCTCGGGCGCGCCGATCGGCTGCGGATTTTTGCCCGCCTGACCGACGCCGTAACTTTCGAGGAATTCATCAGGAAGAAATTCGTCGGCGCAAAGAGCTTTTCGCTTGAAGGCGGTGAAAGCTTGCTGCCGCTTTTGGATTTTGCAATCGAAAAAGCCGCGCAACAGCAATTGGCCGAGATCGTCTTGGCAATGGCGCATCGCGGCCGGCTAAACGTCCTCGCCAATATCATCGGCAAGAAATGCTGGGAGATCTTTCGCGAGTTCGACGACGCTCGCCCGCCCTCGGACGGGGCGTACGGCGACGTCAAGTACCATCTCGGTTACAGCAACGATTACGAGACCGCGTCGGGAGCCAAGGTTCACCTGTCACTGTGCTTCAATCCGAGCCACCTCGAGTTCGTGAATCCGGTGGCGATAGGCCGCATGCGGGCCAAACAGGACCGGACGGGAGATGAGCGGCGCGAGCGCGGCATGGCGTTACTCATTCATGGGGACGCGAGCTTCGCCGCCGAGGGCGTGGTTCAGGAAACGCTCAACCTGAGCCGGCTTCCCGGGTATACCGTCGGCGGCACGCTCCACGTCATCATCAATAACCAGATCGGTTTCACCACGTTGCCGGATGAAGCGCGCTCGAGCAATTATGCCACCGACATTGCCAAGCTGCTCGACATTCCGATTTTTCACGTCAACGGCGACGACCCCGAAGCGGTCGCCGAAGCCGTTCACCTGGCGATGGATTTTCGCGTGACGTTCAAGTGCGACGTCGTCATCGACATGGTCTGCTACCGCCGCCTCGGCCATAACGAGGGGGACGAGCCGACTTTCACCCAACCGACGCTTTATCGGGCCATCCAGCGTCATCCGACCGTGCGCCAACTCTATCTCGGCAAATTGGTCGCCGCAGGCGACCTCACGCGGGAGGAAGCCGATACCATGGCTCGCGAACGCCGCGAAGCGCTCGAGCGTGAGTTCGAGCTGGCTCGCCGGGGAGACTCGACGCCCGTGGCCCAGAGTTTCGGCGGGCTTTGGGCCGGCTACAGGGGCGGGCCGGAAAACGAGCACGAGGAGCCCGCGACCGGGGTGGATAGAGAGCGTCTTTCCGCGCTCCTCCAAGCTCAAACTCGCCTGCCGGAGGGCTTTCATCTCCATCCCAAGCTCGCGCGCGCCGCGCAGGCGCGTCTCCGTATGGCCGCCGGCGAGTTGCCCTTGGATTGGTCGGCGGCGGAAGCGCTGGCTTTCGCCAGCCTCGCAACCGAAGGCGTCCGCGTGCGCCTGGCGGGACAGGATTCCGCACGTGGAACGTTCAGTCAGCGCCATGCGGTGCTTCACGACTTCGAAAACGGCCGGCCCTACTTTCCCTTCCAACACCTCGACGACTCTCAAGCGCCGGTCGAGATCATCAATAGTCCCCTCTCGGAAGCGGGAGCGCTCGGCTTCGAATACGGCTACAGCCTCGATTGTCCCGAAGGGCTGATTCTGTGGGAAGCCCAGTTTGGCGACTTTGTGAACGCCGCTCAGGTGATCATCGATCAGTTCCTGACCACCGCAGAAGAGAAGTGGCGGCGGGCGAGCGGGCTGGTGCTGCTTCTGCCGCACGGCCTCGAGGGCATGGGACCCGAACATTCGAGCGCTCGGGTCGAGCGCTTCCTGCAACTCGGCGCCAACGACAACATTCAAGTCGTTTGCCCGACGACTCCGGCGCAGTATTTTCACTGCCTGCGGCGTCAGGTGTTGCGCCAATGGCGCAAGCCGCTGGTGATCATGACGCCGAAGAGCATGCTGCGCCACCCCAGAGCGGTTTCGGCCCTCGATGAATTCGCAGCGGGAAAGTTCCAGCGCATCATCGCCGATCACGCGACGCGACCCGAGGAAACGCGCCGGGTGCTGCTTTGTTCGGGGAAGATCTACTACGATCTCGAGCAGAAACGGCGCGAAGCCGGCCGCCGCGACGTGGCGATCATAAGGATCGAGCAGCTTTACCCGCTCCGGGAGGAGGCGTTGCGGGGCGCGCTCGCGCCCTACGACCGAAAGGCAGCCGTCGTATGGGTGCAGGAGGAACCCGAAAACATGGGGCCGTGGCCCTACTTCAACCAACGGTTTCGCGCCGACCTCCATAACGACGGCCGTTTGCTCTCCGTCGTGTGCAGGCCGCGTTCCGCTTCACCCGCGGTGGGCTCTCTTCCGCTCCATCGCCAGCAGCAATCCGAGCTTCTCTCGGCCGCGTTTGCCGGCGCGGACTGATACGACGGCGTCTGCGCCGGGGAGAGGAAACAATGACGATCCCGCTCAAAATCCCCGAAGTCGGTGAATCGATCACTGAAGTCACGATCGGCGATTGGCTGAAATCCGAAGGGGACGCCGTCGAGCGCGACGAGGAAATCGTCGTCATCGAAACAGAGAAGGCGACCGTTGAAATTTCAGCGCCTCAAGCCGGCACGCTGGTGAGAATTTTAAAACCGAGCGGCGAGACAGCCAGAGTTGGCGATGTCATCGGTGAGATCGACGAGTCCGCGCGCGCGGAACGTCCTCCCGAGAGGGAAATCCGAGGCGCGCAAAGCGTGGAACGGGCTGTGGAGGACGACGGCAGCAAAGCCCGCCCTCCCAGCCGCGGGCCTGTAGCCGCGCACGAGCCTGGAGTTACTCGCCCGGCCAGGGGCGAGGAGAGCGTTTCGACGGAACGCCGACCCGAAGTAAAAAGCGAGGCTCGAGGCCCGGTTCGTGCGCCGGGACGTCCTCTGGCGGAAGAGCCTCGCAAGGGGGCGGCACAGGCCGAACCCTCGCCGCTCGAGCCGCGGCGTCGCGAAGCAATCGAAGAGCCGGCCAAAGGACCGACGGTTAGCTCGCCCGCCACCGCAGCTCGGGAAGAAACGGTCGTACGCATGACGCCGCTCCGGCGCCGCATCGCCGAACGGCTCGTTGAGTCTCAGAAGACGACTGCTCACCTGACGACGTTTAATGAGATCGATATGACGGAGGTGCTCGCGCTGCGCGAGCGCTACC
>DATMBL010000322.1:0-6515 GCA_035559295.1 Candidatus Eiseniibacteriota bacterium
ATCTTCGCGCCGATCTCGCCAAAAGGAAGCCCGCCTGCGTAACCGATCGTTGCCAAAACGTAGAATTGCGGCGGTGTCAGATCCAGCTTGTCGAGATCATCCTCCAACCTCTTCTGGGAGGTCAGGCTAAACCGCAGAAACCGTAACCACAAGCTCGTCGAATAGCACGTAAAAAAAGGACGCTTGGTGACGGTCACGGCGTCACTTTAGTCGCAGGGTCGCGAAAAAGCAACTTGAGAGAAAGGCAGGCGACGGGCCTTGTGGCGCGAAAAACCTGCGGGCCACTTTGGCAAAAACGATCGCTGCCTTATCCTCGAGCATCCGATTGCATGCTCACGCTTGCAATGCTAGCTCTTATTGCATCCAGCGAGGCGAAGCTTTGTGAAACTGCGCGTCTTGGGTTGCGGCGACGCATTTGGCAGTGGCGGTCGAAACCAGAGCGGCTACTTGATCGAAGCTGCCGATCGGCTGTTTCTCCTGGACTGCGGCCCGACGACTCTTTTGGCGATGAAGCGCGCCGGCATCGATTCGAAACGGCTCGATGCGGTGTTGCTGAGCCATCTCCACGGCGATCATTTCGGCGGGCTTCCGTTCTTTTTCATTGAGTTCCTGTACAACGCGCGCCGCGCCCGGCCGTTCCACGTCGCCGGCCCGCCTGGAACCGAAGAACGGGCATACGGGCTGTTTCAATTGATGTACGGAAGCGCTACCGAACCGAAAGAGCTCCCGCCCACGGTGTTTCATGAATTTGAACCGGGGCAGACAACGGCGGTTGCCGGCATCGAGGTGCTGCCGTTTCGCGTGCCGCATCAGACCCACGATGTTTCGCTGGGCTTAAAGGTTTCCTATGAACGGAAGACGATCGTGTTTTCGGGCGACACGGGTTGGACCGACGACCTCGTGGCGCATGCCCGTGGCGCGGATCTGTTCCTCTGCGAGTGCTCGTTTTATACGCGGACGGCGCCCAACCACATCAGTTACCGCGAGTTGAGCGCCCGCCTCGGGCGACTTGAATGCAAACGCCTCCTGCTCACGCATATGGGAGAGGAGATGCTGGCCCATCGCCGAGAGCTGGCGGTCGAAACCGCGGCAGATGGGATGGTGGTCGAACTCTAGCTCCGATCGCCGCTGCGTTCTCGAACGCCTTCCGGAACCACCGACTGCCAAACGATAATCGGTTGCTGGCCGAACTTATTCGTGATCTGCTCGGCCCGTTCCCGCGCCTCGGGATAGAGCGCGTACGGACCGAGGCGCACGCGGTAAGCGGTCTCGCCGGTTCTGAGCGATGTCGGCTCGAGGAATGCGTCGAAGCCGATTTGAGAAAACCGCTTGACCAGAGACTCAGCCCGATCGCGATCGCGAAACGAGCCGACTTGGAGAAAATAGCCGTCGGCAGCCCGGAGGTCCGGATCGCTGGTCGAAATGATGCTCGGCGACGCCCTTTCGCCCAGCGCCGCGGCTTGAACAGCGGCGCGCGTGCGCGCGGGTCTTTCCACGGCGGCTTTGAGCAAGTCGTAGTGTGTAAAGCCGTGTTCAAGGAGCCGCTTGGTGTCGCCCCACAGATCGCGCGAGCCCAGGAGCGCCACGATCAACGTGACGCCGTTTCGTTCGACGGCGCCGACGAAACATTTCTGTGCGGCATGCGTGTAGCCGGTTTTGCCGCCGATCGCGCCGTCGAAGTTCCAGAGCAGCCGGTTGTGGTTGCGTACCGAGACCAACCTGACCTGCGGTCTCCTTTTACCCGGCGACAACGATCTCACCGAACTGATCTTGGTGCGGACGATCTGCTGAAAGACGTCGTTTTTCATCGCGTACCTGAAAATCAACGCCAGGTCTCTTGCGGTCGAATAGTGATCCGGAACGGTTAAACCGTGAGGGTTGACAAAGTGGGTGTTCGTTGCTCCGAGCTCGCGCGCCTTCTGATTCATCAACTGCGCGAAGGCTTCGACCGACCCCGCAATCCCCTCGGCGAGCACCATGCTCGCGTCGTTCGCCGAAGAGAGCAGCACGCTATAGAGCAGGTGCTCGACTGTGATCGACTGCCCGGGACGGAGATAGATTTTGGATGCCGGCACGCGCGTGGCGGTTTTGGAGACTTTGAGCAGGTCGTTGAGCTTCCGACCGCTTTCCAGGGCAACGACCGCGGTCAGGACCTTGGTGGTGCTGGCGGGCGGCAAGCGGAGATCGGCCTCTTTCTCAAGCAGGATGCTGCCGGTCTTGGCATCCATGAGCAGGAAGGCGCGAGCGCTGAGATCCTCTTCGGGAGAAAAGGCGGCAGCCGCACTGGCGGGACAAAGTAAAACCAAAACCAGGCTCGTTAGGCGCCAGAAGTGTCTCAACTTGAGCAGCTTTGGAATCCTCCTTGATGCCGGGTCTCGGTGAATGCTTTCGACTAATTCCAAAAAACGCCTAATCGGCCCGTTTTATACCATAGTTCGCGTTTTCGGCATAGGATTTTAAGCAAGAATCGTTCTCTCTCGCGGCCCGTGTTGGCGGACCGCGGTTCGTTGCGCCGCGCGCGCCTGTAATCAATCGATGATTTTCAGCTGCGCCGGGTTCTCGAGGATGATCTCGAGCCCGTACTGCGAATGATCGCGGATTTCGCCTTCGATTTCGACTTCTCTGCCCTCAAGACTCTTCGGTTGCATTTGCTTCTTCTCGAACAGCTCGATCGCAGGCGCAAAAATCACGCCGGTCAAGGCCTCGCGCGACGGCCCAAAATCCAGAAAATAGGTGTTGCTTCGGGCCGAATGGCCTACGCGAAAGATCCGGCCCCGTACTCGAGCTCGCCTGCCGGCAAAGCGGCGGATGGTTTGCAGATCTCGCGCCTGCAGTAAAGGCGGATCGGGTTTGACGGCGTCGCTTGCGGACGGGGCGAACTCGACCGGATGAGCCGTTGTTGAAACCGGCAAATGTGAAGCTTGCCCGCCGGGAGGTCTCCAGCGGAGGTAGAGATGATACGTCCCGAGGCCGGAAAAAAAACCCGCCGCGATCAACAGCCCGGCGCGCGCTCCAAGACGCGTCATCGCCTCTCTCCCCAGAGAGCTAAAAACACGCGCCGGTACTCGTCGGCGAGAGGCGCAGCATCGTGAAACATGAGGAGGTTTTCGTAGTTGAGTTTATCGGCCGCGTAAGTCCAGTTGTACGAACCGCTGAAAACCAGGCGGCGATCGATGACGGCGAATTTCTGGTGCATCAAGCCGGTCTCCTTCGGCGTCACGTTCATTTTCACGCCGCTCATCCGCCGCACCGCTATTCCCTGCTTTTCCAGCAACCTGCCCTGGGAGTTCTCGTTGACCGCGTCGAACTCACGGTCGATGATCACCCGGACCGGAACGCCGCGCCGGCGCGCCGCCACGAGCGCGCCGGCGAGTTCTTCGTTCGTGAAAGCGTAGACGGCGACCAGAATCTCTTCTTTCGCGTTGTCGATCGCACGCTGGATATGCGTTGAACATCGGCTCTGCGGCGTGAAGCAGGCTTGCACCGTCATGGCGCCGGGCGCCGGGCCGGGCGCGAGCATGAGCCAGGCACAGATCGCGCGCGCCGCAACCCGCATCATGCGCCCGCCCGCGGCATGGAAGCGACGGTTCGTTGTGTTCTCAGGCAGATCCTGAGAATCAGGGTTTCCATGACCAACCGCGGCGGATTGCCGCTCGACTTGATGCGCAGATCGGCGTCAGCGATCTCTTCGAGAAAGAATCGAAGCGCTTCCACCGCGAATCGCTCCGCCCGTTGAAAACAGAAGAAATCCCCATATGCGTTGCGCGTGATGAGCGCGGGCCGGCCGGCCAGCACTCGTTGTTCAAACTGCGCATACGTCATGCCGGGCTTCCAGCGACCGCGGAGCTCGCCTTCGAGCAACTGCCGCGCTGCGAGGAGCTTTCGCGCCTCGGCGGCGATGGTGGCCAGGAGCTTGAGCGGGTGCTCGCCCTGCCCCAGTAGCCGCGCCAAACCCGAGAGCGCCGCGACCGCATCACCGTCCGCGAGCGCGCGCGTGAGATCGAATACCCAGCCTTCGCCCCGGTCGGTGAAAACCGCCTCGACATCTCCCCTTCGGATGGCGGGGGCGTCGCCGGCATGGAGCACCAGCTTGTCGAGCTCGTGCTGAACCGCTCGTAAATCGTCGCCGGCGCGGCGAAGGATCGCCTCTCGAGCCTCGAGGTCGATCGTTTTCCCCGCTTGTCGGATTCTCTCGCCGACAAAAGCCCCCAAGGCGTCGCGGCCGATTCGCCCATCGCGCTCGCGCTTCGGACCGAGACTCCGCGCCGCTCCTAATTCGTCCAGTCGCTTGTAGAGTCGGGTGCGCCGGTCGACCTGCTCGGCTGTGATCAGCAGAAAAGCCCAAGGCGGAAGGCCCTTTTCGATCAACCTGAGGAGGCCGCTTCCCTCCGAACTCCTGCTCGCCCCGGGACTCAGGCCGCTGCTCTTACAATGGCCGAGGAGCTGCTCGATCTCCTCGCGGTCCAGGCCGTCAAACAATTGAAGCAGCGGCCCAAGCGAGCCCGAATCCGCTTTTTCCCATTGCCCTTCGGTCCAACCTTCCAGGCACAGCAACTCGATCAGCAGCTTTGCGGCGTCGTCCCTTTTTCCTTCGAGCCAACATTCAACAACCGACTCGGCAAGCTCCCGGTTTTGTTCGCGAGAGAAGAAGTAAGGCGCCTTTTCGACCCAGACGAGCTTTCGCCCGGAAAGCAACGGCGGGGTGTCCAACGCCGCCTCGATCTGCCCCCAGGGCGTCGACCGTCCGTCGAAACGCTCCAGGTTGAAGGCGCGGTTCGAAGGTTCCACCAGGAGATCGATGATCGCCTTACGCGCCTGCTCGACTTCGAGATCGTCGCCAAACAGAAGCAAAAGCGGCGACCCCCCTCCCTGCACGATTTCAGTGCAGATTTTTTCCAGCTCTCGGTTCATGCCAACGAGCATTCCCGCGTTTCGCTCTAGCCCGGATTATTCACGCGCCCGGATATTTACTTCGTTTGCTCCATGCCTGAAAATACTGGGCGGCTGGGAAGCCTTGCCTCTGAGGAACTCAAGATAAAAAATTCACCTTATTACTCTGCGCGCGGCTAATCGGGTTAATGCTTCGGTACCCACATGTGGTTTTTCTCGCTCCAGACGTAATCCGACTTCCAGACCTTGAGCCCCATCGTGTGTTTCCCCCCGGACTTGCTGACGAAGACCTTTTCCGTCGAATGTGGTACATCCACGCGCGCCACGATGAAAATTTTTTTTGAAATACCCTTATTGATCAGGATGCGGTCGCCTTCGCGCATCGCCGTTCTGCTTTCCCTTTTAGACTTCATGGCGCGAAAATTAACATTCACATGGCAGGCAGGCAAATGAAAACGCACCAAAAGCGCGCACCAAAAGCAAACTTGACAAGCGGCCGCCCCTTCCCCTATAGCTGTTCCGATTTGCTCAAAGGGAGGGCAGGATGCGGTTTGTGACCTTCAGACAAAACGCCGCCGAGCGGCTTGGCCTGATGAACTCTGAGGATCAAGTGATCGATTTGGCCGAAATCAACCAGCGCTACTTCAAGGGCGGGAAGCCCGAGTTCCTGGGGAGCATGCAGGCGTTCATCGAGGCGGGAGCAAAAGCCGTCCAAGTCGCAAAAAGGGCCGAGCGATACGTCGCTGCCAAAACTCCCGAGGAGCAGAAAAAGCTAATGAATGTCGGCGCGCTCTTTAGCTCCAAGCGAGCCAAGCTGCTCGCTCCGATACCGGCGCCGAAAAAGAACGTCGTCATGTTGGGCATTAACTACCGCGAACACGTCGAAGAGGGAGCCAGGGCGCGCTCGCTCGAGATCAAGTACCCGGAGTGGCCGGTTTTTTTCACCAAGCCCGCAACCTCCGTCATCGGGCCCGGTGGCAAAGTGGTGAAACACCCGATCACCGACAAACTCGATTGGGAGATCGAGCTCGCCGTCGTGATAGGCAAGAGAGGGCGCGATATTCCCAAGGACAAGGCGTACGATCACGTTTTCGGTTACACGATCTGTCTCGATATGACCGCCCGCGAGCTCCAGCGCCAGCACGGCCAATGGTTCAAAGGCAAATCGCTCGACACCTTCTGTCCCTTGGGCCCATGGATCGTCCATAAAAGCGCGGTTCCCAACCCACAGGAACTCCGCCTCATCTGCCGCGTGAACGGCGAAATCATGCAGGACGGTAATACTCGCGACATGATTTTCGATATCCCCACGATCATCGAATCGTTGTCCGCAGGCATGACGCTTGACCCTGGCGATATCATCAGCACGGGCACGCCGTCCGGCGTTGGTTTCGCGCGCGTGCCCCCGGTCTATCTCAACCCGGGCGATCGCGTGGAAGGGGAAATTGAAGGGATCGGCACGCTCCGGGTCGAAGTCGCAGCGGGATAATACCGTCCTCGGATTTCACCGATCCCCCGGAGATCCACGGATCGTGGCGCAAGACTCGAGCGCGCGGCAAGCGGCCAACCGCCGCGAGCCGAAGCAGACTCGCACCTGTGAGTTTGACTTGAGCCGTTTGCTCTGT
>DATMBL010000323.1:0-10674 GCA_035559295.1 Candidatus Eiseniibacteriota bacterium
CGGCCGCCACCGGGGAATCAAAGGTCGCCGCCATCCCGCCGGCGGCCCCGGCGACCAGAAGCGTTTTTCTTTCCGCGCTGCTGAGCTTACAAAACTGGGCCACCATCGAGCCGAAAGCGCCGCCTGTCATGATGATCGGCCCTTCCGCGCCGAAAGGACCGCCTGAACCGATCGAGATCGCCGCCGAGAGCGGCTTGAGCAACGCCAGCCGCGGCTCTACTCGGCTCCCGCGGATGAGAATCGCCTCGATCGCCTCCGGAATGCCGTGGCCGCGGATCCGTTCCGATCCGTAGCGGGCCATCAAGCCGATGACCAGAGCGCCGCCAACCGGAACGAACAAGACAGCCCATCCCAGTTCATTTTGGGCGGGAGAGACGAGTTCCGTGCTCCAACGCTGGAAGAAAAATAGATTCGTAAACAGACCGATCAGCTTCAGCAGCAGGCCGGCCAACCCCGCACTGATGGTTCCAATTGCAATTGCGGCAGCCGCTATCGGGAGCAAGCGCACGGTGCAGGTGAAGTCGCCCAACGGGGCCGGCCGGGGCCGCCGCCGCGGGCGGTGAAGAAAACGATGGATCGATCGCGTGATGTTTTTCATCGCAAGTTGATCTCGCTTGAACTGATGGATTTTTATCGATGCCGCGTCGAAAAGACGAGCGGTCACAGCCCGCGCGCGCCTTTGGCGAGCAAGTAACACTTCAATGCCGGATCGATGCCGGTCGCCCCCTCGAAATCCGCACCGGCAACGATGGCGCCGTTGAACAGAGCGCCTTTCAGATTGGCGTTTTTGAAACTCACTTTAATAAGCAGGCTGTTGCTCAGATTAGCGCCGCTGAGATCACAGCGCTCCATGTTCGCATGGTAGAGCCGGCACCCTTCCAAATTCACCCCGCGGAGGTCCAGCCCCGAAAAGTCCATGTACGAAAGATAGAGGTTTCGGAGGTCCTGAAAGGCGATACTCTGCCTTTTCTGTATTTTGCTGAAGATATCCTTAAAGGTTTGGTTTGCGCGTTGCATTGTTCTCCCCGTGATTTTGCGGGCAAGCGTACCGGCGCCGTTCCGGCGCGCCCGAAGCATTGCCGAATCGAGCCCAGGATGAGAGGGCGAGGAGAACAACTCTAGATCAGGAAGACGGCGTAGAGGCGATACAGCGATTGCGGCGCGTGGCGAACGGCGGAAGGGTCGCGGCCCGGGGCGGGCATCCCAAAGTCGGCCTGAAGGTGGTGCGGCGCGGCGGTCGCGCACGCATTCGCCGCCTTTTCTTGTTCCACCGATATCGAAACGCCGTAGTCAAAGGGAAGCGGACCCGGCGCACAGGGAAGCTGGCGGCGCCCGAGCGACGCAAGCAGAAGGACGCCGCAGGAAAACGCCACGGCCAGCAACTTCCACGTTTTGACGGGCGACATCGAAGCTTGCGTTTGACCCGCTTGACGAGGGCCTCCCTTCGTGATTTATATCGTGATACGATATTAGCGGGGCGCGGAGGAGAAGGCAAACAACGCGAGGAGGCGCTATGGCCCATAACAATTCGGCTGCTCCCGAGGAGATCCTGCTCGATGTCAGAGTCGCCGAGGCTTCTCGGCTTTACAAGTTCTATCTCAATCACGAGAAGAAAATCCTCGGAACCAGCGCCGTGATCGTTTTCCTGGTCGCCTGGGAGCTGGTCGGGAACGTCTTCCAGGTGATCAATCCGATGTTCATGAGCGCGCCGTCGCTGATTTACAAGGCGGCGCATCAGATGTTCAGCTCCGGGGAAATCTGGAACGACCTGCGAGTCAGCGGCATCGAATTCTTCTGGGGGTTTTTTCTCTCGGCCCTGGTCGGCATTCCCTTTGGGATCGCGACCGGGTGGTATAAAAAGATGAGCTATTTGTTCGATCCCTTCATCAACTCCTTGTATTCGACTCCCAGAGTCGCGCTCTTGCCTCTGGTCATCATTTGGCTCGGCATCGGCATCATCTCGAAGGTCGGGATTATTTTCCTGGGCGCGGTGTTTCCGATTCTGATCAACGCCCGTGACGGTGTGAAAACGACCCCGCACAACCTGCTCAACGCCGCGCGCAGTTTTGGCGCCTCCGAGTGGCAGATCTTCAAAACCGTCGTCATGCCCTCTACGATCCCCTTCATTATCAGCGGGCTCAGGCTTGGAGTCGGTCGCGCGCTCGTCGGCGTCATGGTCGGCGAGCTCTATGCGGCCACGGCCGGCATCGGCTTCATGATCACGGTCGCGGGCGCAACTTTTCAGACGGACAAGGTGTTTGTCGGCGTGCTGATTTTTGCGATCAGCGGGATGGTATCGATGGAGCTCATCTCGAGGGTGGAGCGCCGCTTCAGCAGCTGGCGCCCCAAAGTGGGAGCGGCGGAGTAGCACCGAAATGGGTGAGTCGGCGATCGCGACCCTGTTGTTGCTGGGATTATTCTCGGCAACTGTTTGCGTGGCCGCCGGGATCGACGTCCCCGGCATGTGGCGCCAGTTGCCGCTCAGGGAACGAGTGTTGTGCGCCTTTTTGTTGATCGTCTCATCGATGATCGTGTTCGGCTACATTTTCAACGTTTCCTCGTTCCAGACCCACGCGTTTCTGCGCGCCCAGTGACCGATGCGGCTTGACGTCAGCGACGAGGCGGCTCGAGTCGGAGGATACGGCCGTCCCGGCTGTCGGTGAGAAGGTAAATCAGCCCGTCCGGACCTTCCTGCACTTCACGGATGCGCTCGTCCAATGCGGCGAGATAGCGCTCCTCGCGAGTCACCTTGCCCCCCTCCAAAACCAGACGCACCAACAAGCCGGGGGTCAGCGAGCCGATAAAAACGCTGCCCTTCCAATCCGGAAACGCGCTGCCGCTATAGAAGATCATGCCCGAAGGAGCGATCACCGGATCCCAGTAGTAGACCGGCTGCTCCATCCCGGGCTTGGCGGTTCCTTCCCCGATTCTCAGTCCGGAATAATCGACGCCGTAGGTGATCACCGGCCAACCGTAGTTCTTGCCTGCTTCAGGATGGTTCAGCTCGTCGCCGCCTCGCGCGCCGTGCTCGGCGGTCCACAGCCGTCCGGTTTGCGGCTCGAGCGCCGCCGCCTGAATGTTGCGATGACCGTAGGACCAGATCTCCGGCCGCGCGTCCTTGCGCCCCACGAAAGGGTTGTCCTTCGGCACGGAACCGTCCGGGTTGATGCGCACGATTTTTCCCAAACCCGAAGACAGATCCTGCGCCTGCTCGCGATAGCCAAAGCGGTCGCCCTGGGTCACGAACATCGTGCCGTCGCGCGCGAACACGATGCGCGAGCCGAAGTGATTTCCGCCTCGTACCTTGGGCGTTTGGCGATAGATCACGTTTACATCTTCGAGGCGTCCGTCACCGAGGCGTGCGCGCGCCACGGCCGTGCCCGCGACGTTGCCCTCTCCGGCTTCGGCATAGGAAATATAAAGGATTCGATTTTCCGAAAAACGGGGATCCAGCGTCACATCGAGCAAGCCGCCCTGCCCCCGGGCGACCACCTTCGGCACGTTTCCGAGAGGCTCGGAAAGACGCCCGTCTCGCGTGACGATGCGCATCCGCCCGGGCCGCTCGGTGACAAGCATGCGCCCGTCGGGAAGGAACGCCAGCGCCCAGGGATGCTCGAGCCCGCGCGCCACAGTCTCGACTTTTGGCCCGTTGATCGGTTTCGGCTGCGGCGAGCGCGGGGCCTGCGATTGAGCCGCCGCGCTCATCGACAACAGAAACGCGGCGGTGAACGCCGCCAACGCGATCCTTCGCAACCGCTGACCCGGAAAGTTTGTTTTCTGGCACATCACGCTCTGATTCCTCCTTCGTGCTACTGCGTCTGATAATTTTCGCGGCGCGCGAAAATTGTTTGCCACCGACACTGTCGGAAAACTAAAGTTTCCTCCCGCCAAGCGCGCAAAGGAATATAATTCTTTTCTCGAAAAAATTTGGCGTCCTTTGCGTTCTTTGCGGGAGATATTCCCGTTCTTTCGCGGTTGCGACGTAGTGTCAGACTTCGTGATTACTCCCATCTAGCGGACCACGTTGCCGTTCACGTCGTAGATTTCGAGAGGGCCGAATTTTTCCAACACCGGCTGGATCCTTTTCCGATCGCCGACCGCCACGATTTGCATCGTTTCCGGCTTGAGGTATCTCCGCGCGACGCGCTGGATGTCGTCCGGCGTCACCGCGGCGATCATGGCCGGATAACGATCCCAATAATCCTCCGGGAAACTATAGAACTTGCGCGTGAGCGCAAATCCCAAAAGACGGCTCGGTTGTTCGAGGGCAAGCGCAAACCGGGCGACCACGGCGCGTTTGCTCGCTTCGAGCTCCGTTTCCCCCACGCTGGTCTCGGCGATACGCCGCAGCTCGCCCAGCAACTCCACCAGAGCCCCCTCGGTGACCTCGGTCCGAACGTCGGCGCTCGCCTGCCACGGGCCGGCGTACTCCAGCGCGGTAAAACCGCTGTAGGCGCCGTAGGTATAACCTTTTTCTTCGCGCAAATTCAGGAACAACCGAGAAGCGGGCCCGCCGCCCAGGAGTTGATTCAACACGACCATCGGAACAAAGTCATCGCTGCGCCGGTCGAGCGCGATGTTTCCGATCGTGAGATTCGTCTGTACCGCATCCGGGCGGTCCACCAGATAAACCTTTCGCACGGGCACGGGCTCCGCCGCCGGCGGTACCGGCGCACTGTTCGTCGCGGGCGGGCGCCACCCGGCCAACCAATTGTGCAATTTCCCAATCAGTTCCGCGGGCGCGAAATCTCCCGCAATCGCGAGGATCGAGCGGTTCGGCACATAGCGTTCCCGATGCCATTCGGCGAGTAGCTTCGGGGTGAGCGCCTTTATCGATTCGGGAGTCGCGGAGATGCGCGCGGCAGGGTGCTTCCCGAACACCGCGCTATGAAATCGTTCGTTCATGAGAAAACGTCCCGTGCCGCGCTGCTGGCGCAGTTGAACTCGCAGTCGATCCTTCAGGCGCGAGAGCTCCACTTCCGGAAACGTCGGATGGAGCAGCATCTCAACCGCGACGGGAAACCAGTCATCGAAGTTCTCGCTCAAACCGGAAGCGCCGAGCACCGTTTCCGCCGAGCCGAAAGAAGCCGAAGCGCCCGCCGACGCCCCGAGGCGGTCGAGCGTCTCGGCGATCTCCCTGCTCGTGCGGCTGCGCGTCCCTTCCCGCAGCATCGCCGCCGTCGTCGAAGCCAGCCCCGAAAGAGCCGGGCTCTCGAACAGAGCGCCCGCTCCGCGAATATGCAGCTCCGCTGAAATGTACGGCAGCCGGCGGTCCTCCAAAAGCAGCAAGGTGAGCCCGTTGGCGAGCTTCGCTTCGACCGGCTTTGGCAAACGGACGCGTAGGGTTTCGGCTGAAACCGGAGCTCGGTTCTTGCGTTCGATTCGGCTTGGGACGGGTAGCGGCGTATCCTGCGCCGATGGCCACGGGGCGGGGATTCCGGTTGTCAACAGCGCCAGAATCACCGCGGCAACGCGGAGCCGAAACCGTCCCGGAATTAAAGACTCCGTCAAAGGCCGCTCACACGTAATGCTGGATGCGCTGGAGGCTCGCGGGAAAGAACAGCTCTTCGATCGCGGGTTTCCGCTTGATCATGCCTTGCTCGTATTCGTAGCGGACCACGGCTTCGAGCGCCTTGCGGTTCTCTTCGAGATTGTAGGGCCATGGATCCGGACCGAAGATCTCGGTTTGTTCGCGCAGAAGATCGCTCACCCACACGAGCGCGAGATTCCGCGGATCCGACATGCGCTCGTAGCAGATCTCCTTCGACTTCTGGAACGCCTGCACGAGGCTCACCGCAACCCAGGGCGCGCGCTCGAGAATGCTATTTTTTACGACCACGGTGTGCATGATCGGAAAGATGCCGCTCAAGCGATAATACTCGATCTCGGCTTTTTTTGGATCGGGAAACAGGAACGCCACTTTCGGGTTGTTGTTTCGAATCGACGGCAACACCTCCGGATACAGCGCCGCATCGATCTCACCGTTCAGAAGAAGCCGATCGATGTTTTGACCGCTCGGCACTCTCTTCACCTTCATCCAACCGGCGGGCTCGAATGGAACATCCTCTTCTTCCTGGCACCACCACTCGATCGTCTTGAGATCGACCCCGTAATAGTCCTGGAGCGCGCCGCGCATCCACAGACCGGCGGAATTCTGCAGCGTGTCGAGGCCGACGCGCCTGCCGTTCAGGTCAGCCGGTGTATCGATGCCGCACCCGGTCCGTTTTACCATGTAACGATGGCGGAACCGCCGGTGCGGAAAAACCGGGATCGCCGTAAATCCCTTCTTCTGCTCGCGCGCCACAAGGTACGCAATCAGCGAGAGCTCGCAGACGTCGAACTCTTCATGACGAAGCATCCTTCCGTGCCGCTCGGGCGATGCCATCGTTAATGGATTGAGGTCGATGCCAGCCGGCACGACTTCGCCGTCGATCAGCGGGCGCAACAGGTCATAAGGACCGCAAGCCAGGGTGAGTTTGAGTTTTGCCATGAAACTTCCTCAAAATTGGCACCCTCACGCTTCCCTCTCCCATTGAGGGCGAGGGTCAGGGAGAGCCAACCTGGCATTCAATTCCCTCTCCCATCGGGAGAGGGTTTAGGGTGAGGGCGGTTTTCATTCTCTGCGGGCAAGTAAAAGCTCATGTTACATTTCGCGGTCGAACTACCGCACGTACTTTGCGTATTCCTCGGGGGTATCGATATCGATGACGGTTCCTTCCTCGTCCGTGTCGATTTCGAGCGTGTCCGCCGCGTGCGCCCGCACCACCGCTTTGGCGCCCTGTTCGAGCGGGGCCTCTAGGAGTTCCCGAAACAGCGCGCTGGCGAAGATCACCGGATGGCCGCGGCGACCTCGATACTTCGGCACGACGATGAGTTTTTTCGAGGCGCGAAACCGTTCGATCATGGAGTCCACCAAGCGCGAACTAACGTACGGATGATCGACGAGATGGACCAGAATTCCCTCGACGTCTGGGCCGCTGACCGCGCGGATCGCCACGCGTAACGAGGACAGCTGGCCCAGTTTGTAGTCCGGATTGATCAGGATCGTGACGCCGAGATGCTCGATCTTCTCGCGGATTTCACCGGCGTTGTGGCCCAAAACAACCACAATGCGGCTGACTTGCGTCTGCCGCAACGCCGACACAATGTGCTCAATGAAACGCACGCCCGCAATCGGGAGCAGCGCTTTCGGCCGCCCCATACGGCTCGATTCTCCCGCGGAAAGGACAACGGCGGCAATCATCGAACTTGGCGTCCCGGGCTTTCTTTGCGCGAGAGATATTCCCGTTCCTTATCGCTTGCCGGTCTGCGCCCTACGCGTTGCGCGTCCTTCGTGGCGCGGTGTTCAGATCACTCGGCGGGCAGCGCCATGCACTCTTCGGGCGGCAGCTCGACCCAAACCTCGTCGCCGCGCCGGACTTGAAACGAATGAGGCTGGTGGGTTTGCAGGACATGCTTGCGCAACTCAACGGTGCAATCCACGTACTCTCCGAGGAACATCGCGGTTCCGATCTTGCCTTCGAGGACGTTCGCCCGCCCGGGCGGCTTGTCGCGATGAAGAACGACGCTCTCCGGCCGCACGACGACCACGACCCGCGATCCCTGCGTCACGTTACTGAGCAGCCCGGCGGCGATTTCCCCTTCGTCGGTTCGAACCACCCCCCTGCCGTCGCCGTCGACTTTGGCGACTTGGCCGGCGATCTGATTGGTCGAGCCGATGAACTGGGCGACGAACTTGCTCTTGGGCTGCATGTAGATTTCCCGCGGGCTCCCTTCTTGAATGATCACCCCGGCGTTCATTACCGCGATGACGTTCGACATCGACAACGCTTCGATCTGATCGTGGGTCACGTACAACGTCGTGATCCGCAGCCGCCGCTGCAGCTCGCGCAACTCGAGTCGCATGCGCTCGCGGAGCTTCGCGTCGAGGTTGCTCAGAGGCTCGTCCAGGAGCAATACCTGGGGCTCGCGCACGAGAGCGCGCGCGAGCGCGAGTCGCTGCTGCTGGCCGCCCGAGAGTTGAGTCGCCATCCGATCCTCGAACCCGCCCAACTCGACCTGCTCAAGGGCGCCGATCACCTTTCGCCGTATTTCGTCGCCGGTATGGCGCTGCTTCCCGACGCGCAGCGGGAACGCCACGTTCTCAAAAACGGTCATGTGCGGCCAGATCGCGTAGCTCTGGAACACCATCCCGATCGGCCGTCGGTAAGCGGGCACGAAGATCCCATTTGCGCTCGAGTAGACCTTTTGACCGGCGACGGCGATCTCGCCGCCGTTGGCTTTTTCCAAGCCGGCGATGCAGCGCAACGTGGTCGTCTTGCCGCACCCGGACGGACCCAGGAGAGTATAAAATCGCCCCTCTTCAACGGTGAACGAGATCTCGTCCACGGCTTTGACGCCGACGTTTTTGCCGTCGGCGTAGATCTTCGTCAGTGATTTGACCTCGATCATCTTTTCTCTGGGTTCAAACCGTTCAATCGCGGCGCTCGGTTCAAACCGTTTAAACAGCGTGAACCGCTTGAACGGACTCTACGTCTGAATCCCTACCCTGCCCGACACCTTGTAAAATACCGCGACGATCGCCAGCAAGGTGATGATCATGAGAATGCCGATGGCCGCAACGACCGTCACCTGCCCCTGTTCGAACATGGTGAAGAGCAAAATCGACAACACACGGCTTTCGCCCGTCGCTAACAACACCGAGGTCGAAAACTCGCGGAACGAAACGATGCAGATGTAGATCCAGCCGGCTGCGATTCCCGGCCGCAGGAGCGGCAAAGTCACTCGCTTGAATGTCTCCCACCACGACGCTCCCGACGCCGAAGCCGCTTCTTCCAGCTCGCCGTGGATCTGCAAGATCGATCCCGACGCCGTACGCATCCCATAGGGCAAATAGCGCGTGACGTAGGCAATCAGTAACACCCAGATCGTGCCGTAGATCGGGAGCGGAAAGGCAACGTACAACAGGATCAGCGCCATCCCCAGGACGATACCCGGAACGGTGATCGGAATGAACGCGAGGAAGTCCAGCAGCCACGACCCCGGAAGGCGGCTTTTATAAACGATCCAGGCGACCAGCGAGGTCAAGATCATCGCCACCGTCGCCGTCATGGTCGCGAGCAGGATGCTGTTTTTCATCGCGTCCCAAAAGGGTCTAAAACCGGCGAGGTAGCGATAGTTATCGAGGCTCAACTTCTGGACCGCATCCCAACTCGGAGTCGCGAAGAAAGGCAAAAAAGAGGCCCAGAAAAGCACCAGAAACGGAAGCAGGACCACGAAAACAAAGTAGGTCATGAGGAAGCCAAATCCGACCCAACGCCACGCTCCGAGATCGAACTGGCGCGGTCTGAACGCCTTACCGGTGACCGTCTGGAATTTCTTGCTCTCCCGCGTCGATCTCGTGTAGAGCCAAACGCCGAACGCGCTCAGCAGCAACAACCCGATCGCAAGCGCCGCGCCGCGGCCGTAGTCCGGCGGATACTCGTTGAAGGCGAGGTAAATCTCGCTGGTATACACGTAGATCCGCGCCGGGATACCGATCAATGCCGGAGTCTCGAACGACTCGAGAGTTCGAACGAACAAAATCAGCAACACCGAGCCGGTCGTGGGCATAAGCAAACGAAACGTCACGCGGCGGAACGTCTGCCACGTGTTCGCCCCCGACATCATCGCCGATTCTTCGAGCGACGGATCCATCGATTTGAACGCCGCCACCATCATGAGGAACGCAAGCGGCACCTGTCCGACCGAATGCACCCAGATCATTCCGGGCAACGAGAAAACGTTGAACGGCGGGCTCTCTAGGCCAAACATCCATTGGAGCCACACATTGAGATAGCCGAATTTGGGACTCAGGAGAAAAATCCAGGCGATGGACTCGAGGACGCCGGGCAGTATTAACGGCACGACGGCGATTGGCACGAAGATCCCCCGCAGCGGCACGTTGGTTCGTTCGGTGAACCAGGCGAGGATCGTGCCCAGCAAGAACGTCAGCACGGCCGATCCCGAGGCGAAAATGAGCGAGTTGACGAAAGTCGAATAGGTGTATTCGCTCGCGTACGCCTTTTGATAATTCTGCAGGGTAAAGACGAACTCTCGCGGCGCCACCTCCATCTCGAAGCTGCCCCACACCAACATAAAAAGGGGCAGCACCGCGAGATAGATCAGCACGGCCGCGCCGATCACCGGCACGAGCAGCGCTGGCTCGCGCAGCAGTTGAAACCCGGCCCTCTCCGTTCGCGGCAAAGCAACTGTCGCCATCAATCACCGCCTGCTGTTTAGCCGTTCGCTAATCCTCGCACGGTGTAAGGGCGGACCGGCCGGTCGCCCCTACGACGCGCCGGACTACCGGAGTTTGAAGATCTGCTTCCAGATCTTCTCGTACTTCGGATACTCTTTGATGTCCTGGACACTGATCGGATAGATCTTCTCCGTTCGAGTTTTTTCGACCGGCTCGACTTTGGGATGCGCCGGCGTGCGCCCTCCCTGGGCCATGACTTTTTGACCTTCCTGACTCGCCACCCAGCGGGCGAACAACAAGGCGGTCTTGGGATGGGGAGCGTCCTTGAAGATCGCCGTAGCATTAATCGAAGCAACCCCTTCCGTCAACATGTAGTTGAGAGGCGCCCCCTTTTTTATGCGGCCGGGGTAATGATGCGAGTAGCATGTCCAACA
>DATMBL010000324.1:0-4413 GCA_035559295.1 Candidatus Eiseniibacteriota bacterium
CCGTCCCACCCCGCCGGCCTTCAATCGGAACGCGGTTTTTCTTGAGCACGGCCTCGAGCCGTTTCAGTCCTCGGCTGGACACTTTGAAGCCGATGTGGTCGAGCCCTCGGCGTGGGGCGATCGGCCGGTCGGTTTTGACGAAGTTCAAGAGATCGTTGGCGCCCGCGGTGCGAAAAAAGATCATATTGGGCGGCACCCGGAAGGCCACTTTCATGCCCAGAATACCCGTGTAAAAGCGCTCGGTCTTGACGAGATTCCGGGTTTTCAACGCAACGTGCCGGAGCCCACTATTTGACATCTAACCTCCGCCCGGTTCGGTATCCGAAAGAAAACCCTTGGAGCTTTATAGCGCGCCCAGCGGAGGAATAAAGCGCCCCCCGGCGGCCTGCGCTTCAACGAAACCGTAGGCCCGGGTTCAAACCTGCCCTCTACGGCCATTGTTTCTTTAGCCTTCGATTGCCGGCCGGCGCCTACCAAAAAACCTCCGTCGGGATTATGATTGACCGGAGGGCGATTGGGACTCGAGCCATGGCACGCGTGTCGTCTCCTGCGGTTGAGTTGCGCGACCTCGGCGAGCGGGCGGGAGCGCGCCACATCGCGCTTTCCGGCCGGCTGGATGCAGCCACGACGGGCACGATCTGGCGTCGAGCGCTCGCGCTCGCCGAACAGGCGGAAAACCCGGAACTCGTGCTGGACCTGTCCGCGATCGAGTACTGCGACGGTTCCGGTATCGCGCTCCTGCTCGAGCTCGAGCGCCGCCGGCGGGCAAGCGGCGGGACGCTCGAAATCCGAGGCCTCCGGCCGGAGTTCCAGGAGTTGTTGGATACGTGGGCGCCGGAGGACACCGGAAGACTCGTTGCTCAACCCGCTCCGCGCCCGACCAACGTCGCCGAAGAGGTCGGTCGCGCGTTCGTCCAGGTCCTTCGCGATCTCTCCTCGCTCGTGGGTTTCGTCGGCGAGTTGTCGGTCGCTCTCACCAAGGCCGCCTTCCGTCCCGGATTGATTCGCTGGAAAGACGCGCTTCGCGTCGCGGAAACGGCCGGCGTGAACGCGCTCCCGATCGTTGCGCTGATCAGTTTTCTCATGGGTTTGATCATGGCTTTTCAGGCGGCGCTGCCGCTTGCCCAATTCGGCGCCCAACTCTTCGTCGCCAATCTCGTGGGCCTCGCCATGATGCGTGAGTTAGGGCCTCTGATGACGGCGATTCTCCTCGCCGGACGCTCGGGATCGGCGTTCGCGGCCGAATTGGGCACGATGAAGGTCCGTGAGGAGATCGACGCGCTCAAGACCATGGGACTCGATCCCGTGCGGTTCCTGGTGGTGCCGCGGGTGATCGCCGCGCTCTTCATGACACCGCTCTTGACGGTTTTCTCGAATCTCCTGGGGCTTGCGGGCGGCGCGGTGGTTTTTATCTCGTTGGGATTTCCGCTCATCACTTTCTTCAAGCAGGTCCAGTGGCAGGTGACCTACGGCGATCTGCTCGGCGGGCTGCTGAAATCGTTCGTCTTCGGCATTCTCGTTGCGGCCATCGGCTGTTTGCGCGGGCTCGAAACCAAAATCGGAGCGAGCGCCGTCGGCGAATCGACCACGCGCGCAGTGGTGAGCGGCATTATCCTGATCGTGGTCACCGACGGGATTTTTTCCGTCGTCTACTACTATCTCGGCATCTGATGGCGCCGGTTCCTGAACCGCTCATTCGAGTGGAGGACTTGTCCGCCGCCTACGACGGCGCAGTGATTCTCGAGGGGCTGAACTTCGAGGTCTTTCCCGGCGAGGTGTTCGGCATTCTCGGCGGCTCGGGCTCGGGCAAGAGCACGCTGTTGAAAAACATGATCGGGCTTTACCGGCCGTTGCGGGGCAGGGTGTGGATCGCCGGCAAAGACATCCATGCGCTCGAAGGCGAGGAGCGTCTGAACGTCTTACGCACCTTCGGCGTCTTGTACCAAAGCGGCGCGCTTTTCGGCTCCATGACCGTGCTCGACAACGTGGCCCTGCCGCTCGAGGAGCATACGACCCTGCCGCCACAGGCGATTCGGCTGATCGCCATGATGAAACTCGAGCGCGTCGGCCTGGCCGGGTTCGCGCACCATATGCCCTCGGAGCTGAGCGGCGGGATGCAGAAGCGGGCGGCGATCGCGCGCGCCATGGCGCTCGACCCGCGCATGCTTTTTCTCGATGAACCGTCGGCCGGCCTCGATCCGATCACCTCCGCCGAGCTGGACGAGTTGATCCTGAGCCTGGCGCGCAGTCTCAAGATAACCTTCGTCGTCGTGAGCCACGAGCTCCCGAGTATCTACGCCATTGCGGACCGGGTTATAATGTTGGATAAAAAGACGCGGGGCATTGTCGCGATCGGAACTCCCGCGGAGCTGCGCGATCGCAGCGACAATCCCTGGGTGCGGCAGTTCTTTTCCCGCCGGACGGCGACGGAGACCTCGCGCTGAGGCGCCATCGGGACATGGCGAACTGGAGTTATTTCAAGATCGGGCTCTTCGTCATCACCGCCACGGCGCTCGCCGTGGTCGGTGTGGTCGTTCTCGGCGTCGGCACGCTGTTTCAGAAACAGGTGTTGGTCGAGACCTACATCGACGAGTCGGTGCAGGGGCTCGACATCGGTTCGCCGGTGAAGTTTCGCGGCGTGCAGGTCGGAAGAGTCGAGCAGATCACGCTGACGAGCGTCGAATATCCCACCCGGCGCCGCTACGTGCTCGTGCGCGCGGGCCTGGAGCCCTCGATGTTCGAATACCCGCTGGTCGACGTTACCGGTCCCGGTTTTGTCGCAGAGATTGAAAAAGGCCTTCGCGTGCGCCTTGCGGCGCAGGGCTTGACCGGCGTGGCGTATCTCGAGGCCGACTATCTCGACCCGAACCGCTACCCGCCGCTGCCGATCGACTGGCAGCCGGCTTATCCCTACATTCCGTCGGCGCGCAGCACGATCACGCGCTTGACGGAATCGATCGACAGCATTTTGCGCAAGCTCGAGGCGATCGACGTGGAGCGTCTGACCGAAGTGATGGAAAATTCCTTGATTGCCGTCACCAAGTTTACCGAAGGCGCCAATCTCGAGAAAATCGGACCACAGATCAACGCGATCCTCGCCGAATTCGCGCAAACCAACCGACAGCTGAAAACGCTCGTCACCGGGCCGGAACTGAAGGCGACGCTCGCGGACGCCGCGGCCGCGGCGCGAACCGCGCGCCGGATCGTCGAGCAGGCGGAGGCGCCGCTGGGTCAAGTCCTCGCCGACCTTCCCGAGACCTCGAAAAAAATCCAAGAGGTCGTCGCGACGCTCGAGACCGCATCCGCCGAATTGCCCGAGAGCGCCGGGCATCTGAAACAGGCGCTGCGACGCTTGGACCGGTTCGTGGCAACGCAGCAACAGGATCTCGAATCGGTCGTGCGCAACATGCGGTCGATCTCGGAGAACGTGAGAGAGATCACCGGCGATGCGAGATCTTATCCCGGTCAGATTCTCTTCGGCGCGCAACCGCCGCCGGCGAAGTCGCTCGAACGATGAGACCCCCGGTTCTCACGCTGTGCTGGGTAGCGCTGGTCGCGCTTGCTCCCGGGTGCGTCAGTATCAGCCTGGAACGGGATCGGCTGGAGCGACGCTATTTCGTACTCGACCCCGCGCTCGAGCCGCAGGGCGCGGCTTCGAACGGCGCCGGCGTGTTGAAGATAGCGGACGTGCGCGTCTCGCCGCGCTACGACGGTAAGGGTTTCACCTACCGCGCCGCCGACCTGAGTTACGAAACCGACTACTACAATCAATTTCTCATTCCGCCCGGCCCGATGCTCACCGACGAGGTACAGCAAGCGCTGGCTCAGGCGCATATCTTCCGTTACGTGGTCAATTCTGAGAGCCAGCTCGAGGCGACGCATCGCCTCGAGTCCACCGTCGGCGCGCTATACGGCGATTTCAGCGACAAAAGCGCGCCTCGGGCGGTGCTCGAGATGACGTTTTTACTCAGCCGGGAAAATCCCGAGCGCTCCGAGGTGGTCTTTCAGGAAAGCTATCGGCGCTCCGTGCCGGTAGAGAAACGCACGCCCGAGGCCCTGGTGGGCGGCTGGAACCGGGCGCTCGCGGAAATCCTATCCTCGCTCGTCAAGGACCTCAGAGCCGCGCGGCCGCAGAGCGAAGCGCGCGTCACTCCGCCGGCCGCACGCGGCACAAGTACGAGCGATGCGGCAGGGAGCCGCTGATCGGATCGGCGACCTCGGTGCCGATCAACAGAGCCGGGTTGGCGCCCTTCGCGCCGTACGGGTCGAAGCCCGGGAGATCGAGTTGCGGGCAGGCTTGCCACCAGCCGTGCTGGCAACACACCACGCCCGGTAAGATATTGGGAGTGACGCGCGCGCGCACCCGAATCGCGCCTCTGGGGCTCTCCACCAGCATCCACTGGCGGTCGCGAA
>DATMBL010000325.1:0-20837 GCA_035559295.1 Candidatus Eiseniibacteriota bacterium
CGCCATAAATACGGCATACCGGCCGTCGGAACCGCCGGGGCCAAAGATCGCAGCGATTGATTTTCCCACCCGACGTTTCTAGCGTAAGCTCGACACCCTGTTCCGAATGAACACCCCGGATCGCGCACACGTCTTCCTGGCCGCATGCCGACGCGAGAAAACTTCGCACACGCCGGTCTGGCTTATGCGTCAGGCGGGCCGCTATATGGAAGGATACCGCAAGCTCCGAGCGGAGTATGGGTTCCTCGAGCTTTGCAAGCGACCGGATCTCGCGGCCGAAATCACCGTTATGCCGGTCGAACGGCTCGGAGTCGACGCCGCCATCGTTTTCGCGGACATTCTGCTCGTGCTCGAACCGATGGGTGTCGGACTCGAGTATACGAAAGCAGACGGGCCCGTGATTCATAAGCAGATTACCAGTCGAACCCAAGTCGAAGAACTCGACGAATTCGACCCCGAGGAAGCTCTTGCCTTCGTTTTCGAAGCCGTGCGCAAGAGTTGCGCCGCTTTAAGTGGCAAGGTGCCTGTCATCGGATTCGCCGGAGCGCCCTTTACGCTCGCCTCTTACCTCATCGAGGGCGGGAGTTCACGCAACTTTCTCAAAACCAAAAAGCTCATCTACTCCAATCCCGGAGCCTGGCGCCCGCTGATGGAGCGCCTCTCGGCGATTACTGTGAAATATTTGAACGCGCAGATTGCCGCGGGGGCCCAAGCAGTGCAGCTATTCGACAGCTGGGCCGGCTGTCTATCGGCCGACGACTACGAGAGATACGTGCTTCCGTATACGCGCGCGACCATTGCCGATCTCGCTCCGGGCGTCCCGGTCATCCACTTCACCACCGGAACCGCCGGCTTTCTCAAATCCGTCCGGGCCGCGGGTGGCGATGTCATCGGAGTGGACTGGAGAACGCACCTCGACGTCGCGTGGGAAACTCTGGGATACGATGTGGCGATCCAGGGGAATCTCGATCCGGCGGCGCTTTTGGCTTCGCCCCGGGAAGTCCGCCGTCGCGTCGCAGAGATCCTGAGACGCGCAGCCGGGCGGCCCGGGCATATCTTTAATCTCGGCCACGGCGTTCTGCCCGAAACCCCGATCGAGAACGTGCGCGCCCTGGTCGAAGCGGTGCACGAGCTCAGCGCGGGCTAACTAAGTCGGGTGGCTGATCTACCGCAGAGAGGAGAGAACCAGAAAAACGCGGTTAAATGTCTGCTTCTATGTCTCGCGGGTACGCTGCGGTGTTGTTGATCGCGTTCGGCGGCCCGGGCTCTCGTGAAGAGATCCGGCCGTTTCTCGCGCGGGTCCTCAAAGGCGTTGCGGTTTCGAGCGAGCGACTCGAGGAAGTGGCGCGTCACTACGAAGCGGTTGGCGGCCGCTCGCCGCTCGTCGACATCACGCTCCGGCAAGCGGCGGCTCTTGAACAACGACTTGCGCAAGAAGGCTCGCCCCTCCGCGTTTACGTCGGGATGCGCAATTCGCGGCCGTTCATTGCCGAAGCGTTAAAGCAGATGATCGACGACGGCGTTGGGCGCGCCCTCGGGGTGATTCTATCGTCGTTCAGGACCGAGGCGAGCTGGGAACGCTACGTCGAGAACGTTGCGGATGCGCGGCTTGCGGCGGGCGCCGCCGCGCCGGTGATCGACTATTGCAATCCTTGGCACGATCACCCCGGGTTCGTCGAAACCTGGGTGGAACGAATTCGCGCCGAGTTGTCCCGAGTTCCGGCCGCCGAAAAATCGGCGACTCCGCTCGTTTTCACGGCGCACAGCGTGCCGTTGGCAATGGCCGCTGGTTCTCCTTATGTCGAACAATTCCACGCGGCTGCGCGCCTGATCGCGGAGCGCTTGCCCCATCCGTTCTGGCGCGCCGCTTACCAGAGCCGCAGCGGCAGACCGGGCGATCCCTGGCTCGAGCCGGATGTCAACCAGACCATTGGCGAACTCGCCGCCGACGGATGGCGTCGCGTGATCGTGGCGCCGATCGGGTTTGTCTCAGAGCACGTCGAAGTTCTGTACGATCTCGACCTGGAGGCACGCGCAACCGCCGAGCGGCTGGGCCTTGCGTTCTTGCGCGCCGGCTGTCCCAATGATCACCCTGAATTTGTTCGCATGCTGGCTGACGTGATCGAGCAAAAACTTAAAACGGCCGAAGGTCGACGATAGGAATGGAAACGCGCATGCGCCGGAGGAGACAGCCGTCCCTGTGGCGGAGATCGCCGTCCTCGGTCTTCGATGCCACATGACACGCGTGGTCGTGGTCGGCGGCGGCATCGCCGGATTGGCGGCCGCACACCGTTTGCTCGAGTCCGGGACCGAAAAGCAACTAGACCTTCAGGTTCTTCTCGTGGAGGCAGCCCCGCGACTGGGCGGCTGCATCGTTACCGAGCGCGTGGGCGAATTCCTCGTCGAAGGCGGGCCGGATTCCTTCATCACGGAAAAACCGTGGGCAGTCGAGCTTTGCCGGCGCCTCAGCCTTACGGGTAGCATCATCGCGACCCGCTCCGCCGATCAGAGGATCTACGTCGTGCACGAAGGCAAACTCGAGCCGCTTCCCGAAGGCTTCCTGCTGATGGCGCCGACGCGCTTCTGGCCTTTCGTTCGAAGCCCGTTGTTCTCATGGCGGGGAAAGGCGCGGATTGCAGCCGAAACGATCTGGCCGCGCGGCCGCCCGAACGGCGACGAAAGTCTCGCGTCATTTGTCCGCCGGCGCTTCGGCCGAGAAGCCCTCGAACGCGTCGCGCAGCCGCTCATCGGCGGGATCTATGCCGCCGATCCGGAGCGCCTGAGTCTCGCATCAACCATGCCGCGCTTTCGAGAAATGGAACGGAAGTGCGGCAGCATCATCCGCGCGATGCGCGCCGAGCAGCGGGAGCGCGGGCGCGCGGCGGCGGACGCGAGCGGCGCGCGGTGGACGTTCTTTGCCGGCTTGAAGAACGGCATCGGGGAACTCGTCGATGCGCTTGTAGCGCGCCTGCCGGCCGGAACGGTTCGTCTTGGAAGCCGCGCGACTACCATGCGCCGGAAAACGCGAGACGGCGGCTGGCTCGTGGTCTTGGAAAGCGGCGAAACCCTCGAAGCCGAAGCGGTCATCCTCGCGCTCCCGGCTTACGCGGCGGCGCGGCTCGTCGAGGGGATCGCGCCCGAGGCGAGCCGAGCGTTGGAAACGATTCGGTACGCCTCGACCGCAACCGTGAATCTGGCGTATCGCGAAACCGAGATCCCAGGGCGCCTTGCGGGTTTCGGCTTCGTTGTCCCGGCCGTGGAGCACCGCCGCATCGTGGCCTGCACTTTCAGCAGTTTGAAATACCCGGGGCGCGCTCCGGCCGGCCACGTTTTGCTGCGGGCGTTCGTCGGCGGGAGTTTGAAACCCGAAATATTCGAAAGAAGCGATGACGAGATGTTGAGCGATGTACGAAAGGATTTGGCGGAATTGCTCGGGATTCGAGCGGACCCGCTCTTTTCGCGCATCCATCGCCATGCCATGGCGATGCCGCAATACCATATCGGACACACCGAGCGCGTCGAGCGTATCGAAGCTCAGCTCGCCGGCTTCCCCGGCATCGCGCTCGCCGGAAGCGCCTACCGCGGCGTCGGCATCCCGGACTGCATTCGGAGCGGCGAACAAGCAGCAGAACGAATCGTCGATCGTCTGGCTGTTCCGGCGTTACGTCATGGCCGGCAATGACGCCCGGCTTTACCTCTCACCTTTCACGTCTCACCGCGCTCCGCCCTTGACCTGACATCGGCAAACGGACTATCAAGGCCAAGCCGGCGCTCCGGCCGGCGCTAAAGAGGAGGAAGGACGATGCGAATTAGCAATCGCGAACTGAGCAAGGAAAAAGACGGGATCCCGGGCTATCTCGCGCATCCGCAACGCAAAGAACCCGGCCCGGGAGTTCTGATCGTGCATCATCACTATGGAGTCACCGGCCACATGAAGGCAATTGTCTGCAACTTCGCCAAGCTCGGTTACACGACCGTCGTTCCCGATCTCTACAAGCTCCTCGGAGCCCCAGACGGTGTTCACGACGCGCAGAAAAACACCACCGACGGTCAGTTCGTCGAGATCATCGATCAGGGCTGGCGCTATCTCGCTTCGCGCGCCGACGTTGACGCAAAGCGTTGCGCCGTGGTCGGCTACTGTATGGGCGGTCGCATCGGTATCCACTTCGTTGCCGCCACTCCGAGCGTGCGCGCGTTCGTCGGCTATTACCCTTCGGTCCGTGACGAAGGACCGGCCCCTCTACGGCCGCGGCACCCAAATGAAGCGGTACGTGATTTCAAGTGCCCGTCGATGATCCTGTTCGGGGGCCAGGACCACGTGGCATCGATTCCGGTGCAGGAGCGGCTCTGGTCGAGCCTGCAGGCAAACGGCCAACCTCTTCAGTGGCACTTTTTCCCGTACGCCGGACATGGATTCGCTCTCGGAGACGGCGATTGCTACGACCCCCGTCTCGCCGAGCTCGCGTGGGGTCTCGTTGCGGATTTTCTCGACCGCGAGCTGGGCGAGCAGCCGGACCGGTGACCGCGTTTCCTGAGCGCCGGCTTCCGGTGTCCGACGTTGTGCGCTTGGCTCTTGCCCTTGGCCGCGCACGTTACCCCTGCCCGAACGTTGCTCCTCCGGACGCGAGATACTGTTCTTCTTCAGGCGTGGAGATCCGTCCGAGGATGCGGTTACGATGCGGAAATCGCCCGAAGCGTTCGATGATCGCGAGGTGCTGCCGGGCAAAGCTCAGGTTTTCTTCGAGCAATGGATGCCACTCGGGCGAAGCGGCGCGCAGGAGCTCCTCGTAAAGCGCCACCGACTCCCGCTGCTCGCCAATTGATTCGCTGTGCTGATACGGCATGATGAGAAACGCCTGCTCGACCGGCGATAGCGCGCTCCGATAACCCGCCCCCAGAGCGTGTCGCGCGACCCGAAGCGCTTGCGCGTCGCAGCTGAAAGCCTGCGCCGTTCCCCTCCAGATGTTGCGCGGGAACTGATCCAGAAGCAGCACCAGAGCAAGAGCGGAATGAGGGCCGGCAAGCCACCCCTCGAGTCTACCCGCCGCGGCGGCTTCGACCGTGTCGCGGAAACGCCGGCGCACCACGTCGTCGAATTCCGCCGATGCTTCAAACCAAAGCCGCTTACGCGCTGCGGCTTGGGCGGCATCATGCGCGCTACCCCCAAACCAGAAGTCGAGCACTTCTTCAGCCGTCGCAGTGGTGGTCATTAGCTCCTTGCTCCGCGCTCCATGTTTAAATGACCCCTTTTTCCTTGAGCTGCGCGAGCGCCCGGTCGTCGTAACCCAAGCTCTTGAGCAGCGCAGCATTGTGCTCCCCCAGCTCGGGGGGCGCGGCCGGATGCGGCACCTTCGTCTCGCTATAGTCGATCGGGAACCTGACGGTGCGGATGTCGGGCTTACCCTGCCTCTTGATCTCGATTTCCATGCCCATGTGCTTGATTTGCGGATCCTGAAACACCTCGGCCATGTTGTACACCGGAGTGTGGGGCACATCGTTCGCCTCGGGCTGTTCGAGCCAGTAGGCCCGCGGCTTTTGCTTGAAAAATTCCGCAAACGTTCGATTCAGCTCGTCGTAATTTTTGCGCCTGTCCGGTCGCGTCTTGAAGCGCGGGTCCTCGATCAGCTCGGGATGTCCCACCGCTTTGCACAACCCCTCCCAAAACTTCTGCGGTGACGACAGGTGGATGGCGAACGGTAAGCCGTCCGAGGCCGAAAAAGCGTAGGTTTGAGACTGCATTGGCCGCGTGTAGGGTCCCGGGATTCTCCCGGTCGCGAGCGTATCCGTCGCCGGCGCGATCAGAAACGCAAGGATCGATCCGGCCATCGTCGCATCGATCTTCTGCCCTTTGCCCGTCCGATTTCGCGCTACAAGGGCGCCCAACACGCCGATCGCCGCAAACATCCCGCTCAGGCTGTCCGCGAAGTTCGGCCCGATCGGTCGCGGGTTTTTCGCGTCCATGAGCAGGCTTAGCATGCCGCCGAGTCCCTGCCCGACGGTATCGTACGCGGGCCGATTCACGTACGGGCCGGTCGGGCCGGTGCCGGTGATCGAGCAGTAAATAATGCGCTCGTTCATCTTGCTCACCGTGCCGTAGTCGATGCCGAGCTTCTCCATCACGCCCGGTCGATAGTTATCGAGCACCACGTCGGCATTGCGTGCAAGCTTGTAGAAGACCTCCTTGCCTTCGGGAGTTTGCAGATTGAGCGTGATGCTCTTTTTGCCCCGATTGTACGCCCAGAAATTCGGTTGGTCTCCGCCCAAGTCCCACCCGCGAAACGGATCGCCGCCTTTTGGATTCTCGATCTTGATCACCTCGGCGCCCATGTCGGCGAGCAACATCGCCCCGTAAGGCCCGGAGATAAAGTTGCCCAACTCCAACACTCGAATGCCGTCCAGAACTCCGTTCATGCCCGTCTCCTTGTCAGTGATTTTGATGGTGCTTTCTTATTATCACAGCGCGCCTGCGCCGCAACCAAACGAGAACCAAACTGGCTGCCACCGGCCCGAAAGGGTTCATCGTCCGAGACCACAGGTTTGTGTGCAAGCTTTTCATCCTCTCCGGGCGAGCTATGCTCATGTCCCACTTCGCGGTGTCATGGTATTTGGTCACCATGGACACGTTGTCCCACTTCGGATATGGAGATACGAACTCAGATGAGCACGCTGCCGCCCGTGACCGGGATACTCGCCCGCTTTGTTGCCGAAACCGACTACTCGAACTTTTCCGAGAAAGCCCGGGAAAACGGCAAACTCCACATCCTCGATACCCTTGGCGCCGCGCTGGCGGCGGTCTCGACACCGACCGCAACCATCGCATTCGATTACTGCAAAGCGTGGGGCGGCGCGCCCGAAGCCGCCGTCTGGGGAACGCGAAACCGATTTCCGGCCGCGCTGGCTGCTTTCGCCAACGGGCTCCTCGGACACGCGCTCGATTACGACGATTGGGACGCGTTCGTTCATGCGGGTCATCCGACGAGCATCGTCGCTGCCGCAGCAATCGCCTTGGGCGAAGCGAAAGGTTCGACCGGAACAGAGGTGCTTGCGAGTTATATCCTCGGCATCGAGGTTTTAACCCGTCTCGCCGGCGGTGGTCCGAACCTGCAGGCCCGCGGTTTTCACAGCACACCGGTTTTGGGAAGCCTCGGCGCCGCCGCCACCTGCGCGCGACTGCTCCGGCTCGCCCCCGAGAAGGTGGCCGCCGCCTTGGGCATCGCGGCTTCCGCCGCAAGCGGCATCCAGCGGCAGCAAGGCACGATGGTCAAACCCTTTCATGCGGGCAACGCCGCCCGCAGCGGGATTGAAGCGGCCTTGCTGGCTGAGCGTGGATTCACTGCCGATCCAGCGATCCTGGAAGCGCCGCGCGGCTTTTGCGATACGTTCTTCGGAGCCGGCGCCTGGGACGCCGACAAAATCATCGGGGGTCTCGGGAACCCGTGGTTTTTGGAGTCGCCCGGTCTCGGCTTCAAGCTCCACCCCTGTAGCGCGCCTCAGTTTCTCGCCGCCGACGCCGCATTGCACTTAAAACGGCAGCATAATATCGACTTTGCGCAGGTGGAAAAAGTCACAGTGAGCGTTCCCCCACTGCGCCATCAGCGCCATTACCACGCGGAAGTGAAAACCGGCTTGCGCGGCAAGTTTGCCGTAAACTACGTTGTCGCTCTTTGTATGCTCGACGGCCGCCTCGAACTCGAGACGTTCAGCGATGAACGCGTGAATGCCCCCGATGCCCAGGACGCTCTCCGCCGCGTCGAGGTGATCGCGGATGCTACGATCCCCGAGCCCGGGCCTTACTGCCCGGTGACCGTGGAGCTGAGAAGCGGCGGGCGCCTGAGTTACACCGCGACGGTGCCGAAGGGCCACCCCGACAACCCGTTAACCGTGGATGAGGTCACCGGGAAGTTTCGGAGCAATGCCCGCCTCGCCTTTTCCGCCGAACGCATCGAACGAGTGGCGCACACGGTGCTGAACCTGGAGACCGTCGCCGACGCGAGGGAGCTGGCACAGCTGCTCGCGGCCGCTTAATCAGGCCCGGGCCGCTCCTCTTCCTCCAACTCGGGATAGTGGCGAAAGATGTCTTGTTGGTTGAACCGCAACCGCCGGGGGGACGTAAGATAGTCGGCAATGCGCGGTCGGGCCATCACGCGGTCGTGGACCGCGACCAGCCTCGGGTGTTCGGGCTCGAGGCGCGCCATGGTTTTTGGAAAAGCGTAGCGCAATCCTTCGATCATCTGAAACAGCGAGAGATCGACATAAGAGGCCTCTTTGCCGAAGACGAAGTCGCCGCTTTCGGCGTTTTTTGTGAGCACCCTTTCAAAATAAGCCATGAACTTCGGCACGCGGCTCGAAGTGAAGTGCCGGGCGCGCTTTTTCGCCTCCGGTTTCTGCTCCTCGTAGTAGAGCGCGTTTGCGATCGGATGGTGCGTCTGGCCGGTCTCGTAGAGCCAATCGGCAATCGTCAGTTGGAGCTGGTGCGCCCAGATTCGCGCCGCTGTCCCTTTGGGTACGAGCCCGAGTCGCGGCGCGAGAAACTGAAGGATGTTGGCGGTCTGGGAAATCAGGAGCTTGCCGGCCCTCAAAAACGGCGGGGCGAAAGGCGGGTAGTCAAGCGCAGGATCCTCCAGCATTTTCACGATTCCGGGACGGCCGAAGGCCGGGTCGCGCGCGACGTCCACGTAATCGGCGCCGGCGTCTTCCAATGCGAGCCGAACGAACTCGCCGCGGCCTTGAATCGACGGCTGGTAATATAGCTCGTAACGCATACGGGCCTCCTGCGGAAAGCGCTCGGCCCAGAGTTGCACAGCCGCCACCGTTCCTCAACCGAGGGGCTCTCGACGACGCGGCTGCTGGAAAACCTTCATTGATTGCGATAAGTGAGATCGTGCATTTTCGGCGATTGACACCTTCCTATGATCTCCGGAGCGCTCGAAGGAACGACCTGCATCGAGGCGAGCGGCCACGTCGCGGGTCCGTACGCGGGAAGCTTGCTCGGCGACCTCGGCTGTGAAGTGATCAAGATCGAATTGCCCGGCGGCGGCGACACGCACCGCGGCCGCAACCCCAAATACGAGGGTTACGGACCGAGTTTTCGCGCCCTCAATCGCAATAAGAAAAGCGTGACGCTCAGCTTGCGCGAACAGCGCGGACGCGAAATCCTCCTGCGGCTCCTCGACACCGCGGATGTGTTCCTCGAAAATTTCCGGCCCGCTACACGCGCCCGTCTTGGCCTCGACTACGCCGAGCTTGCGAAGCGCAATGCGCGCCTGATCCACTGCTCGATCTCCGGCTACGGCCAGAGCGGGCCCTATCGCGACAAGCCCGGCTTCGATACGATCGGCCAGGCGCTCGGTGGAATGATGAGCCTGGTGACCGATCTGGATGATCCGAAAGTCGCCGGCGTTTCTTTCGTCGATCACGCCGCCGGCATCTTTGCCGCGCACGGCATCATGGCCGCGCTCCTGGCGCGGGGCAAAACCGGCCGCGGGCAGTTCATCGACGTTTCGTTACTGCAGGTCAGCATCGCGTTTATCGAGTCTCACGTGGCCGATTATCTGAACGGCGGCGAAGCGGTGTCGCGCGAGAACTTCCCCAGAGGGCGGATCTATAGTTTGCTCGATTGCGACGGCAAGCCGTTCATGGTTCATCTGTCGGGCCACAACGAAGCTTGGGAAGCGTTGCTGGCCGCGGCGGAGCTGGACCACCTGATCGGCGATGCGCGTTTTCGCTCGCGCAAGGATCGCGTCGATCGTCACGAGGAGATCGTAGCCATTCTGCGCGAGCAGTTTGGCAAGAAGCCGCGCGCCTATTGGCTGCCGCGCCTGGACGCAAAGTTCGTCCCCAATGCGCCGATCAACACGATTCCGGAAGTTTTCAATGACCCGCAAGTCCGGCATCTCGGGATCCCCAAGCAGATCAGCCATCCGACAATGGGAACGACCAATCTCGTGGGTAGCCCGATCGGCATGTCGGACACGCCGCCCGCGTTCTTTCGCGCCGCGCCCATGCTGGGCGAGCATACCGACGAGGTGCTCGCCGCATTGGGCTACGATGCGGCGGCGATCACGCAATTGCGCGCGCACGGCATCGTATGAACCGGTCCGTAAAAAGTTAGCGCCCGAAACCGTTTTTCGTTCGAAAGGAGTCAACGATGGATTTTAATGTTTCCGCCGATCCACCGCACGTGGTCGAGTTCAGGAAAGAGGTGAGCGCCTGGCTCGCCGAACAGATGCGCGGCGCCGAGCACTTACGCTGGTCCGCCTCCTGGTCCACGCGCGAAAACGAGGAGGAGTACAATTTTCGCCGCAACCTCGCCCAGAAACTCGGCGCAAAAGGTTGGTTATTCCCGCTCTACCCCAAGGAATACGGCGGAGCCGGTTTAACCGTCGATCACCAGATCGTCCTCGAAACCGAGCTGTTCAAGTACGGCCTCAACCTCTCGCACGTCTTCTACACGCTCGCGCGAATCGTCGCGCCGGTATTGATCCGCTGGGGCACCGAAGAGCAAAAGCGCGAGTTTCTCCCGCCGATCACGCGGGCCGAAATAAGCGTCTGGCAAGTCCTCACCGAGCCGCAAGGTGGAAGCGATGTCGCAAATTGCCAAACCAAAGCGATCCGCGACGGCGACGCCTACGTCGTGAACGGGCAAAAAGTCATGGTCGGCCATCACGTGCCGCCGGACTACCTCTGGACTCTGGTATGCACGGATCCGAAGGGCAAACGGCACGAGAACCTCTCGTGGCTCCATATTCCGGCGAATCTCCCGGGCATCACCATCCAACCGATGTACTTGATGATGGGCATCAAGAACGCCGTTTTCTTCGATAACGTCCGCGTTCCGGCTAAGTATTTGATCGGCGGCGAAAACAACGGTTGGCGCGTCGCGAACACGCACATGGAACTCGAGCACGGCGGTGACGGCCGAATCGCCGCGGACCCGCTCGTCGAGCGCGTCATCGAGTACTGCCGCAACACGCGCGTGGACGGCAAACCGCTGATCGACGATCCCGGCGTGCGCGACGTGATCGCCGATATGATGATCGAGCTGAACACGCTCCGCCGCTTTAACCAGCGGATCTACTGGCACCGGTTTGCCAAAAAGCCGCATCCTTACGGCGGGCCGCAGCAGCGCTACTACCAGCGGATGATGCGGTTGCGCAACGCCGAGCGGCTCCAGCGAATCATGGGCGCCGACGCACTGGTGCAGGACCTTTCGGTGCACGAGGTGGTCGATTTCGAATACGTCGTTCGCACCGGCCCCGGGCAGCTCCACGGCGGCGGAACGCTCGACACCGACCGGTTGATTTTCGCGCGGCGGCTCGGGCTCGGGCGTCCGACCCAGGAGATCGCCCCGGAGACGCACTAAATCACATGCAACCAGGCGGGCTTGCCGCTGAAACATTTGTAACGTTTGAAACGGCCGGAACGAACAGCGACTTGTTCCAAAGGTTCCAATCGTTCCAGGCGTTCCCATGGGAGATACAAGATGGACTTATCGCTAACCGAAACTCAAGAGATGTTTAAAAAAGTCGCGGGCGACTTCGTCAAGGCCGAAGTTCCCGCTCACCGCATGACCCAGTGGTACAAAGAGAAGGAAACATTTCAGCCGCAGCTCCTTAAAAAAGCCTCCGAACTCGGCTGGCTCGGCATGATGCTCCCGGAACAGTACGGCGGTTCGGGAATGGCCGCGACCGATTGCGCGGTCGTGTTTGAAGAGCTGGGGCGCGGACCGGTCCCGGGGCCGCTGTTTTCCTCGGGCATCCTGGCAGCTCAAATCATCTTGGAGGCGGGTACGGAAGAACAAAAGCGGGCCTGGCTGCCGAGAATCTGCGCCGGTGAAGCGATCGTCATCCCGGCGCTCACCGACAAAGCGGCAGGGTGGGGCGCGGAAGCGGTTGAAAGCCGGTTGACGAAAACGCCCGATGCGTACCTCTTGAATGGCGCAAAGCGCTTTGTCTTTGATGCCGAGGCCGCCACCGCGTTTGTCGTCGGCGCGCGAACCGAAGAAGGCAAAGTTGTCTTGCTCATTGTCGATCGGAACCAGCCCGGCGTAACGATCCGCCGCCACACCGGGTTTCTGGTTTCCATGGCGGAAGTGTTATTTAAGGATGTCGCAGTCGCGCCCGCGGCGTTACTCGGCCCGAGCGGCGCCAGCTGGCCGATCTTGGAAGTCGCTTTGGAAAAAGCGTTGCCGATCCTCTGCGCGTATCAAGTGGGAGCTTCCCAGGAAGTGTTCGACATCACCTGCGAGTATACGCGCAATAGGATCGTGTTCGGGCAACCGATCGGGCGCTTTCAGCGCGTGCAGGACCACTGCGTCGAGTTGTCCATCCACTTGGACGCAGCGCGTTGGGCGACGTATGAGACTCTCTGGAGGATCGACAGTGGGCTTCCCGCGCGCGCCGCTTCGCACGAAGCGAAAGCCGTGGCGAGCGAAGGCTACTACCAGGCGACGAATTACGCCCACATGGTATGGGCGGGTCCCGGCACTGACTACGGCCACCCGATGATGGCTCACAGCGTGCTCGCGCACACGCTCTACCAGTATTTAGGCACTCCCGCGCACCACAAGCGGCTCATGATGGATGCGCTCTATCCGCGCGCTTAAAGGCCGCGAGCCGATCGAAAGGAGGTCTCGGATGAAGAGCACCCGCGTGCTGTTGTCCGGTTTGCTCGCCGTGCTCGGAATTCTTGTCGGAGCGCCCGATGGTCGAGCAGCCGAGAAGGGGTCCTTTTACCAGGGCAAGACGCTGACATTCATTATCAATTTCGCTCCGGGTGGGCCGACGGACATCGAGGGGCGGGTGTTCGCCAAACATCTCGGGAAGCACATCCCGGGGAACCCTTCGATCGTGGTTCAAAATATGGGCGGCGGCGGCGGCATCACGGGGGTTAACTACGTCGGCGAAGTCGCCAAGCCGGACGGTCTCACGGCGGGTTACTTTACCGGCAGCCTCTTCCATTACCAGACGAAGGATCCGGGACTGCGCGTCGACTTGGGTAAATTCGGTTTCATCACCGGAGTGCATGGCGTGACCGTCTCCTACATCCGCGCCGACACGCCGCCGGGCGTCAAGCGACCGGAGGATTTCGTCAAGGTCGAGCGATTCAAAGCCGCCGGATTGAGCGCCAGCAGTTCCAAAGACGTACGTTTCCGCCTTTCTTTCGATCTTCTCGGGCTCAAGTACGACTACGTCACCGGCTACAGCTCCAGCTCGACGGCGAGGCTCGCCGTACAACGTAACGAAGCCCAATACCACGACGAGACACTGCCCGCGTATCGCGCAACGGTTGAGCCGCAGATGGTGAAGACCGGCGAAGTGACTCCGATCTATTACACCGACCTGGTCGCGCCCGACGGCGAGATCATGGTGAGCCCCGATGTCCCCGAATTGCTGCCCTTCACCCATTACTACAAGAAAATCTTCGGCAAAGCCCCGTCCGGGATCAAATACGAAGCGCTCAAAGCCGCCAACATGTCGAGCACGAATCTCACACGGCTCATTCTCCTTCCGCCCGGCTCCCCCCCGCAAGCGATCGCGACCCTGCGCCAAGCGGTCACGGCGCTCTCGAAAGATTCCGATTTTATCGGCGACGCGATGAAGACGATGCGCTTTCATCCGCGCTTCGAAATCGGAGAGTCGGGCGAGCGCTTGTTCCAGCGCGCCGCTCAAACGCCGGCAGAAATCGTGAGCTTCATTCGCCAGTATATCGAGCAGGTGAGCAAGTGAGCATGGGCACTGCGGAATATCTCGCGGCCGTAATTGTCGGGAAAGACAAGATTTCCTCGCGCCAAGAGCGCCAAGGCCGCAAAGTTAAATCGTCTTCCTTGGCGATCTTTGCGAGCTTTGCGCGAGAACGTTCTTCGTGCTCTGCGTGTCCTCTTCTGGCTCCGTGCTCCTTGCTCCATGCTCCGTGCTCTCATTGCTTCAACTCGCTCGGCGCGACGAAACCGTGGCGCAGCGTGTTTTCGGAAATCGTGCGCGGCTCCAGAAACTGAAGCAGATAGTCCGGACCGCCCGCTTTCGAGCCGATGCCCGATAGTTTCAGACCGCCAAAGGGCTGCCGCTCGACGATAGCGCCGGTGATACCACGATTGATGTACAGGTTTCCGACCCGAAATTCCTGGCGCGCGCGCGCAATGTGGGCCGGGGAACGGGAAAAAACACCTCCGGTGAGCGCGTACGAGGACCGGTTGGCAATGTCCAAGGCGTGATCGAAACTTCGTGCCTTGAGAACCGAAAGCACAGGACCGAAGATCTCCTCTTGGGCGAGCCGGTGGTGCGGTTCGATGCCGCGGAATACCGCCGGCCCGATGAAATAGCCGGTCGCAGGCGCCTCCCGTTCGATAGCGCACTCCCCTTCACGCTTGCCCAAGTCGATATAGGAGGCGATCCTTGACCGGGCGCTATCGTCGATTACCGGGCCGATAAAATTGCGCGGATCTTCCACGGGTCCGATCTTCAGGCTCCTGACCGCTTCCACGAGCCGCTCCAGCAGCTGGTCGTGGATGTCTTCCAGCAAAATCAGGCGCGAGGCTGCCGAACATTTCTGCCCCTGGTAACCGAAGCTCGATTCGATCACGTGGGCCAACGCCTCATCCAGATCGGCGTCGCTATCGACGATGATCGCGTTTTTACCGCCCATTTCGCACACCACGCGTTTGACGTGCTCCTGTCCGGGCTGGTGGTCGTACGCGACGCGCAAGATCTCCAAACCGACGTCGCGCGAGCCGGTAAACGCAACCAAGTGAACGCGACGATCGCGAACGAGGGCCGCGCCGATTTCGCCGCCGCCTTGCAATAGCTGGCAGGCGGGTCCCGGTAACCCGGCATCCCGCAAGATCTCCATGAGGAGCGCTCCCATCACCGGGGATTGCTCGGCCGGCTTTACCAACACGCAATTGCCCGCGGCCAGAGCCGCCGCGGTCATGCCGGTCAAAATCGCCAAGGGAAAATTCCATGGCGCAATCACCACCGCCAGGCCGCGAGGCTCATAGAGGGTGACATTGCTTTCTCCCGGAATGTCCTGGGTCAGCCGTGCCCCGCTCAAGCGCAACGCCTCGCGGCCGTAGTATTCGAGATAATCGATCGCTTCGACCACGTCGGCGTCCGATTCGCGCCATCCCTTCCCCGCCTCGAACAGCTCCCACGCAGCCAGATCGATCCGCCTTTCCCGCATGATCGACGCGGCGCGAAAGAGAATACGCGCGCGCGTCTCGACGGGGGTGCGGCGCCATTCGGGAAAAAAGCTTTCTGCGGCGGTCAAGGCGCGGTCCGCCTCAGAGCTGCCCGCGAGCGCAACGCAACCGACGATTTCCGCGGGATCGGCGGGATTAACGGAATCGAGCCAACGGCCGGTTCGTCGCTCCTCGTCATCGATCCACAGGGGATAACTCCGACCGAGTTTGGATCGGACGCGCGCCAGCGCTGCCGCAAAGCGCGCCCGATTTTCCGCGCGCGAGAAATCGAGTCCCGGCTCGTTGCGAAACGGCTCGAGCGCTGCGGAGGGTTTCACTTGCGGACCGCGCCGCGCCGGCGCCTTCTTAGCCGCAGGTTTTTGGATGAGTTTCTCGATGTCCTCCTGTTCCGCGTAAGTCTGGCGCAGAAACGAGGTGTTGGACGTATTCTCCATCAGGCGCCGGATGAGATACGCCATACCGGGCAACAGGCTGCCGGTGGGCAGATAAACGCGCACGCGCTCCCCGTTCTGCACCACCGCCTGCCGTATCGGCTCCCCCATGCCGTAAAGCATTTGAATTTCGTATCCCGACCGCGGCACGCCAAGGTGCTTCGCCGTAACGATCGCGTGCGCCAGGCTCCGTATATTGTGGCTGCCGAAAGCAGCGTCAACGACATCGAAATTCTCGAGCAGCACGCGGGTAAGCTTTTCGTATTGAGCGTCGGTCGCTCCCTTGTCCAGGTAAACCGGGACGGGCCAACCCTTTTGTCTCGCCCAGGCGATTTCGCTGTCCCAATACGCCCCCTTTACCAGCCGGACGCCAAAACGCCTTTTACGATCCTTCCCCAATTCGATCAGCTCGATGAGATCGCGCTCGGTGTCATGTAGATACGCTTGCAAGGCGATGCCCAGGCGCGGCGCGGTCGCAAACTCCGGATCGGTCAACAACCGCCGAAAGATTGCGAGCGTGGTGTCCTTGAGCGAAAACTGCTCCATATCGATGGTCAACGCGGCCTTGAGCCGAGCCGCCTCGCGCGCGAGCGTCCGGAGCCTTTCGAGCGTGACGGTTTCGCTGTCCGGGTCGAGGGGATCGAACCGGGCGCAAAGCGAGGACAACTTTACCGATACATCGACCCGCGGCAGCGGCCCATGTGGTCCCTCGTCAATTTGCGGCACCGCCGGCCAAGCCTCGGCGATCAGGGCGAGCGTGCGCAGCACGTCCATATACCGCTCCCGCATGCGCACGGCATCGCGATCGCTCACCGTCGCTTCCCCGACAACGTCGATCGTGAACGCCGCCGGTTCCCGGCGCAACTCGGATAGCACGCTTTGGAGCGCCTCGCTCTCCTCCTCAACGATAAACCGCCGGGCCAGTCGTACGACGTTCTGCCGCACGACGGGAGCTACGAGCCAGCCGGCATGGAGCGCCTGCGCGAGAAAAACCAAACGGCCGAAGGCGTGATCGACCTTCCCGAAGTATTCCTCGAGATGCCGGCCAATCTCGCTTGCGGAACCCAGGCTCGGCAGCACATCGACAAAGCGAAACAAAGCGACGCGGAGCGCCTCGTCCTCGAGCGACCATTCGATCATTTTTCCGAGCCAATCGTGAGGATCGAATATGGAAGGCCTGTGGCTCGCCGCCGCTTTATACAATGACCGCGCCAGTTGTTGCGTCTCGGTCTCGAGATCCGGACGTGTTTCCATCGCTCGATCGCTCATGACTTATGATAACGCCTCGCCTTAAACTCTCCCAGAGGGGAGGGAAGTGGTGACGAAAAACCGGCGACAAACGCTACCTTGGGCTTAATCCCTTGCGGGCACGCCCCCGTCCAAGGGAAAACGGGGTGAGGTGAGAGCTAACTGAAAAGCACTTTTGCCAGTTCCGAGCGGTACCTGTCGGTCAGTGGGTTATCGGAGCCGAGGGCTTCGAAGATTTGAAGCATCGCCTTGCGCGCGCCGTCATCGCGGAAGGCGCGATCCGACCGAATGATCTTCAACAACTCGTCCAGAGCGTCTTCATACTTCTCGTGCGCTGCAAGCGTCTGCGCCAGGTTAAACCGAGCTTCCAGATCATTGGGATTTCGTTCCACCGCGGCCCGAAGTTCCGACTCGTTCTGCCCGCTTTGGGCGCTGAGTTTGAGCCGGGCGATCAGCGGCTCGGCCTCCTTTCGTTCTTCCGCTGCGTGCGAAATCCGCTCCAGGTACGACAAGGCCTGTTCCTGATCGCCTTCGGCCGCAAGCGCCCGTCCCAAGCCGAGCAACGACTTTGCGTGACCGGGCTCCTTATCCAGGATCTGCCGATAGAGTTCCTTTGCAGCCGCGAGATTGCCCGAGCGCTCGAGCTCAGCCGCCCTGGCGGCTTGTTTATCGTTCTCCGTCGGAAGAAACCGCGCCAGCACCTCGCGCACCATCGGCTCGGGTAAAGCTCCGGTAAACTCGGCCGCGATTTCGCCGTTCTTGAAGAGCTTTACTGCCGGGATCCCCTGGATACCGAAAACACTCGCCAGCGCCGGGCTTTCATCGACATTCACTTTGGCGAGAACAAACGCCCCGCCGTATTCTTCGGCCAACCTTTCGAGAATCGGCCCGAGCACCCGGCATGGCCCGCACCACGGCGCCCAGAAGTCAACCAGTACCGGCACTTCCCGAGAGCGCTCGATCACGGCGCTTTCGAAATCGTCCTCGCGGGCTTCAATCGTCCATTCGTTCATCGCGCTTTTATGCTAACAAAGC
This sequence comes from Candidatus Eiseniibacteriota bacterium, assembly GCA_035559295.1. Classification (GTDB taxonomy): domain Bacteria; phylum Desulfobacterota; class Binatia; order UBA9968; family UBA9968; genus DATMBL01. The sequence continues at coordinate 17,911 of DATMBL010000325.1, forward strand.
CGGAAGGCTCTTTCCAAGGGCGGATGAGCTAGAGGTCCTCTCTCCTCTTAGCAACGCGGGATCGAACTCGTTTCCGTTCAGCGCAAACCGACTCTCCACCGGGGTGGGCTTGAGAATCGTCTGCATCACGTAGCAACCGTTCTCGGCGTTGCGCACCACGGCGGCAACCTTTTCCGGCGCCGCGTTGGACCGTAGTTCGCACCGCATTTCAAAGCCCAAGCCGGCGGCGCGAAGCGTTTCTCGCAAGACCGAGCCTTCGCTCTTGAATCGAGCCCGCACGTGGATTTTGGCTTTTTCGACGCGCACTTTGAGCATTTCCCCGTACCGGGAAAGTTGGGTGAGCATTCAAAAGGCCAGCGATAGGCCGAAATAGGCAAGCGGCGGCAGCGCGCTATTGTCGCCGCCGGTGCGCTCGGCTTCGTCGCAGTAAACGGTGAAACCGCGCGCGTGCCCCTCCTTATATTTACTTATCTATTGCCGCATTGGAAGTTGGTTCAATGTGCCTCTCCCGCGGGGGGTTGACCGAAGCTATCTCGCCCGTATTCTTCCAGGTACAAATCCAAAAGCGCCGCGAGTAGCGCCAGGATTACTGGACCTAGGATGAGGCCGAGCGCGCCGAACACGGAAATGCCGCCCAGGATTCCAAAAAAAAGAAACAACACGGGAAGCTTGAGACGGGTCCCAATGAAAGCCGGCTTGAGGATATTATCCACGACTCCAACGACCCCGATGCACCAGGCCAACAGCAGGATGCCTCGTAGTGTCTCCCCTTGTAAGAACAGAAAAACAACCACCGGTATGGAAACAATGGTTGTTCCCCCTACCGGCAGGAGCGCGACAAATCCCGTCGCGACTCCCCAGATGACGGCATACGGAACTCCGAGGGCCCAGTAGGCCATGCCTGCGAGCAGACCCTGAATCATCGCCACGACCAAACAACCGTGCACCACGGCCGTCAAGGCGTTGACAATATTTTGGAACAGCCGCTCCTGGTGGTCTTGATCCATTGGGAGCAGGCGGCGCAAGCGGTAACAAAATGCGGCCCCGTCTCGCAAAAAGAAAAATAAGGTAACGATTGCGATGACAAAGTTGCCCGCGAATAGAAGAATATTCTGCGCGACCCCCGTTACTTGCGTCAAAACCGCGCCGGAGGAGACTTGCGCGCTTTTGACCAGCAGTTCCCTCCAGTTGATCTGAAATGCCGCAAGCTCGACCCCGAGCGCCTGCCACCAGCCGAGCAGCGTTCGAATCCAGGATTTCTCTTGCCACACTCCGCCGGCATCGCCGTTGGAGAGCGAACGGATCGTTTTCACCAGATCGGCGATTTCTTCAGCGAGAAAGCCCAAGACCCGGGCGCCCGGCACGGCGACGATCAGCGTGATCAGCACAATCACAATGAGCGCTGCGGCCGTTGCGTTGCCCCGCAAGAGCTTAACCAGCCTCATGTACGCGGGATAAACCAAAATGGCGAGGATCCCTGCCCAGGTGATCGCCTTTAAAAATGGGCTGAGAATGAGGAACGTACCGTAAAGGAGCGCAAGGAGGAGCCCGAAGAAGAAGCCCGTGACCAACCAAGCCTGATTCATCGATTTCGCTTTAAAAGGTGCGTTATGCAGCGGGGCCCGTTTAGCTCTAGGGGTTTCTCGCGTTCCACCGCCGGACCGGCGACTCGAGCTCAGTTCACCTCCGGCGACTCTTCCAGGAATGGTCAATGATAGGGGCAATAACCGTAAGCTGCAAGCCGATGCATGGCGGTGGGTATAAAGGGCGCTGGACACCGGAGACGGGCCGCAGTAAGTTGCGAATCATTTGTCCAAGTAACCGTTGCGAGAAGCCTATGAAATCCACTTTTGCTCGTCTCGCCCTAACACTGACCCTGACTCTGGTCATCGCCCCGGCGAGCGGCGCCGAAAACCAACCGAAGCTATGGAAGATCGGCGTTCTGGTATCCAGCTCTGCGGCGTTGAACGCCGGCCGTGACGAAGCCCTCCGGCAGGGCTTGCGCCAGTTTGGCTACGTCGAGGGCCGAAACATCAAGCTGGATTTCAAGTATGCTGAAGGGAAACTCGACCGCTTGCCGCAACTCGCTCGCGAATTGGTCGAGCAGCAACCGGACCTGATCGTTGTCGGAGGGACGCGCGTGGCGGTGGCCGCGCACCAGGCGACGAAAACGATTCCGATCGTGGTCGCCGGAGCCGGCGATCTCGTGCGGACCGGCCTGGTGCGGAACTTCTCGTTTCCCGGCGGAAACGTCACGGGTATCTCGAGAAATTCGCCTGATTTCGTGGGCAAACGACTCGAGGTTTTCAAACAGGCGGTGCCCAAAATCAGCCGGGTCGCCGCGCTCGGGAACTCGACGAACCCAGGATACGAGCGGAATTTCAAAGAGGTGGAGCTGGGAGCCAGGGCGATGGGCATAGCCATTCGACCGGTTTGGGTTAGGAGCGCGGGAGAGCTTGATTCGGCGCTAAGCAAAAGCAAGGGCGAGGCGGATGCTTTGTTCCTCATGCCCGATGCCCTGTTCAATAGCCATGTGCCGCGAATCGTGGAGTTGACAGCCAAGAACCGATTGCCGGCGATTTACCCGCGCGCCGACTACGTCGAGGCCGGGGGCTTGATGAGCTATGGCGTAAATTTAACCGAGCTTTGGCGCCAAGCGGGGTGGTACGTGGATCAAATCATCAAGGGAATGAAGCCGGACAACTTATCCCTGACGGAACCGACCAAGTTCGATCTCGTAATCAACGCGAACACCGCGAAACAGCTGGGATTGACCATACCACCGGACGTCCTGGCGCGGGCGGACAAGATCGTTAAGTGATTTTGGATTTTCGATTCGGGAACCAATGGCGATGGCCACAGTCTGAGATGAAACTGCCATGAATAAAACATATTCAGGCAACCGACGAAGCAACTAGCACTATGTA
>DATMBL010000326.1:0-12070 GCA_035559295.1 Candidatus Eiseniibacteriota bacterium
TTGGGCGTGGGAATCGATCAAAACGATGTGGAGCAAAGCCCTCGAAACCGGGGAACTCAATGTCGTCGTTTTGGTGATGCCCAAAAGGCATCCGGAACTGCCGAACGTGCCGCTGGCGATCGACTATGCGAAGACCGAAGACGCCAAGCGTCTCCTCAAGTACGCCGTGCATGACATAGCGATGATCACGCGCCTGTACTTCGTTCCACCGGGAACGCCCAAAGATCGGACCGCGACGTTGCGCAAAGCCTTCGCGGCGACGTTAAAGGATCCCGAATTTTTGGCTGACGCGAAAAAATCCAAACTCGACATCGACCCGGTAAGCGGAGAAGAAATGGAAAAAGTCGTTCACGGGCTTTACAAGATCGATCCGGCCGTGCTCGGGAAGCTCAAGGAAGTATTGCTGCCAAAATAAAGGACGTTCCAGCGGTTCAAACGGCTCGATCGCTTTTGCTCCGGTCAGCCTGCTCTTCGGTTCCGGATTTGACGGCTTGAACCATGGGAACGGTTTCAACAGCTCGAACCCGTTGCCTACTTGGCGAGCTGATCCAGTACGATATCGACTTCCTTCGATCCGGCTTCCACAGGGTTGTTCCGGTACTCACCAACGAGATCGCCGGTTTCTCGCGTCATCGGATCGCCGTCCCGGTCGAGGCGCGCCGAAATATTTAGCTTGCCGCTGAACGAGCGTCCTCGGATCATCACGTGCTCGGGGCCCAGCGAATAAACGATCGGGAACGTGGGTCGATCTATTTTCTTGACGGCAACAGGGGGCCCGTGGCCCGCCGCTGAACGAGCGATGATGAACAGGGCGGTCCGGGCACCGGCGGGCGCTTGGACCTTCGATGCAAGCGTCACGCGGCCGGTAATCGGCCGGGAGTCAGCCGGCGCCTGAGATGGCGATTTCTCTGCGCCTCCGCGGGCGGGTATTTCCGCCAGCACTTTTTCGACTTGTTGCCGCTCTTCTCCTGCGGGCAGCATTTGCGCGAGCTGGCCAAGAACCTGGCGCGCGCCTTCATAATCCTGCTTTTCGCGGTAGAGGAGCATTCCCTTGCCCCAAAGAGCGAGCGGCAGATTCGGCGTCGAACTCAACGCCCTATCGAATGCCAGCAATGCGCCGTCGGTATGGCCCGCCTGGATCAGAATGAGTCCCATGTATGCGTGTGCGATCGGCTGGTTCGGCTCCGCGTCGAGAACCTTTCTGAATGCTTCGATCGCCTTGGGCCAATCTCCCCGGCCGTAGGCTGCCGTGCCTTGATCGATGAGCGCGTTGACGCCGTCGTTTGCGCCGGTCGTTCCAGTGAGAAACCCGCCGGTGAGCGTATCGTTCGGCCCGCTTCTCGGCCGCAGCGACTGGGTCAGCAACACCCCTAATATCAATCCGAACAGCAGCAAGAACGCTCCCCCGGCGGCCAGTTGCCACCGTTTGAGTCGAGTTTTCACATCCGAAGCTGGAGTTCCGGCTCGGGAAGATCGCTGCGACGCAGGCGGCTCAGCGGGCGGCGGCAGCGACTCGCGACGCCTGGCGGTTTCGAAAAGCTTCGCTTCGAGCGCGCCACGCAGGGAACGGTAATCGGTCTCGGAAAGCTTGGCGCACTGAAAGTCGAATTCGAGCTCTGATATTTCCGCCGTGAGTCGCTGTTCCTCGACGACCAACTCGGAGCGAAGGTCGGAAGCTCCCGACCCCGCGCCGACGCTCCTCGTGTTCGCGCCCGAAGGAGCTTCAGCCGTCGCTCCTTCTCGCCGCGCGACCGGGGCAGTCTTGTTGCGGGACCAGCGGCGTACCCACCATAGCCCGAGAACCGTTCCGGCGACGAGAACGATAAAAGGCGAGAGCCATAAAAGTAAATTGAGACCCTTCGGACGCGGCGCAAGCAGCACCCATTCGCCATACTTCGATACGAAGTAAGCCTTGATCTCGTCCGGCGTTTTGCCCGCCTCGAGCTGTTCCCGAACGATGGCGCGCATCTGTTGCGCCATCTCGGAGGGGGAGTCCGCGACCGAGAGGTTCTGGCAAACCACGCAGCGAAGCTCGCTTGCGATGCGACGGGTCTGCTCCTCGAGATCGGGGGCTTCGGCGGCAAACGTGAGGCAAAGCGGGATGAGAAGGAAAACGAGGGCTAAAAACCGGAGCCCCGCGGCTCGGGCCTCCTTCCGGGACGAGACAAGGAATCGGTCGGTTTTGCGCTTCATGACCGCATCGGGCGATGCCTTCTACCGCACCGTTTGAAACTCGCCTTTGCCTTCTTGCGCCGTGACGATCCCGCGCAACGCCTCCTCGAGCTTCGCGGTGACCAAGCTCGCCCGCATGCCTCCCACGTGCTTGTAGGTGATGCGACCGTCGGGATCGATGAAAAAACTCTCGGGGATCCCCCAGACGCCATAGTCCACGGAGATTTTCCCGGAAACGTCCATCCCGTTGGGATACGTGACGTTGAACTCTTCAAGAAAGGCGCGCGCGTTTTCTTCCGTATCCTGCAGCGCAACACCGATAAAGACCATGTTTTGGTTCTTGACCTTCTGCCAGGCAGCTTCCAAGTCGCGCGCTTCGGAGCGGCACGGCGGGCACCACGAAGCCCAGAAGTTGAGAAAAACAGCTTTACCGCGAAAGTCGCTGAGCTCGACGACGCGGCCGTCGAACAGCGTGAGCGTGAAAGGCGCTGCCGGTTTCGCGACCAGCGGCGACCGGATATAACGCGAATCACGGGTAAAGCCGTACGCCAGTAACCAGAGGACCGGCACGATCAGAAGAACCGTTAGCAGTACACGCCGCCAAGGCATCATAAGGCAGTGAGCCGTGAACCGTAAACAGTGAGCCGTGAGCGGCGGCTACCGCTCATGGCTGGCCGCCAAGGGTTCTTCGAACGTTGAGCTTTGAACCTCGAACTTTGAACCACTCCATCGAAACGGCCACAGCGCGATCAGTGTTCCGAGGGCCATCACGAATCCACCGATCCAAATCCAGACAACCAGCGGGCGAATGAGAACCTTCAAGGTCGCCTGGTTTCGGTTCAACTCGCTGAATCCCGACAGGATCAGATAGAGATCCTCGCTTGGCGTGCTCCGATGCACGGCGCGCCCGACGGGGGATTTTTGCACCGGGAAGAACTTGAGCGCCGGCGCCAGCACGTCCCATTCGGTTTCATTCTTGAATACGCGGAACGTGCCCTCGACGCGGAAGTGGGTCGGTTGCTGCGAGCCGCGCAATCCCTCGAACCGGATCCGATACGGCCCGACCGAGAGCGTGTCATTGACCGTCATCGTTGCTTCGCGCTCGATGCTGTAGGACATCGAGCCGGCGATCCCCATGACGATCAGAACCACGCCGAGATGGACGACGAAGCCGCCGTAGCGACGCTGGTTGCGGCGCACCAGCGTCCGAAGCCCGGAGCCTATGCCCTCTCCCGCGATGCGGCGCCGCGCGGCCAGCGCGAGCGCGGTATCCTGCGCGATCGTAAGCGCCACGAACGCCGACAGGGTAAACCCGAGCAAAGGCCAAAAATCTCTGACTTTCCAGATCAAGAGAAAAACGCCGACGAGAAGCGCGCCCGCCGCAGGCCAGAGAAAGTTGCGCTTGAGGTTGTCCCACGACGCCTTGCGCCAGGCGATCATCGGTCCGACGCCCATGAGAAAAACCATGCACAAGAACAACGGCGTCGTGACCGCATTGAAGTACGGCGCTCCGACGCTCACCTGGACTCCCGTCACCGCTTCCGAGAGCAACGGAAACACGGTTCCCAAGAGGATCGTAAATAGCGCCGAGACCAATACGATGTTGTTGAGCACGAAGGCGGATTCACGGCTCACGACCGAGTCGAGCTCCGGTTGGTCTTTGAGCAAATCGGCGCGGTACGCAAGCAAACCGAAGGACGCGAGCAGGACGAAAGCGAGAAAGCCGAGAAAGATGCCCCCGACCGGCCCGGAGGAAAAAGCATGAATCGAAGAAAGAATGCCCGAGCGCGTGAGAAACGTGCCGAAGATCGTCAGGCTGAACGCCATGATGATCAACGACAGGTTCCAGACTTTGAACATCCGCCGCCGCTCCTGGATCTGAATCGAGTGGAGGAAGGCGGTCGCCGGAAGCCAGGGCATGAACGCCGCGTTCTCGACCGGATCCCATGCCCAATAGCCGCCCCATCCGAGAACGTGATAGGACCACCACGCGCCGACCAGGTTGCCGGCGGTGAGAAAAAACCAGGCGGTAATCGTCCAGCGCCGCGTCGTGATGATCCAAGAATCGTCCAGGCGGCCCGTTATCAACGCCGCGATCGCGAACGCATAGGGCACCGTCAAACCGACAAAGCCGGTATAGAGAAGCGGCGGGTGGGTCAACATGTTGGCGTCTTCGAGCAACGGGTTGAGCCCGCGCCCGTCCGCCGGCGCCGGCCAAACGGTCTCGAACGGGTTGGAAGCAAAGGCGATGACGGCGAGAAAAAATGCCGAGATGATCGAAAAAGTCATCAACACCCACGGCATGAATTGCCTGTGCCGCTCGCGGTACAGCCAGGCCACGAGCCCGGAAAAGATGATCAAGATCCATTCCCACAGCAGCAGCGAGCCCTCGAGCGCGCCCCACAAACCGGTAACGCGGTAGTAGATCGGCGTGGCGCGGGTGGTGTTGGCGGCGACGTATCGGATGGAAAAATCGGTCGCGACCAGCGCGTAAATCAGGGCCGCAGCCGCCACGGTGACGAGGACGAATTGCCCCAGGATTGCGGCGCGCGTCAACTTCAGGCGTCGTTCGAAATCCCGCCGCGCGCCGAGGATCGGGTTAACGATCCCCGAGATCGCGCACAGCAAAGCTAGAACGATGGAAATGTGCCCGAGGGATGCCGTCACGGTTTCGCGGGATCTCGCGCCGGAACGAAACTCTTCCGGTATCCCGCCTCGTTCGCATCGACATGAGGGCTGTACTCTTCGGCGTGCTTGGCCATGATCATGGTGGCGTGAAAAACGCCGTCGGTAATGCGGCCCTCCACGACCGCGCCCTTACCTTCGGTGAAAAGATCGGGCGGGATGCCGCGGAACAATACCGGTATCGATGCGGTTCCGTCCGTCAGTTCAAAACGGTATGTGAGATTTTGCAGGTCCTTCTGCAGCGAGCCTTTGACCACCATGCCGCCCAGCCGGAGGAAGCGGTTGGCGGAAGCGGTCTCGTTCGCTTTGAGCTCAGACGGCGTAACGAAATAAACCAACGCTTCCTGCATGCCTCCATATATTATGTAGGCGAGGGCGCCGAGTATGATGAAGCCGCCGACCAAAAAACGTCTACTTCTCTTCATTGGCTCCCGTCTCCTCCTCTGCTTGCAGCAACGCCAGATCGGATTCCGCTCTGCGTAACCGGCGCTTCAACGACAACAGGTACAAGAGGATGGCCCCCCAAACCACCCCGTAAGCCAGCATGACATATCCCCAGGCATCCATTATTGGTCAACTCGCCGAGCTCCGCGCGAGTTTTCGCGCCTTGATCTCTTCTTGCAGTTCACCGAGTCGGAAACGCAAGGACAGGAGATAGAAATAGAGAAGCGCAAAGGCGACGATGTTGATCAGGAGCGGCGTCAAAAGCGGCCAAGGAATATTCTCCCAGGGCGCCTTGTCGGGGCGCAGGATCGAGGGCGGCTGGTGCAGCGTGCGCCACCAGTAAACCGACATGTGAATGAGCGGAATATCGAGAAACCCGACGATGCCGAGAACCGCCGCCGCGGTCGCCGCTCGGGATTCATCCTCGATCAGAGAGCGGAGCATCAAGTAGCCTAGGAAAATCAGCAGAAAAACGGCTGTCAACGTCAAACGCGCGTCCCAGGTCCACCAAACGCCCCATGTCGGCCGGCCCCAAATCGATCCTTCGACGATGGTCAAAGCGATAAAAAGGACGCCGATTTCCGCGGCCGAATAGGCGAGGATGTCGTCCCGCTTTTCCCGCTTCCATAAATAAAGGCAGCTCCCCACGAAAACGAGAAAGATCGAAAGATAGGCGGTTAGAATGCTGGGGATGTGAAGGTACATGATGCGCTGCACATCGCCCTGGAACGCGTCGGCCGGAGCATGGATCAACCCCCAATAGAGGCCGATGAGCGTGACGAGTAGCGCCAGCGTGCCTAATAGGCTCCTTCCTTTGCGCCCTGATCGTTGCGGCATGGTTGATGCATTCGACGGCAGACGAGCAGGGGGCCGGTGATGCTCCTCCGCCTTCGGTCGTCGGCCCTCTGTATACGATCGTCGGTCTGCGACCCCCGTCATCTTAGTTTTCGATTACCCAGTCGAAGATCAGGATGCCAAGAGTGAGAAATATCACATCAAATCCGAAAAGAAGACGCAACCAAGCGGCGGCGTCGTCCAGGCCGCCGGTTCTGAAGACGGCTTCCATGCAGCGAATCGTCGCCAGGATGACCGGAACCATCAAAGGGAAGAGCAGGAGCGGGAGAAGGAGTTCCCGGGCGCGCGCCCGCGACGTGATCGCGGACATCAGGGTCCCCAGAACACAAAAGCCGATCGTCCCCAGGAACACCGCGGCAAGAAGGCTCGGGAGCGGGCTCCACGATCGGAGATTGAACAAGATCCAGAAAAGGGGGAGCACGACGAGCTCGACGAGAACCATCAAAACAAGATTGAAGAAAACTTTGGCCAGAAATAGGGCGCCCGGGTCGAGCGGCGAGAGCAGCAGGGCGTCCAGACAACGGTTTTCCCGCTCGGCTTGGAAGAGCTGCGCGAGGCCGAGCGTGCCGGTAAAGAGAAACGCAAGCCAAAGGAGGGCCGGAGCAAGCGCGACGACGTTTTCAGGCGTGAGATCAAAAGAAAAATGAAACACGAAGAGCAACAGCACGCCGAAGAAGAACATCGTCAACAGGCTCTCGCGCCGGCGCATCTCCAGGCGCAGGTCTTTCCGAAGCACGAGACAGGCCTGGCGGAGGATCTCCATCATTCACCCCGCGGCCGGAATTCGCCGAACAGCCGATCGAAGCTTTCCCAAGGGTGGCGGCGGGGCTCGTCGAAAATCAGTTTACCCTGGCGCAGCACCAAGGCGCGGCTGCAGATCTTGATCGCCCGCGCTACGTGGTGTGATGCCATCATGACGATGCTCCCGCGTTGGCAGCGGCGCGCGAGCGACTGTTCGAGAAAATCAACGCCTTCGCGGTCGAGCACGCTGTACGGCTCATCGAGAAGCAGGAGTTCCGGGTCGAGCAGGTTCCACTTCGCGATCGAGAGGCGGCATTTCATGCCGCTGGAAAATGCGGCGACGTACTCGTCCGAGCGAGCGGCCAAGCCCACTTCGGCCAAAGCACGGTCAATCTTCGGCTCCGTGTTATTTTTCTTGTACAGGGCGGTGAAGAACCGGAGGTTTTCGCGAGCCGTAAGATCGTCGTAGAGGTGCTCGCCGGGCACGAGCAAACCGATTCTCGATTTATCCGACTCACCGCCACGGCCGACCTGGCTCCCGTCCAATTCGATCGTGCCGCGAGTCGGGCGGGTCAAACCCGCCAGCAGCTTGAGCAACGTGCTCTTGCCCGCGCCGTTCGGGCCTAGCAACGCGACACACTCGCCGCCGGTGATCTCGAAATCGATATCTTTGAGAGCCCACAAAACGCCGTAGGCTTTGGATAGTTGACGAACGGCTACGCGCAACTGGCGATCCCCGGGCGCGCAAAATGAGTTTTCAGCGACGACATCGGCGAGTTGCTGGACTATAGTGACGCGCGCGCGCCGATTCAAGTGGCAGCCGATCGACACGGAAGCCGTTCAACTGCCGGAACGCCTTATTCATGGTCGTTGCAGCCGTTGCAACCGTTCCAGTCGCCGGTTGGAACGGAGCGAAGCGGTTGAACTGGTGGAACCGCTGGAACGCCGCGAGTTGTTGACAATTCCCCGGCCGAGCCCCTATGTAACTACTGGAATTTGTCTTCGACATCGTGAGAAGGAGAAACGCATGAATCCCGTGATGACCGTGACCGGCGCATGGAACGCCTTTACGACGAAGATCGGGGCGTTCCTGCCGGATCTGTTCGCCGCCGTCGTAATCATCGTGCTCGGCTGGGTACTGTGCAACGTCGTAAAAAGGATCGTCGTGCGCCTTCTAAAGCTCTGCCATTTCGACGTGCTCGCGGAGCGCGCCGGAATCACGCAGATGCTCCAGCGGGGCGGCATCAAGCAATCGGCTTCCGAAATCATCGGGCTTCTCGTGTTCTGGTTTCTTTTCCTGATCGTTATCGTAGCCACGCTGGAGACTCTCAATCTCAGCGGCGCAACCGACACCCTGAACTTCATCTATCTCTATATTCCGAAGATCGTCGCCGCCCTCGTGATGCTCATCCTGGGCGTTTACTTCGCCAACTTTCTCGAGACGGTCACACGCACCTCCTGCGCCAACGCAGGGCTGGAGCAGGCGGCTTCGATCGGCCGGGCGGTGTACATCGGCACGGTCATCTTCGTGGTCGCAGGTATTCTCGAGATCCTCGAGATCGCTTCGGAGATCGTCATCTGGGCTTTCATTCTCGTCTTCGGCGCCGTTTGCCTGGCGCTGGCCCTGGCATTCGGTCTCGGCGGGCGGGATGTAGCAGCGCGCTATCTCGAGAAATGGCTCGAGCAGAGAAAGGGCGAGGAAACGAAAATCACCGAACCTTGAGGCGCCGCAGCCCGGGCGAGCCGCCTCTCCGCTCACGGGTAGGGCTTTATTTGAGAGAGAGCCGGCGTTACCTTGACTGATCTCGGGTAATCAGCTAAATTCCATCGAGTTTTTAACTACTTTCACCAAAAATAGCCTAAGGGTGGTATTTGCCCTTAGGCTATTTTTGCAGGCGAGGAGGCCATGGCAGCATACAAGTTATCGAAAGTACCCGAGGACGGCGCGAAGATTACGATGGCGGCGAACCGGCTCCAGGTTCCGGATCGGCCCATTATCCCATTCATCGAAGGAGACGGCACCGGCCGCGATATTTGGCGCGCTTCGGTGCGCGTTTTCGATTCGGCGGTGGAAAAAGCCTATAAGGGAAAACGGAAAATCCGGTGGATGGAGGTGTACGCCGGCGAAAAGTCATTCAAGCTTTTCAATACCTGGTTGCCCGACGAAACCGTTCAGGCCTTCTCGGAATTCCTCGTCGGCATCAAAGGACCGCTGACGACCCCGATCGGCGGCGGCATGCGGTCGCTCAACGTCGCCTTGCGTAAGCTCCTCGATCTTTACGTCTGCCAGCGACCCGTGCGCTACTTCAACGGCGTGCCTTCGCCGCTGCGCCATCCCGAGCACGTCGATATGGTGGTGTTCCGCGAGAACACCGAGGACATCTACACCGGCATCGAATTCATCCATGGCACCGAGGAAAACGCCAAGTTCAAGTCCCTGTTGAAGGAGCACTTCCCAAAAGAGTACGCCAAGATCCGCTTTCCCAACACGGCGGGAATCGCGCTCAAGCCGATCTCGGTCGAAGGCACGGAGCGGCTCGTGCGCGCGGCCATCAAGTGGGCGCTGGCGAACCAGCGGCGAAACGTCAACTTCGTGCACAAGGGCAACATCATGAAGTACACCGAGGGCGCCTTCATGGAGTGGGGCTACGCGCTCGCGAAACGCGAGTTTCGCAATGAGATCGTCACCGAGCGGGAGACGTGGATCCTGGGCAACAAAGAGCAGAAGCCCGGCCTGAGCGTGGAGGAGAACGCGAAGCTGGTGGACCCGGGTTTTGACATGATGTCGCCCGACCAGCAGAATGAGATCAAGAAGGAAGTGGAAGATGCGCTGAAGCTCATGCCCACGCATGGCGACGGCAAGTGGAAATCGAAACTCTTGATCAAGGATTCGATCGCGGACGTGACGTTGCAGTTTGTCTTGATCCGGCCGAAGGATTATGACGTGATCGCGACCATGAACCTCAACGGCGACTATCTCTCCGACGCGCTCGCCGCGCAGGTCGGCGGCATCGGTATCGCCCCCGGAGCGAACATCAACTACGATTCGGGGCACGCGGTGTTCGAAGCCACGCACGGCACCGCGCCGAAATACGCCGATCTCGACAAGGTCAATCCCGGCTCGGTAATCCTTTCGGGCGAAATGATGCTTCGATACATGGGATGGACGGAGGCCGCCGATCTGATCATCAAGGGTCTCGAGGGGGCAATCGCGAAGAAAACCGTAACCTACGACTTTGAGCGGTTGATGAGCGGAGCGAAGTTGGTGAGCTGTTCGGGTTTCGGCGACGCGATCATTGCGAATATGTAGCGGTATTTCGCACTGCGGATTGTATTGCAACCAAACGAGGAGAAAAACAAGCGGATATTTTCACCACGGAGTGTGACCACCGCCCCTCGAGGATTCACCGTCCGATGAGCTTTTGGCTCAAACCGTCGCGTGAGGGCAATTTTCGAAAGAGAGGACACGAAGGTCGTGAAGGATATTTTGTTTAAACTTCGCGGTCTTCGTATCCTTCGTGGTGCAATCTCCATTTGTCCGCGAGGGAATTTATGGCGAGGAAGAAAATAGCGTTGATCGGCGCGGGCAATATCGGCGGCTCCATGGCTCACTTGTGCCTGCTGAAGGGCTTGGGAGACGTCGTGCTCTTCGATGTGATCGAAGGTTTGCCGCAGGGAAAGGCCCTTGATCTATCGCACGCGGGTCCGATCGAGAGGTTCGACGGCAAGGTCATGGGCACGAACCGCTACGAGGACATCGCCGGCGCGGATGTCTGCATCATCACTGCCGGAGTTGCGCGCAAGCCGGGCATGAGCCGAGACGACCTGGTAGGAACGAACGCGAAGATCATCAGCTCGGTGGCCGACGGCATCAAAACCCATGCGCCGGACTCGTTCGTGATCGTCGTGACCAATCCGCTCGATGCCATGGTGACGCTCACGCAGCGGGTGACCGGCTTTCCCAAAAACCGCGTCGTCGGCCAGTCCGGGATTCTGGATTCATCGCGCTACCGCTCGTTTGTCGCCAAAGAACTCAACGTATCGGTGAACAGCGTGGCGGCGATGGTGCTGGGCGGGCACGGAGACGATATGGTGCCGGTCCGTAGCACCTGTCTGGTTGGCGGGGTGCCGGTCGAGAGGCTTCTTCCGGCAAAAAGACTGGATGAAATCGAAGCTCGGGTCCGAAACGCCGGAGGCGAGGTCGTTGCGCTGTTGAAGACGGGGTCCGCCTATTTTTCACCGGCATCGGCCGCAGTGCGGATGGCCGAAGCCTACCTTTTCGATAAGAAAGAGATCTTGCCGTGCGCTGCCTTGCTCGAAGGAGAGTACGGCGTCCGCGGGTACTATTTTTGCGTCCCGGTCATTATCGGCGCAGGCGGTGTCGAGAAGGTCATCGAGATCGAGCTATCTCCCGGCGATAGGAAAGCGTTCGAAGAATCGCTCAACCACGTCAAGGACATCGTGCAGGCGATGGACCGGGTGTTAGGCAGTAAATAAGGAGGCTTCAGGAACTATAAAACCGAATGGGGGATCTCGCGCAAAGCACGCGCCGATCGCCAAGTAAAAATCCGAAATCAGATCCGAAACGAATTGCGCATTTCGTGCTTCGAGTTTGTTGCCGAACATCGGCGTGCCCGGCGCGAGACACGAAAGCCGAGACCTAAGATCCAACACCCAAGACCCACCCGATGAACATTCACGAATACCAGGCGAAGGAGATCCTAAGACGGTACGGTGTCCCGGTGCCGCGGGGAAAGGTCGCCGCCACGCCGGCGGAGGCGGAGGCAGCGGCACGCGAGTTGGGGTTTCCGTGTGTCGTGAAAGCGCAGATCCATGCGGGAGGCCGGGGCAAGGCGGGCGGGGTGAAGATCGCGAGGAGCGCGGAGGAGGCCGCCGAGAGGGCTCGGGCAATTCTCGGGCAGCGACTGGTGACGCATCAAACCGGTCCGGAGGGACGAGAGGTTCGCCGCGTTCTGGTGGAAGAGGGGCTCGAGATCGCGCGCGAGTTGTATCTCGGAATGGTGCTGGACCGGGCGCAATCGCGCGTGGCCGTGATCGCCTCCTCCGAAGGCGGGGTCGAGATCGAGGAAGTCGCCGCGCGTGACCCCGAGAAGATTCGCAAGGAGACCATCGACCCGGTCGTCGGCCTGCAGCCTTTTCAGTGCCGTCGGCT
>DATMBL010000327.1:0-2256 GCA_035559295.1 Candidatus Eiseniibacteriota bacterium
CGTCGCGCAGAACTTCGATCGATCGATTGCCATTAGCGAAGCTTTTGCCGATATCGATCAGGCGGATCGCCGCCGGCGCCTGTTCGGGGTCGTTGCAGCTCGATTCCGTAACTTCGGTCCGATTCATGGCGCATACCTGCCGCTGCGCGGGGCAACATTGTGCCTGGCTGTAGCGCGCGGTGGGGGGATCGTTTACTGCGCTTCCGCGCCTTTCTTCCAACGAAACAAATGGTTTTCCAAGGGCGTCAAAATGCCCATCTCAATGGTCGCCATCATGATCACCAGAGTCAATGTCCAGGCAAACACCTGATCGGTTCTGATCAGATCAGCCGCCTGCCTGAGGCGGTAACCGACACCGCTCGATGACCCTATGGTCTCGGCGACCAGCGAAACACGCCAGCCAAAGCCGAAGGCGAGCCTCGCCCCGGAGAAGAAATACGGCAGAATAGTGGGCAGGTAAATTTTCGTCATGACTTTCCATTGCGGCATGCGCAGTACCTGGGCCAGTTCGATAAAGTCGGCGTTCACCGTCCGCGTGCCCTGCCAGACGTTCGTGATGATCAAAGGCATCGCCGTCATGAACACGACAAAGATCGTGGTCGCATCGGAAATACCGAACCAAATAATTGCGAAAATCGCCCAGATCGCCGAAGAGACCGTGTTGAGGACTGGAATCACGGGTTCGAAGAACTCGCCGGCGCGCCGGTTCGCACCCAGCAGGATTCCAAACGGCAACGCGATCAGCGCCGCGGTTACAAATCCCACCGTCACCCGCCAGAGCGTGACGGCGAGATTGCTCCACAGATCGCCGCTGCCCGAGATCGCTTGAAGCGCATCCCATACGCGCGCCGGACCGGGCAGTATGTAATGCGGCAGCGACAGCGCGGACAACCACCAGAGTGCGATGAGCGCGGCAACCAAAGCAATGCGCTGCCCGATTAGACCGAGGCGGAAGTTGCGGAAGTTGCGGAAAAGACCGTGGACCTGCGCCTGATCGTCGCTCATCTGCTCAAGATTTGGCCGGTTACCGGCCTTCCCGCGACGGCTGCGACACTATGCGAACAAGGCACAATCGAGCTTGGGCTCCCCAAGCTCGGATTTAAAAGCCCAGCGCAAACAGCAATCTCGGCCGCACCTCTTCCAGCTTGCTTGCGGTTAGAGTCGTGATGAGCGAGCCGATTTTTCCTTTCGAAACTGTTTGAAGATGATCCAGGTTAATAGCGCAATCTTTTGGCATACCGTCCGCCTTCGTCAACAAGACTTCGGACGGGATATCGCGAATGGTCGATGTGATCGGAGCAACCGTAACTTCTCCCAGGAATTCCAGCGCCGAATCCCTCGTTAGAATCAGGACGGGACGTCTCTTGTCAGGTCGGGAGAAGACATACCATCGGACCTCTCCTCTTCTCATCAATCACCCCAGACCTGCTCCGTTTCCCAATCGCTGAACTCACCGCGTTTGACCGGCTTACGCTTGTAGCCTTCCCGATGTTTTGACTCCAATTCCTTGACGCGAAATTCCTTCAGGGCGGAACGCAGCGCTTCGCGGGTAAACCCCGACCGCGTCGTGCCCAACTTCTTTGCCGCGCTGTCTACCGCCTTTACGAGGTTTTCATCGAGCGTCATTTGCACTGTTTTCACCGTGCCATCCTCCTGCATAGTGATCGCCATAGCTATGCTAACCCACATTCATACCGCGCTCAAGGGCGGACGACGAAGCGTCCGGCGGAGTTACCCTATGGTTTGAAGCCGACCACGAGGTGGGCTCGATGCGACTCGGGAAACGGTTCGCCCGCGCATTTGACCGTGACGATGTACGTGCCGGCCTTTGGAATCCTCTCGGGTGTAATTGTCGCCTTGAGTTCGTCTTTGGACACGAAGCTCGTCGGCAGCGGCTCGCCGTCAAGCATCACCTGGTGAAAGGGCCACATCCCGCCGCGACCCCGCACTCTCAGTGTGGTTGGACCCGAACCCTCGATGAGGAAGAGCGGCGATATTTCCAGATCCATGGGCAAGCTCTGGTAGGAATAGAACGACGGAATCGGGTTCTTGTACTTTGAGAATCCGATATCGACGACCTTCCCGTCCATGATCACCATCTTGACGTTCTGCGTCGCCCAGATGTCCTGGAGCGGGTCGCCTTCGACAATCGACAGGTCGGCGATCTTGCCCCGTTCGACACTGCCGTAGTCCCTATCCTTCTTGAACGTCTTGGCGACGTTGAGCGTGGCGGCCTGAATCGCCGTCATCGGCGGG
>DATMBL010000328.1:0-10989 GCA_035559295.1 Candidatus Eiseniibacteriota bacterium
CGAAACCCCGGTGTGTGTCGCATTCTGGGCATTCCATCGGCCCGGAGTTGTGCAACTTTCGAACGCCTGACAAGGTCCGCCTTCTCGTGGCGTATGTAAGGGAGACACGTGAACGAGCAGCGGCGGCACCCGAGTCTAACCTGAAAACCGTCTGCGACCGAAGTGGCACCACCCACCCGCGGTGTCCCGGATCGGCAGAACTGGAAGCAGTCTCTCCAACGCATAAAAAAGGCCTGGAAAAGAACGGCCGGATCAACATCTCTGCCGTTTCGCGATACGTTGCTTGGCATGGCCGTTGCTGGTCCATCGCCTGTAGAGAAAACGAGGCCAGCCTGATGTTGCCAGATCCTCAAGGCCCAATCGTGCGTAATGCGCGACCGGCGTTGCGGGGCCTCTTGTGGGTACAAACCTGCGTTTCCGGCGACTATATGGATGCCGCCATTTTGGCTGGAACAGCAACTCCGGCGTTGGCCGCGGCCATTGCCGATAAGCTCGGAATCGGACTCAGCCCTTGCCGCGCGGAGCGCTTCCCGGACGGCGACGTAGGCGACCGTATTGAAGCCAAAGCGCCTCGGATAAAAGCGCCCGTGCTCGTGGTTCGCGGCGAACACGATCCGATCGCCAACCATCGCTGGTGCGAGGATATCGCGCGCCTGCGCCCCCACGGCCGGCTCGAGATAATCCTCGGAGTCGCGCACACGCTCTGTTATACCGCGCCGGTGCAGTTAGCCGCGCTGACTCGATCGTTTGTCCATGAAGCCAGGGAAAGCAGCTAAGGGTTTAGCGATGGGCGATCCATTCGGTCGAATCGGCGAACTAGCCCGAGAGAGCCTGGTACGAACCAGCCAGCCAAGTTGGATTAGCCCGATGCTCGCAACCCTCACGGATAAACCCTTCTCCGATCCGAACTGGATTTTTGAACCGAAGCTTGACGGCGTGCGTTGCCTTGCGTTCCGCAAGGAAAAAGCGATTCGGCTCCTCTCGCGCAATCAGAAAAACCTCAACCAAACCTACCCGGAGATCGAGCAGGCTCTAGAGGAGCAGGCCAGGGGACAGTTTATTGTGGACGGAGAAATCGTCGCTTTCGACGGCGAGGTAACGAGTTTTGCTCGACTTCAGGGGAGAATGCACATCGGAAAAGCTGACGAGGCGCGACGTAACCCCATTAAGGTCTACTATTGTTTATTCGACCTTCTCTACCTAGATGGTTATGACACGACTCGTGTCCCACTCAAGTACCGAAAGACACTACTGAAGGGCGCCCTTCAGTTCGGCGATCGGCTGCGCTATGTGCACCACCGAAACACCGAAGGCGAAGCTTACCTCGATGAGGCATGTCGAAAGGGCTGGGAAGGGCTAATTGCGAAACAGGCGGACTCTCCGTATCTCCAGGGTAGAACCACGAGTTGGCTCAAATTCAAGTGCGTGCAACGACAGGAGTTTGTCATTGGAGGCTACACCGATCCGCAGGGAAGCCGGATCGGATTCGGCGCGCTTCTGGTCGGCTATTACGAGGACGGCAAATTTCGCTATGCTGGAAAAGTGGGGACCGGCTACACCGACCAAACGCTGCGCGAGCTGAGCAAGAAGTTATATTCTCTCGAGCAGCGGTGTTCACCCTTTTTTAAGGCCAAGATTCGTGAGAAGAACGTCCACTGGGTCGCGCCCAAACTGGTCGCAGAGATCGGCTTCACGGAATGGACCGAGGACAAGCGGCTGCGCCATCCGCGCTTTCTTGGCCTGAGAACCGATAAGCGGGCCGAGCATGTTTTCCGGGAACGCGCCAAAGCGTGAAATACGCAAATATGATGCCGGGCAAAAGATACAAATCGGCGGACCCGGGATTTCCGCCGGGCGTTTGGGAGAGTCTTTGGGGGCTGGTCCTTACCTACAAATGATAGATCTCCCCCTTTTGCCCGGGGTTGCATTCTTATATTCTTAGGCTATCGGCCGAGCGGTTTTCGGATTTACCCCGTCGATGGCAGCGGCTTCATTCGCTACGCTACACGAGCTCGTAGCGTTCCTGGCGAGCCATGGAGACAAGACTGCGCTCGTCGCGTTTACGAAAAAGGGTCCCGAAACCTATTCCTACCGCCAACTCACCGAGCGGGCACAGCAACTCGCCCGTGGTTTGACCAAGACGGGCCTGGAGCCTGGCTCCAGGATGCTCATCTTTGCGCCTAATCGGGCTGAGTGGGTGGTTGCTTGTCTCGCCCTCCTCGCCTTCCCGGCCGTCCCGGTGCCGGTGGATGTCCAGATCGGTCAAGAAGAACTCGAACACATCTTGGGAGAAACCGAAGCTCGTTACGTTTTTACGACTACGACTCTGGCCCGCCGCCTCGAGAAGGCGGGGCATCGACTCGAGCCTATCCTGCTCGACCGGGAGGCGGACGAGCCCGGCGGCTGGGGAAGATACCTCGTCGACGCAGGCGACCGGCTGCCGGCGCCCTCGCCTGAGGACCACGCGATTCTCTTTTACACCTCGGGGACATCGGGACGGCCCAAAGGCGTACCGCTTACGCACAAGAATATCACCTCCAACTTGAACGCGCTTCTAAGCCTGGAACTGATACGATCGGAGTACCGGGTGCTTTTGCCTCTGCCTTTGCACCACGCTTATCCCTTCACCGTCGGCATGCTGGCGCCGCTTGCCGCCGGCGTGCCGCTCATTTTGCCGAGCGCCATGACCGCGAACGAATTCCGTCGCGCTCTCCAGGAGGGGGATGCCACGGCTGTCATCGGAGTTCCGCGGCTCTATCGCGCGCTTTACGAAGCGATAGAATCCTCATTGAAGAAGCGCGGCCGACTCGTTTCAGCGCTCTTTCACGGTGTGCTCGCGGTGTCGGTCGCGCTCCGCAAGCGGGGCCTCAGAGCAGGCGACTACGTGTTTTACCCGATACGGAAGCAGATAGCGCCGCGCCTGCAGGTGCTCGCCTCCGGCGGCTCAGCCCTGGAGCCGGAGCTCGCATGGAAACTTGAAGGTTTGGGATGGCAACTTGCGAGCGGGTACGGGCTGACCGAAACGTCGCCTGTTCTGACCTTCAATATCCCCGGAAAAGAGCGGGTGGGCACCACGGGTCGAGCATTGCCTGGAGTTGACTTGCGAATCTCGAGACCGCAAGCGGGAAGGGAGTTCGGTGAAGTGCTTGCCCGCGGCCCGAACGTTTTTTCCGGCTACTGGCGCATGCCGGACAAGAACGCCGAGGTTTTTACAACCGACGGCTACTTTCACACGGGCGACCTCGGCTACTTGGACGAGGAAAACTACCTTCACTTGGTGGGCCGCGCTTCCGAGATGATCGTTCTTTCCGCAGGCGAAAATATCCAACCGGAGAATGTCGAGGCCGTTTTGGAGCGAAGCCCGTACATCCGCGAGGTCGGCGTACTGGCTCGAAGGGATCGCCTCGTGGCTCTCGTGGTACCTGAGCCAGAGGCTCGACGCCAGGCCGAACCGGTCGAAGATCTCATACGTCGGGAAATACAGCGCGAATCGAACAATCTCCCATCACACCACCGGATCACCGATTACGCGATCACCGAGGAGCCGTTGCCCCGAACGCGAATCGGAAAACTCCGCCGGCACATGCTGCCAGAGCGCTTCGAGCGGGCGAAGTACGGCGAAGACAAACAACCGCCAGCCGGGCCGGTGCCGCTGGAACAGATGACGCCCGATGATCAAGAGCTTCTTGAAGACCCACGGGCAAGGATCATTTGGGACTGGCTCATTACCCGCTTTCCCGATGCGCGGCTTGCGCCGGAAAGCAATTTTCAGTTGGATTTGGGGATCGACTCTCTCGACTGGCTCAATCTCACGCTCGAAATCCGTGCCCTAACCGGTGCGGAGCTTGATGAGGCTGCTATCAACAGGAGTGAGACGGTACGCGATCTGCTCCGTGAAGTTGCAACGGCAGCGCAAGCGGCTCCACTCGAGAAAACCGGTGATCCCACCGAGATGCTCCGGCAGCCGGAGCATCTGCTTAGTGAAAAACAGCGACGCTGGCTCGAGCCGCCGTCGCCGGCCGTTCGGTTTCTCGGCTCCAGCCTACTTGTGCTAAACCGGTTTTTGATGCGCGGCGCGTTTCGCTTGAAGATCCGCGGCCGTCCTCCTGAAAGAAGGCCGTTCATCATGACGCCGAATCACGCGAGCTTTCTCGATCCGTTGGCGATCGGCGCCGCGCTCCCAAAACAGGAGCTGGACCGAACCTACTGGGGCGGGTGGACCGGGATCATGTTCGCAAATCCATTGATGCGAATCCTGAGCCGTGCCGTTCGCGTTATTCCAATCGACCCGCAGGGGGGACGACTTTCGAGCATCGCCTTTGCCGTAGCGGCCTTAAAGCAAGGCTACAATCTCGTGTGGTTTCCGGAGGGCGGTCGATCGCCCGATGGAAAACTGAGACGCTTTCGACCGGGCATCGGGCTGATCGCCAGTACCGAGCCGGTTTCGTTGATACCTGTCTGGGTGGAAGGTACGTACGACGCCCTGCCCGTCGGGCGACGGTTCCCTCGGCTACGCCCGATCAGCGTCACCTTTGGTCAACCCAGCACTGCAACCGAGCTTGCGCCCGAGTCTTTGAAGAATCGTTCTTACCAGGAGTTTGCCGACGCCCTCCACGAGCGCGTGGCCGCGCTCGGACGAGCCCCGGCTGCTGGAGGCGAAAAAACGCCGCAGCCGTGACATTCGCCCTTCTGTTTTCCTCGCTCGATCGAGCAATCCTCCGCCCGCCCGGCGGCCTAGCTCCGCGGATCGTATCCCACGGCGAGGTAGCCCGCCTCTTGCCAGCAGGTGCGGGTGCCGAACTCGGCGCAAAGGCGCTGCATTTTTTTCACCATCCGTTCACGCTCAACGCCATCGGCTAAGCGCGCCTGAAGGTCTCGAATCAGGGTGGGATAAAGTTTCAACCCCTCAACATCACCGTTTCGGGTTTCTACGTTAAAAATGAACGACTCATCGTTGCGCTCGATTGCATCGATCGCATAGTCATCGATAAAATCTCCCGCGCAGTAAATAACCGGTCGCCCGCGATGAAATTCAATACCGCGAAAGACATGGCCTGAATGGCCAAAAATGACGTCGGAACCGGCATCGATCAGGGCCCTGGCGAACTGAACATGCTCGGCCGGCGGCGTGTAGCCCCAATTGGGTCCCCAATGAGCCGAAACGATCAGCAGCTCTACCTCGGCTTTAGCGCGCCTGACAGTTTCAAAAAGCCGTTTCGCGCGTATGCCGTTGACGTCGATCGGAACATAGAAAGTACCCGGGTGTTGATCGGTTGCTTCCCACGCAGGCTCGTTATCCGTAAACGCAATGAGTCCTACCTCCGTATGGTCGACTTGCGAGATCGAAGCGCGCGCCGCCTCAGAAGCGTTGGCGCCGGCACCGCTATGGCGGATAGCCGCCTCGTCGAGGATCTTGCGGGTGTCAAACAGCGCATCATAACCGAAATCCAAGATATGGTTATTGGCGAGAGAAACCGCATCGATGTGGGCTCGGCGCAGGACTTCGATATTCTTCGCATCGGAGCGAAAGTGAAACACTTTAGGGGTGAGCGTCCATGGTTCACCCCGGTCCGAAATGACACATTCGAGATTACAAACACGGAAATCAGCTTGATGGAAAATCGGGAGTGTATCGCCCCAGGGGTGCTCCGGTGAGGTGGTTTTTAGCTTCTCATTCACCAGCCTCCCGAGCATGACGTCACCGACAAGGACAAGATCCATGGAACCCTCGACTTGTAGTTCGTTCGTAGAGTACTAGCAGCAACATGGTGCCACGAGCGACCGGGTACTTGCAAAACCGCGCTCTTGGTTCTTGCCATTCGTGATTGCCCGGACCGGATCTGAGCTGAAATACGATTTATTTTTGTTATGCTTGCTAGAGGATGAACTCTAGTTGTTTGCCGCTGATCGTATGGCTCTACCTGTTGCACAACGTATTTCCGAAGTGATCTGGGAAATTCCACCGTCCTACAAAGAGGGCATGAGAGTTCCGGCCCGTGTTTACGCGACGGAAAAGCTGCTGAGCGAGCTGGATAAGGCCGTCTATGAGCAGATAACCAATGTCGCGACCCTTCCGGGGATCACGAAATACGCTTTCTGCATGCCCGACGCTCACTCCGGCTACGGTTTTCCTATCGGCGGCGTGGCGGCGATGGACGTTCAGAATGGCGGCGTGATCTCACCGGGCGGGATCGGCTTCGATATTAACTGCGGAATGCGCCTGCTCGTGACCAACCTTTCCCTTCAGGAGGTTCACCCTCACCTGAAGGAGCTCGTGGACCGGCTTTACGATCGGGTTCCCGCCGGGGTGGGAAGCAGCGGCTTCCTTAAACTCTCGAGGGAAGAGTTCAAGAGGGTTGCCGAGCAGGGCGCGTGCTGGTGTGTAGAGAACGGCTACGGCTGGCCAGAAGACCTCGAACTCACTGAAGAAGGAGGCTGTATCGCCGGAGCCGACGCGTCCAAGATCAGCAACCGAGCCATAGAACGAGGCGTCAATCAAATCGGCACGTTGGGATCGGGTAATCACTACCTCGAGGTCCAGGTAGCGCGCAAGGAAAATGTCCTCGATCCCGAACTCGCGCGGCAGTTCGGCATCGAGCTTCCGAATCAGGTCGTCGTCATGTTCCACTGCGGCAGCAGGGGCTTTGGCCACCAGGTCGCAACCGATTACCTCCAGATTTTTTTGAATGTGATGGAGAAAAAATATGGTATTAAAATCCGCGACCGGGAGCTTGCCTGCGCCCCCTTCGATTCGCCCGAGGGACAGGACTACTTTGCCGCGATGAAATGCGGCATCAACATGTCATTCGCTAATCGCCAGATGATCCTGCATCGCATTCGGGAGGTGTTCTCCTCGGTCTTCGGCCGGTCTGCGGAAGAGCTTGGAATGCACATGGTTTACGATGTGGCCCACAACACAGCCAAACTCGAGCACTACGAAGTGGATGGCACGAAAAAGCCCTTCCTGGTTCACCGCAAAGGCGCTACACGCGCGTTCGGTCCCGACATGGAAGGAATCCCCGCCCGGTATCGTAAAATCGGCCAGCCGGTCATCATCGGCGGCAGTATCGAGAGCGGATCCTATCTTCTCGTGGGCTCGCCTGAGGGAATAGAGACCTTCTTTAGCACCGCTCACGGCAGCGGTCGCACGATGAGCCGTACGGCTGCGCGCAAGCAATGGCGCGGTGAGCAGCTTCAACGCGATCTCGAACACCGGGGGATCTACGTACGAACCGCCTCGTGGTCTGGTCTGGCCGAGGAGGCCGGCGCGGCTTACAAGAACATCGACGATGTCGTAAATGCGACGGAGCGGGCGGGTATCAGCAAACCGGTTGTTCGTTTCACTCCGATCGGGAATGTCAAAGGCTGAGCACCTGACCTCAATGGCAGAACTCAACGTTCGGTATGCCGTACGAATTCCTGGAAGACGTTGCGATCGCCGACATCGCTTTTCGCTCCTGGGCGAAGGACCTCGAAGGCGTGTTTATCGAATCCGGCAACGCTTTGACGAATGTCATGGTCGAAGACCTCGAGTCGATCGAAGCCCGTGAGGAGCGCGCCGTTCGTGCCGAGAACGACGCGCTCGACATGCTCCTGTTCGATTTCCTCGGGCAGCTCATTTACTTTAAAGACGCTGAAAAGCTCTTGCTGCGCGCGCTTGAAGTCAAGGTTATCCAAAGGGACGGCCGTTTCGCGCTTGACGCGAGACTCGCCGGTGAACCGATCGACGTTACACGGCACCGGCTACGCGTAGATGTCAAGGCCGTGACCTTGCACCAATTTCGGCTGGAGAAAACCGATGACGAATGGCAAGCGTTCGTCATCCTCGATATCTAAAAGCTACCTGGCCGCCGCTCGGACCCGCGCGGCCCGTCTGACGAAGCTGCGCTCAAAGCACCGTAAAACGCTGATCGAGTTCAAAGCCGATCCAAGAAGACGGGCGATCGTTTCACCCCGGCCCGTCCTTCACTTGGCGTCTTTCACCGATCTCACCGGCTCCGTCAAAGCTTTTGAGCGCGGCAGCCAATTCGCCCAGCCGTCGGTTCACGAGGCCGTTTACGGTCCCGTCTTCTTCCGCCCTGCCCGAGCGAACTCCCGTGAGGAGTTCAATACCCTCGTCGATTGTGCGAATCGGATAGATATGGAACTCGCCCCGTCGCACCGCTTCGATCACGTCGGGCCGCAAAACCAAATTCCGCAGGTTAGCCTCGGGCACCATCACGCCCTGTTTGCCTGTCAGTCCCTTGAATCGGCAGACGTGAAAAAACCCTTCGACTTTTTCGTTCACGCCGCCGATCGCTTGGATCTCTCCCCACTGGTTCACAGAACCGGTAACGGCCAGATCCTGCCTCAGCGGAACATTCGAGAGGCAGGAGAGCAGTGTATAAAGCTCGGCCGAAGAGGCGCTGTCGCCCTCGACTTCCGAATAAGATTGCTCGAAACATATGCTGGCCGATATGGCGAGCGGCTTATCCTGGCCGTAACGGTTGCGCAGATACCCGGCCAGAATCAAAACCCCCTTGTCATGGATTCTTCCGCTCAAACGAGACTCGCGCTCGATGTTAAGAATGCCTGACCGCCCCATGGCCACGCTGGCGGTAACCCGCGAGGGCCGCCCAAAGGCGTAGCCGCCCAAATCCAAAACCGACAGGCCATTGACCTGCCCCACTTTTTTTCCGTCGATATCGATCAGGATCGTGCCGTTGGCGATCAGCTCGCGAATCTCCTCTTCGATACGGTTCGAGCGGAAAACCCGGTTCTCAATCGCCTGTTCCACATGACGGGCGGAGACCACCTGTCCGTTTTCTTTGCGGCCCCAAAAAGCCGCCTCGCGCACAAGATCCGCCACATCGGCATATGAGGCCAGAATCTTGTCACGGTCTTGTGCCTGGCGAGCGCCGAACTCGATAACGCGCTCCACGGCGGCACGATCGAAGTCGGGCAATTTCTCCTCGCGGCAAACCTGTGCTATCCATTCGCCGTACGCCAGCAGGTGTTCCTGCTCCCGCTCCATCACGCGGCGAAAATCCGCGCGCACCTTGAACACCTCACGGAATTCTTCGTCCCAAGTGTACAAGAGGTGGTAAAGCAACGAGCTGCCCGCCACGACGACTTTGGTTTGAATATCCACCGGTTCAGGCTTTAGGCCGGAGGTGGAAAAGAGCGCGAAGGGTTCGTAGGTTTCCAACTCGATGCGGCCACTTTTAAGCGTGCGCTTGAGCACCTTCCAAACCGCCGGCTCGCTAATGGCGTCATCCAGACTGAAAATCAAGTAGCCTCCGTGCGCCCGCAGAAACGAGCCCGACCGGATGCGGGTAAAGTTGGCGACGATTCGGCCGAAGCGATCCACAACCCGCTCGATCGTGCCGAAGAGATTTCGGTACGTCGGAGAGGTTTCTACCAGAACCGGAGCCCCCTTTGTCTCCGAATTATCCACAACCACGTTCACCTGATACTCGATGAACGGTTCGCGCTCACGAAGCGAAGGAGGAGCAAAAGGCGTCAGAGCAGCCGGGCGATCGCCTTCTTTGAAGTCATCCAGGTTGTTGAGCATGTGTTCTTTGACGTCGGCGAGGTAGGCGCTCACTTCCTGGTTCTCCATTTGTTTTTCGATTTCGTGGATCAGCGGGTTCAGGAGTTCTTCACAAAATCGGCGCTCCACCAGCCGGACGTCAGCCTCCATCTCCCGCATCACCTCCTGCTGCTTTCTCCCAAACCGTTCCATCTCTACGGCCAGTTCTTGTTGTCGTCTGCCGATCTCTTCCTGCTCGGCCGGAGGGAGGCTGGAAAACTGTTCCGGCTTCTCTAACGGTTTGCCGCCAATTAACGGAATGAACAAGATTTGGCCTCCCGGGCCGGCCTGAAGGAGGAATCCTTTTTCGCGCGCGAGCCTTTCGAACGCAGCGTTGAGCTCCTGAGCTCGCCTTGTGTACTTTTCTCTGAGCTGTTGTTTCTCTCTGTTAAAGGCCTCCTGCCGGAACGCTTTGGGCAGTTCGTCCCGCAGGGTCTTCACGAGATTTTGCATGCGCTCGCTGAGCTTGATTCCCTGACCTGCCCGGAGATAAATCGCACAAGGAGCATCGGGGTGTTTAAAGTTATGGACATAGACCCAATCTCCCGGAGTAGCCGATGTGGCTACTCTACTGGCAATCCACTGCCGGAGCATCTGAAGTTTTTCCGCGCCGGTTAGCCCGGAAACGAAGATGTTGTATCCCGCCCCCGCCACGCCAAGGCCCAGCTCCAAAGCAGCCAAGGCGCGTTCCTGGCCTCTAAAGTTCTCACGCGGCGTTAGCTCGGCCGTGGTATCGAAAGCATTGTCGAGAGCCACGTGGAAGGTCAGCTCATCGGCCGTAAGCTCGCGCGCTGCGCTTGCCGGCTCGAGTTCTACGGCGGTTTCCGGGTGCGTGCTTGTGCTTCGAGTCATTATCGCGCTCCCTTACAGGTTTCGCTCGGCCTTGGTTAGAATGACTCGGAGAACGCCATCCCTGAACTCGGCCTCGATCTTCTCTTTATCCACCGACTGGGGCAGAGTCATCCGACGCATAAAGCTACCGGAGTGCCGCTCCTGGTAATGAAATCGCTCGCTGCTTTGGGTTCGCTCGAACGAACGCTCGCCGCGCAGAATCAGGTCTCGGCCTTCTACTTCGACTTTGACTCCCTCTTTTTTTACGCCCGGAAGATCGACTTCGAGAATAAACGCCTCGGGAGTTTCGTAAAGGTCGATCGACGGGTTCCATTCGGCTAACTGACGGTTAACTCCCCAGGGTCGATGAATGATTTCATCGAAGAGCCTGTCGACCTCTTCCGACAGTTTAGGAAACTGGGCCGGGACTGAAAGCCATTTTTTTTCATCTGCCATCCGTACGATCCTCCCTGGTTCGGGGATCCTAATCTCCCGCTTCTAAATCTTTAGCTTTTTTCCACGCCAATTGAAAAGCCCGTTTCGCGGACTCCATATAAGAGGTTCGGTATGACTTGAGAGCTTGACCA
>DATMBL010000329.1:0-3722 GCA_035559295.1 Candidatus Eiseniibacteriota bacterium
CCGCCGGTCTTGCTTGTCTAAAAGGGACGAAACGGGCAAATTAGATCTCAAAACAACGGACAGGAGCAATGTCATGGGAGCGATCGACGCCGATACACACGTAGACGAGTCCGAATCCACGTGGAAAAAACTCGAAGGTACGCCTTACGAAAAATACATCCCTGTGACGATCATGATGCCGGCGGACGAGGCCAAAAGAGCCGGCTACAATCCCACCAACAGCCGCTGCTGGGTCGTAGAAGGAAGGCTACAGAACCGCGCGATCCGGGATGAAGTCAACCATCCGCCGCGCGTCTTCCGGGAGCTGGAGGATGTTCGGGGACGGGTCGGGCATATGGACAAAATGGGCGTGGACGTCCAGGTGATCTTTCCGACCTTCTTCATCCGTTACAACACCGGCAATGCGGAAGCGGAATGGGCATTGACGACGACGTACAACCGCTGGATCGCCGAGAAGTGCGCGCAAACCAACGGCCGGCTACGATGGGCGGCGGTGTTGCCGTTGCTCCGTCCCGATAAGGCCGTCGAGGAATTGCGTTGGGCCAGCGAACACGGCGCCTGCGCAATCTTCAAACGCGGCTTCGACCTCGACCGGAAGATCACCGACCCGCACTTCTTCCCGGTTTATGAGGAAGCAAGCGCGCTCGACATCCCGCTATGCATCCATACCGGCCACCCCTTGCCGGCAACCGAATGGGACCGGGGCTTCCCGATCATTTACTCCTTTACCACGCTGGTAAGCTCGGGCCTGCCGAAAAGATTTCCGAAACTTCGCTTCGGGCTCATCGAATCGGGCGCGTCCTGGATCCCCTACGCGATCTCTCAGCTGGGGGCGGTAAAGCGGCAGTCGCTGCGCGGGCAACAAACCCGCTTGCCGCGACTGTTCGAACTGGAACCGGAGTTGTTCCGCGCCAACCGTCTTTTCGTGACGCTCGACCCGATCGATGACATCGAGTCGCTGCTGAAATTCGGTACCGAAGACAATCTTATGATCGGCACCGATTACAGCCACACCGACATCTCCGCCAACTTGAGCGCGCTCGACGAAGTCCGCGGCTGGGTGGAGGAGGGCAGAATCAAATACGCCCAAGCCGAGAAGATTCTCGCGACCAACGCCCGAACATTCTACGGTCTTTAAGAGGGAGACTCGCGCTGCGCCCGGCGGGTCAAGAAGAAATTCGGGAGGGACTTCCATGAACGTACGTTTGCGCGCCGGCACTCCGGCGGATGCCGAGCGGTGTGGTTTGATCTGCTATGAAGCCTTCGCGGCAATCGCCGATCGCCATGAATTTCCGCCCGATTTCCCCGATCGGGAAACGGCGACCGGGCTACTGTTTCGGTTGCTTTCAGACCGTGACGTTTACTCCGTGGTCGCCGAGGGCGACGGTCGGATCATCGGCAGCAATTTTCTGTGGGAGAAGGCCGTTATTGCCGGGGTGGGCCCCATTACGGTCGATCCGGGCGCGCAGAACTCGACGTTGGGAAGACAATTGATGGAAGCCGTGCTGCGCCGCGCGCGTGAGCGAGGGTTTGCAGGAACACGCTTGGTACAGGCCGCTTACCATAACCGCTCGCTCTCTCTATACACCAAGCTCGGGTTCGACGTTCGAGAGCCTCTTTCCAATCTCCAAGGTCCGGCTCTCGGGATAGAAATCTCCGGGCGCGCGGTGCGCGCGGCGAACGAGGGCGACGTCGACGCCTGCAACCGGTTATATCGGAGGGTTCACGGCCACGAACGCGAGCGGGAGCTCCTCGATGCGGTCCAACAGGGAACCGCGACCGTAGTCGAGCATCTCGGACGGATCACCGGCTACGCGACCGCGGTCGGCTTTTTGGGCCATGCCGTCGGCGAGAACAATGAGGACCTCAAGGCGTTGATTGGCGCGGCCGCGGCGTTTCCGGGGCCTGGATTCCTGTTGCCGACGCGCAACGGCGAACTTCTGCGTTGGTGTCTCGCGCACGGCCTTCGCATTGTTCAGCCGCTGACGTTGATGAGCATAGGTCTCTACAACGAGCCTGCGGGCGCCTTCCTGCCTTCGGTGATTTATTGACGGCCTGTGGCGCGGCCGATGAATTGGGACCGAAGTATTTCGATTCCATTGCGATCATCGACGAGAACTTTCCCCTCGGCCCAACCAGCGCTTCACGCTCGGCGCGTTCACCGGCGCGCGAATCGCACATGGGCCTTCCACGGCCGGCGCGCTCGCTACGGTGAGCCCCGTCGAGAACCGAAGCCGAGCGCGTTATCCGCGCGCGACTCCGGCGCATAGTCGCAGCGAAAAAAGACCGAGCTGACCGAGCGCTGAGGAGTTTATGGAACGCAAAATGAAGTTGGGTGATTACCTCGTCGCCTACCTCAAAAAGATCGGGGTATCCCACCTCTTCGGTATTCCGGGAGACTTGGTTATCAACTTGTTTCTCAAATTGGGACGGCTCAGAGGGCTCAAGGTCATCACGCTTTCCCACGAGCCGG
The DNA here is from genome assembly GCA_035559295.1 of Candidatus Eiseniibacteriota bacterium. Classification (GTDB taxonomy): domain Bacteria; phylum Desulfobacterota; class Binatia; order UBA9968; family UBA9968; genus DATMBL01. The sequence goes on from DATMBL010000329.1 coordinate 2,474, forward strand.
GCGTGGGCTTCGCCGCCGACGGATACGCGCGGGCGACAGGCCGGATCGGCGCGATCTGCGTCACCTACGGCGCCGGCGGTCACAACATGGTGAATCCCGTCGCCGGGTCGTTTTCGGAACGCGTGCCGATTCTCGTGATCAGCGGCGGCCCGGGAGAGGAGGAACGCAAGCTCGGCGTGCTGATTCATCATCAGGCCAGAGAGATCGAGTCCCAGCTCCACATCTACCGCGAGGTCACCTGCGCCGCCAAGCTCATCGACGATCCGCTTCGGGCCGCGGCGGAAATCGACGAGGTGATCCGCTCGATTTGGCTCAATCAGCAGCCGGGCTATCTCGAGATCCATAGAGACATGGTCGAGCGCGAGATTCCGGTGCCGAAAGAGATCGTTTCGTGGAAAGGCGAATTGCCTCACCCGCAATCTGATCGGCGCAAGCTCGAAGAAGCGGTGCGCGATACCGCCGAGCGACTGAATCGCGCGCATCGTCCGCTGTTGTTGATCGGTATCGAGGCTTACCGTTTCAAAGTGGCTAAAGAGATCGTGAAACTCGTGGAGAAAATGGGTGTCCCCTGCTGCACGTCCGTTCTGGCGAAAGGCGCCTTCCCGATGAACCACCCGCTCTATATGGGCGTCTACATCGGCGCGATCAGCCCTCCGCCGATTCGCGAGCGCGTCGAGCAGGCGGATCTGATCGTCGGTCTGGGGATGTTCCTGACCGATATCGAAATGGGCGGCGGGCAACCGCCGGAAGCGCTTCGCCACCGCTCGATCTGGGCGGTGGAAAACCGAGTCAACGTGAGCTTTCACACCTACACGGACGTGACGCTCCGGGACTTCGTGCACGGCTTGTTGCGCGCCGACTTCAAGCGGCGCCGGGAAAAGGTCACCTACAGCGATAACCTCGCGAACCGGCAGGCGCCTCCCGATCGTCGGGTGCGCGTCGCCGACGTGCTCCGCGAAATCAATCACTTTCTCGCGCAGCAGAAAAAATTCATGGTGGTAGCGGAATCGGGCGATTCCCTCTTCGGCGGCATCGACGTGAAGGTGGGAAACGACGGCCTCTATCTCGCTCAGGGCTTCTATGCCTCCATGGGCTTTGCGATTCCGGGGGCGTTGGGCGCCCAGATCGGTACCGGGTTGCGACCGTTGGTATTGACGGGCGACGGGGGCTTTCAAATGACGGGAGCCGAAATCGTCCATGCGCCTCGGTACCGGCTCAACCCCATCGTCGTACTATTGAACAACGGCGG
>DATMBL010000330.1:0-8804 GCA_035559295.1 Candidatus Eiseniibacteriota bacterium
ATTTGCGCGTATCAAGTTCGAAATCTCGCGCGCGATCGGCCGGCGAATTTCCTCGCCGACGTGCGCGATGCCGCCGAGCGCCCGACCGAGGATCGCAAACGTTTTGGACATCTGCCACGGCAGGCCCATATCCAGCGAAATCGCCGCGATCGCTCCGGTAACGTTCACCGGCAATCGGCGCCCGACTTTTTCCTCGGCGACGCTGCCGATTTTGCGCAAAAGATCGCAGTAACGCCCGTAAACTTCGGTCTCGCGCGCGATCTGAAAGAGCCTCTCGGCCCGCGGGTCGCCCTCGGTGTGGATGCCGTGACCGATCCCGGGGACGACCTGCCTGGCGCTCAGCCGTTTGTCCACGGCGCGGACGGCGAGCGCGTCGAGATCATCGTCGCTGGACCCGGGCGGCAGCGTCTCATGCAGCATCCTGGCACAGTACTCGGATGACCCGAGATGGACGCTTCCCGCGCCTAAAATGGCGGCGGCCACCGCCCCTTGAATCGCTTCCGGCGCTGAATGATAGGTCAGGCGCGCGGCCAGCGCTCCCGTCGTCATGCCGTGATCGACCAAGACGATGAGCATGGCGTCGATCATCCGGCCCTCCTGCGTCGTCGGCATGCGCCCGGCGAGCATCAGGTAGACCATTTGCGCAAATGTGATCTTGCCGAGCAAATCTCGGTTCAAATCATAACCGCGCACAAGAATGCGATCGAGTTCCGCCTTGCCCATTGAAGAGACGAGTTTCCCCGTTTTCGCCATAGTTCCTCCCGTTATCACGCCCGCGAACGGGCATGATGGCCTTTAGTCTCCGACGTCGCCGAATCAACGTTCGATGCCACAAACTCAGGACTCAGATCGTTCAATCGAGTTTCAGCAGCCTCGCTGCGTTTTCGCCCATGATTTTTCGCTTGCTGTCTTCATCGAGATCGTCGCGCTCGAGCACCCGTTTCGTCACGCCGGGAAACGTAGCGTCCCAGTGCGGATAATCGGAGGCAAAGAGCACGCGCTCGGCGCCGATCGCCCGCACGGTTTCACCGAGGCGATCCTCGTCGGGCTCGAACGATACGTAGCACTGACGGCGAAAATAATCGCTCGGCTTGCGCTTGAGCCAGGGCACTTGAAACGCAAGCAGTTCGTGGTGCTCATCCATGCGCCAGAGCCAGTACGGTAACCACCCCGCGCCCGATTCCAAGAACACGACCTTCAACTCGGGGTGCTTTTCCAGCGTGCCCTTGCAGATCAGGCTGAGGCTCGCAAGCATCTGCTCGAAGGGGTGGGAAACCATATGCGTAAAAAACCACTCGCCCGGGAAACGATCCGCGCCGGCCGTTGGCAGGTAGGCACCCGAACCTTCATGAACCAACAGCGGCACGCCCAAATCGGAGACCGCGCTGTAGAGCGGATCGTAGTCAGGGTCGTCGATCCTTCTCCCTTTCACGGGGTTGGGGCGTACGAAGATCCCCTTGAATCCAAGTTGCCGGACCACCCGGCGTGCCTCGTCGATCGCCATGCGGACGTTCTGCACGGGGACGACGCCGACCCCCATCAGCCGTATCGGATCGGTTCGGCAATAGTCGTACAGCCAGTCGTTGTAAGCGCGGCAGAGCGCGGCCGCGTACTCCTCTTCTTCGACCGAAGGGAGGTAAAGACCGGCCGAGGGGAAAAGCAGGCCGCGCGCGATACCGTCCCGGTCCATGGCGCGCAGGCGTTGGCGGGGATCTGCCGCCAAATGCCGATGCTCGTTCGCCGGAAGACCGTCCGCCCGCGCGCGGAATGGTGACTCGTCCGGCTTGCGGTGGTGCCGCTCTCCTTCCAGCCGAAAGAGCAGTTGCCCGTTCTCGACTCTCTCGACTTTCGGCGCGCGGGCACGAAAAGGCGGGTCGAGATAGCGCTCCCACAGATCGTCGGCTTCGCGAACGTGGCCGTCGATATCGATGATCCGCATTTCATCCTCGGAAAGCATCAGGTCGTGTAAATTACCGGAGATAAGACGTTGTCGCGCCAAGGACGCCAGGGGCACAAGGGCCCCTTGCCCGGACCCCGAGCAAATGTGATCTTTTGGCTTGGCGAGCTTTGCGCTCTTTGCGCGAGCTACCCGGCAGTCGCTTCGATTCCGGCACGGCCCCTGTGCTGAGCCGCTCGCGAAGCATCGGCGTTGTCCCCGCGCCTTTCGTGCTCTCTACCGCGGGCGGCCAAAACAATGCAAGCGGGGCGGTTGCACCCTGCGCGAACTTGGCTATAGAGTCGCAGCGGGCGAGCCCGTGCGACTTGGCGCAAGGAGGTCTCTATGCCGCAGTATGCACCGAAGCTGACGTTCGGTCCCGAAACGGCGGATTGGCAAGAGCGTTTCAATCCCGATCGCATGCGGCGCCAGCGCGTGGAACGCGCCCGGATGATCATGCGAAAGCACGGCGTCGCCGCGATACTCGAGGCGAATCACCACAATATCCGGTATCTCACCGCGCTCAAGGGATTCGCCTACCCGATGTGCCGCTACGTGTTGTTTTTTGCCGAGCACGACCCCGTGATGTACGAGCACGACGGCTACTACCATCAGATGCCCGATCAATGTCCGTGGATTCGGGAATGGCGCCCGGCGAGGTCATGGCTCACCGGTTCGCCGGGTCCGGAGGCGTCGGCAGCCGAAGCGAAAGCGTTTGCCGCCGAGATCAAGGTCGAGCTCCAAGCGCGCGGATTACTCGGCGAGAAGCTGGGTCTCGGCGGGTTTGACGGCACGGCGCGGGAGGCGTTGGTCAGCGCCGGCGTCAAGAGCATCGTTGACTCGCGCCAGCTCATGCTCGAAGCGCGCATGATCAAGAATCAGGATGAAATCAGCTGCCTCAAAACCTGCGCGGCAATGGTCGATGGCGTGTGGTTCCGCATTTGGGAAAACCTCAAGCCCGGAATCAAAGACACGGATCTCATGACGCTCGGTTGTGCTGCCGGCTATGAACTGGGGCTCGAGGCGGCGGTGCCCGGCGGTTGGCGGACGGGTCCCATGACCTTCGACCGAGGTTGCCACGCGACGAGCCGCATCGTCCAGGTGGGCGATCTGGTTTACGGATCTTACTGCGGCGCGACTTACATGGGTTACGGCAGCTGCACGTATCGCACGTTTATCGTCGGGCGCGAACCGACCCCCAAGGAAAAGGACTGGTACAAGCAGGTGCGCGACCGGATCGATGCGGTGATCGACGCCATTAAGCCGGGCAATACGACGGCCGACGCCGCCAAACATTTTCCGCCGGCGAGCCGTTGGGGCTACAAGAGCGAGGTCGAAATTCTTGCGAGCGAAATCGGGCACGGGATCGGCCTCGGCACCAGTACCGGTTATGATGCTCCGATCATCAATCGTTTATGGTCGTTCGAGCATCCACAGGTCTTCGAAGAGGGAATGACGCTTGCGGTCGAGTCGCGGGAGGGGGAACCGCGGGTGGGCGGGGCGCGGCTCGAAAACATGCTGGTCGTGACCCGCAATGGGGCGGAGATCATGGATTACTTCCCGCGCGATGAGATCCTGGTAGCGCCGAGATAGGACAGACAAGGAGAGCTTGAACGGTTGGAACTGAGCTCAGCGATGGAACGGCTGGGACCGGTGACCGCACGTAGAGCGTTGCTCACATGCCCGTCGGCATACTGACAGATTGCCTGGTTGTCGATTGTTCGACGTTCGTCACCGGGCCGTACGCGACCGCCCTTTTAGCGGAGCTCGGGGCGCGCGTGATCAAGATCGAACCGCTGCCGGACGGCGATCCGTATCGCTATTTTGCCCCCGATCTTCACTTCAGCTCCAACTTCGCCCATCTCAACCGCAACAAAGAGAGCCTGGCGATCGATCTTAAAGCGGGGGAGGGAAAAGAGATCGGCCGCGAGCTTCTCCGAAGGGCGGATGTCTTTGTCGAGAACTTCCGGCCCGGGGCGGCGGAGCGGCTCGGGTTCGGTTACGAAGCCCTGAGCGCGCAAAATCCGCGATTGGTTTACTGCTCGATATCCGCATTCGGCAAGTCGGGACCCTATATCGATAAGCCCGGGTTCGATACGTTGGGGCAAGCGATGAGCGGGTTGCTGAGCTTGCTTACCGATCCCGAAGACCCGAAGGTCATGGGAGTTGCTCTGTCGGATTACGTCACAGGACTTTCGGCCGCCTACGGGATCCTCGGCGCGCTTCTGGGACGGGAGCGAACGGGCGCCGGAGGGAAGGTGGAGACCTCGCTGCTCCAGGCGACGGTCTCATTCATAGGTGAAACCGCCGCCGGGTATCTGAGAACCGGCGTCGTGCCCGACCGCGCTGCGCGGGTCAAGAACGCTCACGCCTTTGCGTTCGTGACCAAAGACAAACTCCGCCTGGCGGTTCACTGCTCCGTGCCGGAAAAGTTCTGGCTGTCGCTACTCGAAGCGATCGACAGACCGGATCTCAAGAGCGATCCGCGTTTTGCCGACCGCGCGCGGCGCCGCGAGAACTATGCCGCGCTCGAAAGAGAATTGGCCGCGGTGTTCGCCCTCCGCACGAGGGCAGAGTGGCTGGAGCGCCTCGAGGCACGCGATGTCCCCGCGGCGCCGCTTTACGACGTCGCCGAAGCGTTGGCCGACCCGCAGGTCCGGCACCTCGGGATCATCGAGGAGACGGAACATCCCCGGGCGGGAAAACTGGCGTTCGTGGGCTCGCCGGTCCGTTACGAGTCGCTTGATCGCGCGCCGCCGGCGCCGCCGCCTCTGTTGGGAGAACACACCGAGAGCATCTTGCGCGAGCTCGGGCGCGGCGAGGATTCGATCAGAGCGCTCGGCGCGCGCGGCATCGTTCGCTTCCCGCCTGAACAGCAGGCCGATTGAGCCGCTGCCGTTCAACGAGCTTGGTTTGGTTGACAGCCAACCGGCGAAAGCATAATGGACAGGGCAAGATGAGGGGCTGACGCGCTGCCGTGGGGCCGACCCGATGATGCAAGCGTTTGCGCAGATCCTCCGTCAGAATACCGATTCTTGAAAGGCACCGACAATCATGGAGCGACCGTCGCTGAGCCTCGCTTTGGGCCCGGCGCCGCACACGCGAGCGTTATTTGACGGGTCGGTCAGGCCGACCGGCATCGAGATACACCTCCGGTCCCGATTCGGCGAAGGTTTCGATAACGTCGGGGCGCGGCACCGGATGATCATCGCCGGCGAGTTCGACGGCGGCGAGCTTTCGATCTCCTCGTACATCCTCGCGCGGTTGAGAGGCGTGCCGCTCATCGCCTTGCCGGTTTTCTTGTCGCGGCGTTTCCGGTTGCGCTTCATGTACTGCCGCGCGGAGTCGCCTTTGCGGCACCCATCCGAACTCGCCGGAAAGAAGGTCACCGTGCACCGCTACAATGCGACCACTCCCGTTTGGCTCAAAGGAATTTTGCAAAACCAGTACGGCGTAGGCGCGCGCGATGTCGAGTGGTACGTGGCCGAGCCGGACATCGCGGAGGAGTCGTTGCGGCCGCCGCCGCCCGAGATCCGCGTGCGCTTCATTCCTCCTCCGCATACGCGAGAACATGCACTCGAATTGGTCGAACAAGGCGCGATCGACGCGGCGCTCGAGCCGTACTCGCTGCAGGCGAACCCGAAGCTGCGCTACCTCGTGCGTGATTTCCGGGTCGCCGAAGAGGAGTTTTTTCGCCGCACCGGCGCCTATACGATCAACCATCTCTTCGTGCTGCGCGAACAAGTTGCGAAAGCCTATCCGTGGGCCGTGGAAAGTCTCTATAGGGCGTTTTGCGACGCGAACGCGCTCGCCGATCGCTATTACGACGAACAGCAGAGAGCCGAGGCGGCATGGGAGAGAAACGTGATGGGCGAGGACTTTGTGTACAGTCTCAACCGGGGTTGTGCCCGGCGATCTCTCGAAACCCTGATCGCGTATCAGGTGCAACAGGGGATTCTCGACCGGAAACCTGAAATCGAGAGCCTCTTTTTTCCAGCGACGCTGGCGTACTAGAGCGCGGCGCTCGCCCGGAGTTTTCCTGAATCGAAAGAGCGGCGCGTAGGCGCACGAACTTCAGTCCGAGCGCGGACGAGAGGATGGATCGCGATGATTTACGATATCGAAATCAATTCTGCGGCGCATTACCCGGCCGCCGGGGTGCCGGGACTCGTCGAGCTCGCGGAGAGCGCGGGCTTTGGCGCGTTCTGGAAGGGCGAATCGAACAGCACCGATCCGATGGTCATGCTTTCGGCCGTAGCGAGCCGGACCAAAACGATTCGACTGGGCACGGCTATTTACCATATCTATGGTCGAAGTCCGGTGACGCTCGGCATTCAGGCCGCGACGCTCCAGGATCTTTCGGGCGGTCGTCTTCTCTTGGGGCTCGGTGTCGCCAACAAGAGCATCGCGGCATGGCATGGGGGCGTGTTTGACCGCCCGCTCAAACGCGCGCGCGAGTACATCGAGATCGTCCGGAAGGTCGCGGCCGGCGAGCGGGTCGAGTATGCGGGGGAGATGTATCGAACGGGCAAGCGGTTTCAACTCTCGTGGAAGCCGGCGTACCCCGGGGTTCCGATTTACCTCGCGGCGCTCGGGCCCCAGATGACGAAACTCGCCGGTAAGATCGCCGACGGGGTTTTCATCAACATGGCGACACCGGCGAAGGTCAAAGAAATCGCCGATCGCGTGCGTGACGGTGCCCGAGAAGCGGGACGCGACCCGGGGAAGATTGAAGTGATCGCGAAATGCCGGGTATCGCTCCACGCCGAGAGAGCGCAGGCCCGCGCCAAGCTACGCCAGGTGCTCACGTTTTACAACATTGCCGATCACTACAGCGATATGCTCAGGGGCATGGGCTTCGAAACCGAGGTCAACGCGATTCATGAGGCGTTTCAACGGGGCGGGTTCAAGGCGGCGATGGCGGCGCTGAGCGACGACTATATGGACAAGCTGCCGGTGGTGCCGGCAACCTCGATTCAGGAGATCAAGGAAAGGATTGCGGCGTTCGGCGAGGCGGGCGCCACGCGGCTCGTGCTTCCCTATGTGCCGGTCACGGAACCGGTTGTTGAAGACGCGAGGAAATTCATCGAAGCGTGGGGCCGCGTGTAGCACAAACGCGCGGTTCAAAGTCCAAGGTTCAAGGCTCAAGCTAGCTAAGACAACTGAGTTTTTGAACTTGGCCCGCGGCGATCGAGCTGTGTTTATCCTGCTCTGTCTTAACGTTGAACTTTGAACATGGAGCTTTGAACTGTAAATCGACTGAAGGGAGATTGCGATGTGTGATTTTGCTGCAGACGCGGCCGCCGCGGAACAGTTGATGGTGGGGCGCACGCTGACCGTCGCGCGGGTGCGCGAACTCAACGCAAAGGACTATTTTTATCAAATGCTCAAGGACAATCCGGAGATGCTCAAGATCTATCCCGGGATCGAAAACGAGCTGCTTCGGGGAGCGATCGATTGTCACATTCACGCCTATCCCGACTTCGTTCACCGCTCGCAAGACATGATTCAGATAGCGGTCGAAGCGTCCAGGTGCGGGATGCGCGCGATCGCATTCAAAGACCACTGGAACGTGAGCGCCAACGCGGCTTATCTGGCGCAGCGTTACATCGACGACGCGGTTGCGCGGGGCGAGTTGCAACACCGCGTCGAGGTTTACGGCGGCGCGGGCACCTGTCACGGGATGCGCCCCGAGTACATACGGGTCGCGCTTCAGTACCCGAATTTCAAAATGATCTGGTTTCCGACCTTTACCTCGTTGGGCTTCTGGCGCGGCGCCGGCCATCCCGAAAAAGGCGGGGTGCGCCTCGTCGGCGAGGATGGCAAGGTGCTGCCGGAGGTCAAGGAAATCATGGAAATGGCGGTCGAGAAAAAAGTCGGAATCGGCTTTGGCCACACCGATTTTCAAGAACTGCTGCCGCTCGCTCGGCTCGCCAGAGACATCGGCGTGCGGGCAACGCTCGATCACCCTCTGCTCGAGCTCAACAAGCTCTTGCTCGACGAAATGAAACAACTCCGCGATCTCGGAGTGTACGTCGGCACGTACTGCCAGCCGATGATCCCGAGTCTCTACCAGCCGGTTGCCGACCCGATGGAAACGATCCGCACGATCAAAGAGATCGGCCCGGATCGCTGCATCATCGGCAGTGACTTCGGTCAAGTGCTGCACATGGATGCGATCGACGGCATGCGCGTTTTCATTCGAGCGCTGCTCGGTTACGGCATCAAACCGGACGCGATCAAGCTCATGCTCCAGGACAATCCGGCAAGATTGATGTGGCTGGATTGAGGGTAGGAGAATCCTCGCGCCGCAGCGCCGGTCACGGCGGACTCACCGCTTCGCGCATGGAGCGCAAGTGGTGGCTCGTGATCGCCGGGTGTCTCGCTCATGCCGTGAACACCGGCCTCAGCTATTTCGGCATGAGCGCCTACTTTCCTTCTTTCGAGCGCGAATTCGGCTGGAGCCGCACGGCGATTTCCGGCGCATTCTCTCTGGCGCGCATCGAGTCCGGCTTACTGGGACCCCTGGAGGGTTACGCGACCGACAGGTTGGGCCCGCCGAAAATGATGTACATCGGCATCACTCTCGGCGCCCTGGGGTTCCTCTGCCTGAGTCTCGTGCAATCGCTTCCAATGCTTTACGCTGTTATTGTCCTTGGGATCGTCCTCGGTTCGAGTCTCGGAAACAACATGCCCGTGAGCGTCGCGATCGCGCAGGTTTTTCGCGAGCGACGGAGCTTTGCTTTTGGAATCTACCGAATGGGGCCGGGTCTTTCGGGCCTACTCGTGCCGGCGATCGGTTGGATGATCGCGGGGTGGGGATGGCGCGTATCGGCCGTGGCTTCCGCCTGCGTGCTGCTGGCGGTCA
>DATMBL010000331.1:0-6913 GCA_035559295.1 Candidatus Eiseniibacteriota bacterium
GCCTTCCTGGACGCCGACGTTGCGAAAGATGCGGTCGGGGTGGATAACGCCGGTGACCGCCATGCCGTATTTGATTTCATCGTCGATAATGCTGTGACCGCCGATTACGACCGCACCGCTCTCTTTGACCTTCTCGGCTCCGCCGCGCAGGATCTCGCCCAGCAGCGCGAGTTCCAGCTTGCCTTTGGGAAAACAGACGATGTTGAGCGCGGTTTTCGGCTCGCCCCCCATGGCGTAGACGTCGCTCAAGGAGTTCGCGGCGGCAATCTGGCCGAAGAGGTACGGATCGTCAACGATCGGAGTAAAAAAATCGACGGTGTTGACGATTGCGAGATCGGGGCGGAGACGAAACACCCCGGCGTCGTCGGAGGTTTCGGTTCCGACAAGCATGTCGATGTGGTTAAACCTGGGCAGGTCGTGCAAAACTTGCACGAGGTCGGCGGGGCCGAGCTTGGCGGCTCAACCCGCAGCCTTGACCTCTTGCGTGAGTCGCACGGCGTGTTTTCCGAGCCTCATCCTTGGTTTCTCCTGTTTTACCGCGCGGCGCCTTCTCTGCCGGCGACATTGGAGCGCAGCCGCCTGAGATCGCCGACGCGCATGGTCAACCCTTCACGGTCGAAATACTCTAGCAGAGCAATCGTGTATTTTCGACTGGAGCCGAGGAGATCGCGGAATCCAGCGGCGGTGATTTCACCCCTGACCAGGAGGTTTTCGCGCAGGATTCTTCGAACCTCTTCGACCGCCCCGGCCAGGAAGTAAAGGTCCGATGTGACGCGAACCACCGCGCCTTCGCGTTCGAGGAGCCGCAAAACCTCGGCCAACTTCGCCCGCCCGATGCCGAGTTGCTTCTCCAGATCCTTCAGATCGGGAGGCGCCATCGGTTGCGCGCCCAGGATCGCCTTGATCTTCGCCATCGCGCTTCGGTCCTGGCTCCCCAACTGGATCCGATGCGTCGCCAGGCGCAGCAAGTTTTCTTCTTTGGCGATCACCCCTTCGCCGCTCAGCAGCTCGATCGCGGCGCGAAACGTCTTTGGAGTCAAACCAAAAGGCAGCTTTCCCCTGAGTTCCTCCATATCCATTCCGGGGACGAGCGGATGGCTCGCGTGGAAGTCTTTGAGGGTCCCCATCACGGACTCGCGGAGCTTGAGCCACTTGTGTTCTGTCGTGTAAACCCGTTCCCCCTCGGCTGTGAGCGCGCGCAACCCGGCCATTTGCTCAACCAAGCCGCCGGCCTCCCGCTCAGTGAGGTTCAAGAATTGATAAATCGCATGAATCGGCAGCGCAAAGGCTTCGCTCTCTTCGATCAATGCGTGCGCCAGTTCGGTGGGAGCGCCATGGTGCAGCCGTTGCAGGCGTAAAACCAAATCGGGTTCGGTTTTCCTGTGCCGCTTTGCCCAAGGGTGGACGACGACGCCGCCGCCGAGCGTGCGCCGCCCGGTTTCATCGCGAACTATCAAGTGATCGCCGCGGAGCGCTTGCAGCGGCTCCGATAACGCGAGCTGGCAATAACCGGCGTCCTTCGGCAGCATGGCCTCCTTCGTTCCGAGCAAGATGAGCTTGGCCAGACGTTCGGCGGTGCCGAGATGAAGCCGCACGCGCTGGTGGCTTTTTATGCCTTTACCGGCGCCGGGCCGAACTTCAATGAACGCATCGATGCGATCCGATGCGAGCTGCAGCTTCTCGTGACAGATAACGTGACCGCGCACGATCTCGGCGCGATCCGGTCCCGTGAGATTCAGCGCCACGCGTTGGCCCCAACCGGCGCGCTCGACCGAGCGGCCATGGACCTGAATGCTGCGCACGCGAAACAGCTGGTCGCCGGGAAGACAGCGCACGCGCTCGCCGATTTGCACCTGACCGCTCAGCGCCGTTCCCGTGACGACCACGCCGTGCCCTTGAAGGACGAAGGCGCGATCCACGGGCAAGCGAAAATAGCCCGTCGGCGCCGGCTTCTCACAGCGCCGTAAGGTCTCACCGATCAGCGCCTTCAGTTCCGCGACCCCCGCCCCGGTTGCCGACGACACGGAAACGATCGGAGCGTTTTCAAGCAACGTCCCAAGAGTCAAAATCTTGATTTCTTCTTCGACTTCGGCAATCCGCGCCTGATCGACCAAATCGGCTTTGGTGATCACGAAAATCGCCATCCTGACGCCGAGGAGATGAACGATATCGAGGTGTTCCTCGGTCTGCGGCATCACGCCGTCGTCGGCGGCGACAGTGAACAAGACGAGATCGATGCCATGGGCGCCGGCGAGCATGTTGCGAATGAAGCGCTCGTGCCCGGGAACATCGACGACGCCCGCCTGGGTCCCGTCGGGCAGATCAAAATGAGCAAACCCGAGGTCGATCGAAATGCCGCGCTCTTTTTCCTCTTTCAACCGGTCGGTGTCTTGCCCGGTGAGGGCCTTGACCAAACTGGTTTTGCCGTGGTCGATGTGGCCTGCGGTGCCGATGATGTAAGGCATTTCAATTCAGTTCAAAGTTCAACGGTCAACGTAGCGCAAGCCTCTTTGTACTTTGAACGAACGTTGAGCATTGAACCGCCAAGTCCCGTCGTGCAAGTGCGAAATCCCTACGAACGCTCCGCGCGCTCGAAATTCGGTATCAAGTCGTTCGGGTCGAAGATCGTTCGCAAGTCGAGCAGAAACCGATTGTCGCGGATTCGGCCGATGATCGGCGGCACCGCCCGCCGGAAGCGCTCGGCAATTCGGGTCGGGCTTACGTCCGTGGCTGTGATCGCAATCGCCACGGACGGCAGCTCTTCAGTAGGCAAAGCGCCGCTTCCGATCTGGCAATTCGAGTCTTCCAAATCGACCCGATAGCGGGCGCCAAGGCGGTCCCGAAGCATCGGCACGATCGCCTCGCCCATGGCGCGGATCTCCGCCAAAGGCCGTGTAAACAGCCTCAGGGTGGGGATCTCTCGTGCGATATCCGCCGATTGGAGATAGCTCCGCAACGTGGCTTCGAGGGCTGCCAGCGTGAGCTTCCCACAGCGTAAAGCACGATGCAGATGGTTTTTGCTCATGCGCTCGAGGAAGCTTCTTTTTCCGACAATCAGTCCGGCTTGGGGCCCGCCAAGCACTTTGTCACCGCTAAACGTTACCACATCGGCCCCGGCGCGAAGGCTCTCGCCGGCGATCGGTTCCGCCGGCAAGCCCAGCTGCGCGAGATCGATTAACGCGCCGCTCCCCAGATCCTCCATCACGGGAATGTTCCGCGCCTTGCCGATCCGCGCGAGGGTTTCGAGCCCGACTTCGGTCGTAAAGCCGACGATTTTATAATTGCTCGTGTGGACCTTCAGCAGCAAGGCAGTCCGCTCCGTAATCGCCCGTTCGTAATCTTCCGGATGCGTGCGGTTCGTGCTGCCGACCTCTTTCAAGATCGCGCCGCTCTTTGCCATGATCTCGGGAATGCGAAACGAGCCTCCGATCTCGATCAGCTCGCCGCGGGAAACCAAAACTTCTCGACCTTCGGCGAGCGTGTTGAGCGCGAGCAGCACCGCCGCCGCATTGTTATTGACCACCGTGGCCGCTTCGCCCCCGGTCAAACGGACGAGCAACCGCGCGATGGTGTCTTCTCGCCGCCCCCGCGTCCCGGCGCCGAGGTCGTACTCGAGGTTGACCGGCCGGCCCGCGACCGCACAAACCGCCTCGATCGCAGCCTCGGACAGCAGGGCGCGGCCGAGGTTCGTGTGAAGGATCGTGCCCGTGGCGTTCACCACGCGCACCAGCGCGGGCTCCGATTCCTCGGCGATGGCGGCTTCGACACGCCGTAAGATCGCGTCTTCGGTTAGCTCGTCGCGCTCAGTCTCCCGAGCTTGCCGGATTCGAGAGCGCACCCGCTCCAGAACAGCACGGCACGTATCGGTTACGTAGTCGCGTTTGTACCGGGCGAGGAGAGGTTCGCAACGCGGGTGTTTCAGCAGGCGATCGACCGAAGGCAACTCACGAAGCTCGCCCGGCGCCGTTTTCACCATGAGGAAAATCAGGGTTGCACAAGCGGGCGGGGAATTCAATCGCGATCGGCGGGTGGAAGGAGCAGGATGGTCTTGCTTTGCCCGGCGGTTTCGGAGGCTTCCCAGAAAGACGCCCCAAGGCTCCGCCACGGCGAAATCCCTCTTGACTGCAGAACCGGAAATCACATAACGTTGCTTCGCTTTGGGCGCCTATAGGTGCACGGGAAAGTGGCTCAGCCAAAAAGGCTTTCTTTCGATAAGGAGGGAGCGATGAAACGGGCTGTGTTCGCGGCGATTGTCGGATGTCTCGGCTTGACGGTTTTTTGGACCTCGCCAGTCAGGGGGCAAAGCGACTTCTACGGCGGCAAGACCGTGACGATCGTCATCGGGGCAAAAAGCGGCAGTCTTGCGGTTGCCGCCCAGATCGTCGCGCACCACCTGGGAAAGTATATTCCGGGCAAACCGGCGGTCGTCGTGCAGCAGATGCCGGGAGCCGCCCATCTCTTGGCGACCAATCACGTGTTTAACATCGCCAAGCCTGACGGTTTGACCTTGCTCGCAGCGAACCCGAACGTGGCGATCGCGCAGCTTTCGAAGGTGGAGCAGGTGCGTTTCGACGTGCGAAAATTTCAGTGGATCGGCTCTTCGGGCGCCGACGGGGTTGCGTTTTCGATTCGAGCGGATCTGCCGTACAAGACGTTCGACGAACTGCGGCGCGCCGATCGCGAGTTGATCGCCGGTACGACGGGACCGGGATCAAACGCGCACGACTTTCCTCTTCTGCTAAAAGAGTTCGCGGGCGCGAAGCTGAAGCTCGTCTCCGGCTATCCAGCAAACAGCGACGTCCTGCTGGCAATCGAGCGCAAAGAAGTGGACTCCTGGTCGGCGCTCGCATCGACGGTGCGGCCGGCGATGGAGCGCGGGACCGTGCGGGCCCTGGTTCGCGGCCGCGTAGCGACCCCTGGGTTCGAAGATTTGCCGGTCGATGAAGACCTGGCGACGAGTCCTCTGGGCAAAGCGATCATGGGAATCAGGGCGGTCCCGCTGGCGATCGGCAGGGCGTTTGCCGCCCCTCCGGCCACGCCCGCCGATCGGGTGGCGATCTTGCGCGAGGCTTTCGCCAAGGCGCTTGCCGACCCGGAGCTGATCGCGGAAGGAAAGAAGGCGAAGATCGACATGAAGCTCATCTCCCATGAACAGGTGCAGCGAGACTTTAACGCGCTTTTCAACCAGACGCCCGAAACGCTGCGCGAGATGGGGAAGTACATCAAGGCGGAGACGTAAGCGAACGATGGAGCAACGGCGGTGGAGTATGGCGTGACGGGTGAAAAACCCGCGACTCCATGCTCCAACGCTTCAGCGCTCCTTTGCTTTTGTTCACCGCTCCGGCACGCCATTACCCCACCCCTCCACTTTTCGGCCTATGTTCGACGCGTTCATCGAAGGCCTTTACCTGGTCCTCCAATGGAAGGCCTTGGGCCTGATGCTCGTCGGGATGGCGCTCGGTTTTTGCGTCGGCCTGCTCCCGGGGATCGGCGGCGCGGCGACGCTGGCGCTCATGATCCCGTTCGTTTTCAAAATGAACCCGGTGGAGGCCTTCGCCTTTTTGCTCGGCATGCACTCCGTTGCCGCCACGACCGGTGACATTACTTCGATTCTCTTCGGCGTTCCAGGCGAGGGGCTCTCCGCCGCGACCGTCGTCGATGGCTATCCCATGGCGAAGCGCGGCGAGGCGGGACGCGCGCTCGGAGCCGCGCTGATGAGCTCGCTCGTCGGCGCGTTGGTCGGTGCCGCGACCCTGGCGCTGGCCATTCCCGTGGTCCGCCCATTGGTTCTGACTTTCGGCTCTCCCGAGCTGTTCTTGCTTTCGCTCATCGGCATCGCCTGCATCACTTCACTCAGCGGCTTGAGTTGGCGGGGCCAAATTCGCGGCTTCGCGATGGGTCTCCTGGGCCTGCTCATTTCGACGATCGGCCAGGAGCGGCAGTCGGGCTCGCTCCGGTTCGACATGGGGCTCATGTACCTATGGGAGGGACTCGACCTGGTACCGGTTCTCGTCGGCATCTTTGCGATCCCCGAGCTGGTTGATCTGGCGGTGCGCGGGACATCGATTGCCGGCGACCGGCGGCCCGAGGATCTCAGCAGCGGGGTGCTCGAGGGGGTCAAGGATACCTTCAGGCACTTCTGGCTCGTCGTCCGTTGTTCCGCGGTCGGAGTCTTCGTCGGAATCATGCCGGGCGCGGGCGGCGGCGTTGCCCAGTGGATGGCCTACGCGCATGCCGTGCAAAGTGCGAAGGACGGCAAAGACCGCGATCGTTTCGGCAAAGGCGACGTACGCGGTGTTTTGGGCCCGGGCGCGGCGAACAATTCGAAAGAAGGCGGCGACCTCGTGCCGACGATCGCCTTTGGCGTGCCGGGGAGCGGCGCGATGGCGATTCTCCTCGGAGCTTTCATGATCATGGGGTTGACACCCGGACCCGATATGCTGACCAAGCATCTCGCGGTTACCTATTCGATGGTGTGGACCCTGGTTATCGCCAACATCATCACCGTCGTTTTATCCCTGGCGATCCTCAATCAATTAGCCAAAGTGACCTACGTTCGAGGCGGGCTGATCATCCCGTTTGTGCTCCTGCTCGTGTTCATCGGCAGTTACACGGCAAACCGGCAGATCGCCGATTTGATCGTGACCTTCATCTTCGGAGTGCTCGGATATCTGATGGTCAAGTGGGGATGGCCGCGACCGCCGCTGGTATTGGGATTCGTCTTGGGAAAACTCGTCGAAACCTATTTGTTCATTTCCGTAGCGCGCTATGGCTTCGCGTGGCTCGGCCGGCCGCTCGTCCTCGTGTTGCTCGGCCTCACGGCCATCGTCGTTGTCTACCCGTTCATTCGGGAGAGGCCGCTCTGGTCGGGAGCAGGCGGGGATTGATGATCAATGAAAGTTTCCGGACATAC
>DATMBL010000332.1:0-2165 GCA_035559295.1 Candidatus Eiseniibacteriota bacterium
GACGCACAAAAATACTCCGCATCGATGCCGCGAATGAGCGCGCCGCACGCGCGACAGCGCGGCGGGTAGAGCCAGTCGAATAGCCAGTCGAGCCGGCGCGCTACCCGTGAATCGCAGGCCGCGTGCATGCGACGAGGTTAACAGGAAATTGAGGGGATAGGTATGTTTTGCCAGCAACGGCCCCTAGGGTGTGCGCGCCAAAGGTACTGTCCCCTCTCCGAAGCACGATGGCAAGCCCGACTAAGGCACAGACGCGTCTACTCTGAAGGCCCGGTTCCCGTGTGAAGCTGTTCCGCTAGCGTGGAATAAGGCTCCGGCAGCGCGACGCGCGGAGCGTGGCCCCAGAGCCCGTCGAGATCGTAGAATTCCCGTACCGGCTGATAGAAGATGTGCACCACGACGTCGATGAAATCCATCAAGACCCAGTGACCGCGGGTCATCCCTTCGATCGACAATGGGACTTCGCCCGCCCGATGGAGGCTTTCCTCGATCCCTTGCGCGATACTTTGCACCTGACGGTCCGAGCGGCCGGAGCAGATAATGAAATAGTCGGCGATCGAGGAAAGCTCGCGCACTTCCATCAAGACCAGATCGCATGCCTTCTTCTCCAGCGCGGAACCGACCAGGAGCAGAGCCTTGTCCCAGGAACTAATTGCCGCCACCCCGACTAACGCTCCTCTTCACGGCGCCGATACAGCCCGCGCTTTTTGATGTACGCTTCGACCGTCTCGGGGACGAGATACCGGATCGATTTGCCTTCGTTGACCCTGCGGCGGATGTCGGACGCGGAGACCGCAAAGTCCGTGAGCTTCAAAAATTGCAGCGATGTACCACTCCGGTGGCGATAGAGACGTTCACTGGGAGCATAACAAAACAACTTTTTTACAGCAATGGAAGTGCCCCGGAGCGGATTGGAGTCTCGGCTTCCGGGCCGTGAGGTGACGATGAAATTGCACAGCGGGAAGAGTTCTCTAAACGCTTTCCACGTGCCGATTTCGCGGAACGCATCCAAGCCGAGGATGAAAAAGTAGCTGTGGCGCCCCTTGTTTCTCACGGCAAAGTACCGCAGCGTATCGATCGAGTAAGAAACCCCGCGGCGCCGAACCTCAACCGTTGAGACTGCAAACCCCGGGTTCCCGGCCACCGCCAGGCGCACCATCGCTAACCGGTCGCGCGCCGGTGTCGTCGGCTCGCCCCGCTTGTGGGGCGGCTTGGCGCTTGGAATGAAAAGAATCCGATCGAGCGCGAACGCCTCGCGTACTTCCTCGGCGCTCCGGAGGTGGCCCCAATGGATCGGGTCGAAGGTGCCGCCAAAGAGCCCGATCCTCATGGGGTTAAAGTAAACCCCTCTGACGAAGAGCAAAAAGCCGGGGGCGCGGAGCAGCGAGCACGCCGCCGCGCCGGAAACGCTTCATGGGGTTCCGCTTCGAATTGGCGGCGCGCGCCAGTCCCCGAATGTGTATTCATTGCGTCTCGGCGATTCCTCGACGCCACCGCGGCAATCTCATTCTCGAATCTGCCCGTCGCCGAACACCACGAATTTGGTCGTTGTCAGTTCCTCCAGACCCATCGGACCAAAGGCGTGGATTTTGCTCGTGCTGATGCCGATTTCCGCGCCGAGTCCGAGCTCGCCGCCGTCATTGAAGCGCGTCGAGGCGTTCACCAGCACCGCCGAAGAATTGACCCGATCGACGAATTCCCTCGCGGTGGGATAGCTCTCGGTAACGATCGTTTCGGTGTGTTCCGAGCCGTAACGTTCGATATGCTCGATCGCCTCGTTCAGGTCCGCCACGATCCGAACCGAGAGGATCAGATCCAGATACTCGGCGCTCCAGTCGTCCTCGGAAGCCCTGCGGAGGCCGTTCACGAGCGCGGCGGTGCGCTCGCAGGCGCGGATCTCGACCCCGGCGGCTTGAAACTTGGCGATCATCGGCGGCAGGAAGCTCTCGGCAATCGCCTCGTGAACGAGCAACGTCTCCATCGCGTTGCAAACCGACGGGCGCTGGACTTTGGCGTTCATGCAAATCCGCTCGGCCATATCGAGCGAGGCATCGCGATCCACATACACGTGACAAACCCCCTTGTAGTGGCGGATCACGGGCACACGCGCATGCGCGACGACCGTGCGAATCAGCTCCTCGCCGCCGCGCGGAATCACCAGATCG
>DATMBL010000333.1:0-2214 GCA_035559295.1 Candidatus Eiseniibacteriota bacterium
GCAGATCGGGATCGTGAACCAGCACACGTTTCTATTCAATGACACCGTGCGGAACAACATCGCCTACGGCGATCCCAAACGGCCGCTGGAAGAGGTTATCGCGGCGGCGAAAGCGGCGCACGCGCACGAGTTCATTACCGCGCTGCCGAACGGCTACGATACCGTGATCGGCGAAATGGGACTGCAGCTTTCAGGCGGCCAACGCCAGCGGTTGGCGATCGCCCGGGCTTTGCTCAAGGACGCGCCGATTCTGATTCTCGACGAGGCAACTTCGGCGCTGGACGCGGAGTCGGAACGCTTGGTTCAGAAGGCGCTCGAAAACCTGGTGAGCGCGCGCACGACGCTCGTGATCGCGCACCGGCTCTCGACCATTCGCCGCGCCGATCGGATCGTCGTGCTGGTGGACGGCATGATCGTCGAAGAAGGGACGCATGACGAGCTGCTGGCGCGCAAACGCGAGTACAGCCGCCTCTACGCGTTGCAGTTGCTCGAAGAAGAAACACCGCCCGATCCGCAAACCGTGCACTGAGGCGGCGGTCTCGTGTGGTACTTCGCGTATAACGCGCTGTCGCTCGTGGTGTTTGCCGCCGGCGCCCTGTGCATGCCGTTTCTGTGGCTGTTGGGCGAGCGGTTCACTTCGGGCCTGGCGCAACGACTCGGCTGGTATCCGAAAGCGCTGCTGGCCGCCCGGGCGCCCGCCCGCCCGCTGTGGATCCATGCCGCGTCGGTCGGCGAGGTGCTGAGCGCCGCGGCGCTCCTCGATGAACTCAAAAAGCGCTTTCCCGAGCGGCCGATCATTCTCTCGACGTTCACCCACACCGGGAACCGGATCGCGCGGCGCGCAACCCGGGCGGACGTCGTGTTTTTCCTGCCGTTGGATTTTTTCTGGATCGTGCGCCGGGCGCTAGACGTTTTCGACCCGCTCGTGCTCATCATCACGGAAACCGAGCTTTGGCCGAATCTCCTGCGCGAGGCGCGCAAGCGCGGCGTCCCGTGCCTGCTGGTAAGCGGTCGCTTGTCGGAACGCGCCTTTCGCCGATATCGGACGGCGCGCGCGCTCTTTCGTTGCGTGGTCGCGAACTTCGCCGCAATCGGCATGCAAACCGAGGTCGACGCGGCGCGCATTATCGCCCTGGGAGCGCCGCGCGAGCGTGTTTCGATAACGGGGAACCTGAAACGCGCCGTAGCGCGGGTGCCCGGTTCCGCGAAGCCGGCGCGAGAGGGAGCGCGTCGCATGCTCGTGGCCGGAAGCTCGCATCCGGGGGAGGAGGAAATTCTCCTCGATGCGTTTTCGCTGCTGAAGCGCGCGTTTCCCGATCTCCAGATGGTTTTGGCGCCGCGCCATCCCGAGCGTTTCGACGACGTGGAAAAGCTGCTCCGCGCCCGGGGATTCGGCTATCGGAAGCAAAGCGAAGCGGACGGGCGGCCGGCCTTCGACCGGGATATTTTGTTCCTCGATACGCTCGGGGATCTGCGGGAGTTTTACGCTCAAGGGGACGTGGCGTTCGTCGGCGGCAGCCTGATCGATGCCGGCGGCCACAACCTGCTGGAGCCGGCGCAGTTTCGTAAGCCGGTCCTTTTCGGCCCGTTCACGGGTCATTTCAGGGCGCTTGCCGCCGAGATGAAGCGCCAAGGCGGTGGTTTCGAGGTTCAGGGGGCCTCCGAACTCGCGGCGACGGCGGCCGCTTTGCTCGGCGACCCCGAGCGTTGCCGGAGCGCGGGCGAGCGCGCTTATCGAATTGCCGTCGATGAAAGCGTGCTCGAGCGAAGCGCCGCTCTGGTCTGTCGCTATGTCCAGGTCTAGAGTTATCCTCGCCGGGCGAGGAATCGCGCATGGCGCATCCGAGGTTGCGAAAGTTCCGCTCGGGGAACGGGAGCTTGGCTTGAGATCTCGAAGACCGGCGGGAGTTCGCCGCGGCTCGCGCCGTCGGATTGAAAGCTGAGCGTATGCATCAGCCGCGGGAGCCGCGATGAACGAGCGCTGGATCCAGCGTGTCTGGCGGGGCGAAGGCTTTTTTGCCCGGTTGGGCCGGCTGCCGCTCATTCCGTTTTCGTTGGGGTACTGGGCGCTTTCCCAAACCCGTAACGCGCTTTATGCCCTCGGCTGCTTGCGCCGTTGCAGACTGGATATTCCCGTGATCAGCATCGGCAACCTCACCGTCGGCGGAACCGGGAAGACGCCGGCCTGTTTATGGCTTGCGGCTGAGCTGGAGC
>DATMBL010000334.1:0-5990 GCA_035559295.1 Candidatus Eiseniibacteriota bacterium
AGACATCGCACTCGAGACGGAGAGAAGCGCTTTGGAGTTCGACCGCCGCATCGCGAACTCCGAAGGCGGGGAGTTTTCCAACCAGCACGGGCGCGTTATTTACGTCACGAGCCATGGGTTTGCCGGGGAGTATCGCGCTTCGAACTTCGGAGAGTCGGTTGCTCCGGTTGCAGCCGAGAACGGCTCCATGCAGCGTGACTACTGGTATTCCTCGAGCCGGAAGTTTTCCAAGCTTGAAGCTCCGCGAAGCGTCGGGCGCCGGGCGGCGGAGCGCGCCATCCGGCGCCTCGGCGCGCGGAAGATCGACACCTGCGAGGTGGCGGTTGTTTTCGATCCTGAAATGGCCGCGGGTTTGATGCGCCATCTCGCCTCCGCGCTGTCGGGGTATTCGCTCGACAAGGGAGCGTCGTTTCTGGTTGGAAAACTCGGAGCCGCAATCGCCTCCGAGAATGTAACGGTGATCGACGACGGCACGATTCCGGGCGGCCTTGGATCGCGACCGTTCGATGGGGAAGGGCTTTTGACGCGAAGGAAAACCGTCGTGGAAAAAGGCCGCTTGCAGACTTACCTGCTCGACACCTACAGCGGGAAAAAACTCGGCCTCCAATCCACGGCGAATGCGTCACGTTCCGTCGGCGACCCGCCCGGCGTTGCGCCGTTGAATTTCTATCTCGCGCCGGGCGTCGCGAAACCCGAAGAGATCATCCGTTCCGTCAAGCGCGGGCTTTACCTGACGGAAACGATCGGCTTCGGCGTCAATCTCGTAACCGGAGACTACTCGCGCGGCGCCGCCGGGATCTGGATCGAAAACGGCGAACTTGCATATCCGGTCGAAGAGATCACGATCGCGGGGAATCTCAGCGAGATGTTTCACGATATCGAGGTCGTGGGCAATGATCTCGAAATGCGCTCGAGAATCTCCGCGCCAACGCTGAAGATCGCGAAAATGACCGTGGCGGGCAATTGAAATCGGTTCAAACGGTTCAAATGATACGCGGGTTGGCGGCTTGAACGGTTGGAACGATTCCAACGGCTTGAACTATGCCTCTACAGTACTTTGAATCCCGCCTTCAAGACGGCGCGCAAAAAATCGTCGATGTGCGATTGCGCCGGGTCGAATTCGATGACTGCGACGCTGCGCTCGATACTGAAATCGATCGCTTCGACTCCCGGGAGTGCCGCCAGCGCTTGACGCAGCGCCGGAATATCGGCCGCTTTCAGATTTTCGATCGAAAGGATCGCCGTCTTGGTGCGCATCGCTTCTCGGCTGGAATCACTCTGACATATCTCGGCGCGCTGCTCCAACGCGAGCCGGGCTTTTGTGGCGAGCATCGAGGTCGGAGGGAAAAGGGCCGATTCAGTAAACCTCGAACGTTCCCGTCGCGACCTTTTCACCGTTGATGTGGATATCGGCTTCGTAAACGGCGGGCGGCCAGGTGCCCGGTCCGAATGCGCCGATATCCACGGCGTGCTGCGACGATGTCCACTCCGGTTCGATCCGCGTCGGGTAATCGACGATTCTGAACGTCCGGCCCTTTTCGCGCACGTGGACCGTCACCGTGAAATGGATTTTCTTCCCCGGAGGAGGATAAGCCAGCCGTATCTCCGGGTAAATTTTGCTCGTTGTCGCCTGGCGAAAACGGGTGTTGTATTTGGGTTCGATCGGAGGAATATCGGAGATGCCGCTCGCGTAAAAGAGAAGCCCGGTGACGCGCACCTCGACATCCGCAAGGCTTGCGACTTTGGTCGAGGATAGTTTCGGCGCCGGCAGCGAGGCGCTCTTGGTTCCGACATCATCGGACGCCAGGTTGCAGGCTGATATCGAAGTTAAAAAAGCCGCGAAAACGGTACGTTGGAGATGTCTTCGAAGGTTCAAGCTCATTTTCCCCTCGCGCTTTGACACGGCTCGGGTGAAGCAATCGCAAGGCCATCTCCAGTCGGCCGATAGGTCCGCCTGTGGTAGCTTTAAACCGTACTTTTCCGACAAAAGTGATCGATCGGGACAAAAGTTTGCCCGCGGGCAGCGAGCCAAGGCCGTTACCGTCCGCGGAAGCCCAAGCTCCTATGCGGGAGCGCTCACGGATGGGCGGTTCCGCTCACGGCCGGACGGCGCCGAGCGCTTTTTCAATCTCCGGGATGACTTCGGGGCAGCACCGCCTCGCCAGCTCGATGATGTCCTGCGCCTGCTCTTCGTTGCAGGGAATTTCATAGCCCCGAAACAGCACTCCCTCGACCGCGTGATCGATCGGCACGGCTTTCTCGAGCGTCTTCAGGAGCGGTGAGTCTGCGGTCGCGCCGGCACGCAGCCGTTCAAAGTCTCGAGTGGCGAGTTTGATGGCTATTTCCATGGCTTTTCCCCCGGCCCTTTCAGCAGGAGCTCGGCAAGAGTCCATTTGGTCGGCGAAGGATCCGTCGTCGGCGCGCCGGCGTCAGCGATCCGTCGAGAGCGCACGCGGAACGGCCGCCTTCCTTTTGCCCTCCGCTCACGCTAGAGCCCGGGAGAGATCGCTTGCTGGCTGTTTTCAGCACAGCAAAAACTCAGAGGCGAATCAACCGCCCGGACACGGGAGGTTAATTGGGCAGCCGGTCTTCGATTTCAAACCCGAGGTCGGCGATCATCCGGTGCGCGTCGCTTGCTTCCTGGCCGGGGGTGGTCAGGTAACCGTTAACGAAGAGCGAGTTGGCGGGATAGAGGCTGAGAGGCTGGAGCG
The DNA here is from genome assembly GCA_035559295.1 of Candidatus Eiseniibacteriota bacterium. GTDB lineage: Bacteria > Desulfobacterota > Binatia > UBA9968 > UBA9968 > DATMBL01. The sequence continues at coordinate 2,712 of DATMBL010000334.1, forward strand.
AGCGCAGGTTGCGTTCGCGGCCGCCTCCGACACGCAACTCCTTATCGGGGTTGACGAAGCGAAACAAGCAGAGAATCTTAAGACACCGCTGCGGCGTCAGATGGTTCATTCCGGCAAACGGCGTGCCCTCGATCGGATGGAGAAAGTTGATCGGGATGGAATCGACGCCAAGTCGTCGGAGCGACAGCGCGAGATCGATCACGTCGCGATCGCTTTCGCCCATACCCACGATGCCGCCGCAGCAGGACGATAGACCGACCGTTTTCACGGCTTGTACGGTGGCGACCCGGTCGCCGTAGGTATGCGTGGTGCAGATCCGCGGATGATGGTTTTCGCTGGTGTTCAAGTTGTGATTGATGCGCTCGACACCGGCGTCCTTCAGCGCTTGAATTTTCGCTTCGTCCAGCAGGCCAAGCGAGCAGCAGATGTTGATTGCGACCTCGCGCTTGATCGCGCGAACGGCTTCGGCTAAGGCGTGAATTTCCTTCTCGCTCGGCCCCCTCCCGCTGTTGACGATGCAAAAACGGACGGCTCCGGCGGCTTTGGCCTTGAGCGCGCCCTCGATCAACTTTTCTTTCGCAACCAACGGATACTTGTCGATCGGCGCCGTCGAGACGGCGGACTGCGAACAGTAATGGCAGTCCTCGGGGCAGAGCCCGCTTTTCGCGTTCATCAGTACGTGCACCTGCACGCGCTTGCCAAAATAGCGGTAGCGCACCTTGAATGCGGCGCTCAACAGCTCCGGCAGTCGTTCGTCCGAGGCTTCGAGCACGGCCTCGAGTTCCTTCCGCTCGGGAATCAGGCCTCGAAGGGCTTTGTCCGCCAGCAGCTGAAAATCCATTCGCTCCTCCTCGATCGGCTTTTTTAACACGCGTGTCTCGCTCGTGCAAATCTCGCCCGCCGGAAACCGATACCCACCCAATAATCGACGCGCTTAGCTTTGGCGCGAGAGCCGCACCCGCTCGAGCGCCATCGCTTTCAACGTTCTCAGATCGACTTTGCCCGATCCGAGAAGCGGCAGGCTTTCGACGAAAAAGATGTGATCGCGCCGTGGGATCCACAGGTTCGGCAGATCACTGTGTTGCAGCTGTTCCCAAAGCTCGGCGGCGCTGGTGCCGTTTTGAGTGTAAAAGGCAACGAGCTTCTCGCCTTTTTGCTCGTCAGGGAGCGCGACCACGGCCGATGCAGGGCTCCCGAGAATCCGGTTGATCGTTTCCTCGACGCGCACGTGCGGCACCATCTCTCCGGCAATTTTGCTGAAGCGCGATACGCGGTCGGTGATCCGGATGAAGCCGTCTTGATCGATCGTCGCCACGTCGCCGGTCACGTACCAGCCGTCGCGCATGACTTCGGCCGTCAACTCGGGGGCCCCGAGATAACCGAGCATGCAATTCGGGCCCTTGACGAGCAGCAAGCCCTCCCGGTCGGGCGGAAGCGGCTCTCCGCTTTCGAGATCCACGATCTTGACGCTCACACCCGGGATCGGCTGACCGACGGTGCCGGGCTTGTTGCCGGTTTGCTTCTCGCCGTCACGGCCGACATCGGGGGTGTTAACCGCGACCACGGGCGAGAGCTCGGTGCAACCGTAACCTTCGAGCAGATCGAACCCGTATTTTTCCTTGAACGCGCGCGCGATCGAGTCGCGGAGCTTCTCCGCGCCGGCGATTGCATAGCGCAAGCTCGAAAATTCTTCCGCGCTGCAGCGGCGAATGTAACTGCTGTAGAACGTCGGCGTGCTGATGAGCAGCGTGGCCCTGTGTTCGCGTACCGTTTCGCCGACCGTCTTGGCATCCATCGGGTTGGGATGGTACACCGCGCCGAAGCCGGCCAGGAGCGGCAACCAGATCGTTGCGGTGAAACCGAAGGAGTGGAACAGGGGGAGCGTGCCCATGATGCGGTCGGCCGCGTCAAATTCGATCACCTGGCGCACGCCTTCTATGTTGGACAAGATGTTACGGTGGGAGAGCATGACCCCTTTCGGCCGCCCGGTGCTGCCGCTCGAGAAAATCACGGTGGCGGCCTCATCGGGCCTGCGGTTTCGGTATCGACGCGCGATCCAGGCACTGGGGAGGACGAGCGCGACGACAAGCACGAGGAGTTTTCGAATGAAGCCGAAGCTTGCCCGCACGTCCTCCAGATAGACCATCCCGGGCATGGGGTCGATGTTGGCTTTCGCCAGAAACAGCCGTGATGTGAGCACGGTTTGGATCGAGCACTGCTCGACGGCCGCGCCCATCGACTGCGGGCCCGCGGTGAAATTGAGGTTCACGGGGATCTTGCCTGCAAGAGAAACGCCGAGGTTCGCTACGGCGCCGGCAACCGAAGCCGGCAGTAAAATGCCGACCATCGTCTCCTCGGGGCGGGTTTTCCTGATCCAGCGCGACAACAACAAGCCGCCGAGGAGCGCTTGACCGTAGGTTAACCTCGCTCCGGTGGTATCCGCGATCGAGAAAGAAAAAAACCGGCGCTTTGCGACGCGAATGAAGCGCGTGTGCAGCAGGTCGTTCACGCTCTTGCGCGTGGCGAACGCTTCGCTTTCGAGGAGCGAAACCGCCTGCCGGACTTCCGCGGCGCTCGACCCCGAGGGCATGGAGGCGCCGAACGAGACCGTGACCGGCCGGGGAATCGATTGCGGCCACTTCCAAAAAAAGCGTCCGCCCTGAAAGCTAAAAACACTGCCCCAGAGCTGATCGAGGTGAACGGGCACGATCGGCACGTCCGTGCCGCGGACGATCTTTTCAAAACCGCGCTTGAACGGCAATAACCTCCCGGTGCGCGTGATCGCGCCCTCGGCGAAAATGCAGACCACCTGGCCGGCTTCGATTTCCCGGCGCGCGCGCCGGAGCGACTCCGCGATGCCCCGGGGGGTCTTGGGAACCGGAATGCATTTCATCAGGCGAAAAAACCAGTGAAGCACCGGTAGATCATAATAATCCTGATGCAGCATGAAACGGATGAAACGCTGCATGGAGGCGCCGATCACGAACGCATCGACGAACGAGACGTGATTGGAGACGAGCAGTGCCGGGCCGCGGACCGGAATGTTTTCGCGGCCGATGACGCTGATTCTGTAAAGCGTGTGCGTCAAAATCCAGAGAACAAAACGCACGACGAACTCCGGCAAGACGTAAAGCGCGTATGCCGTGAGAACAAAAGTCAGCAACCCCAGGAGCAACATGATCTGGTCCGACCGCATGCCGAAGAGATCGCTGAACCACCACAGAAAGGCCGAAGCGAGCATCACGCCCAGGGTGCTCAAAAAATTGTTGGTCGCGATCA
>DATMBL010000335.1:0-3091 GCA_035559295.1 Candidatus Eiseniibacteriota bacterium
TCGAAAAGCCGCTGGCGGTCGATCTCGCGCAGGGCCGGGAGCTGGTCGAACTCGCCGAACGCGGAGGCGTTGTGCTGCAGGTCGGGCATCTCGAGCGGTTCAATCCCGCGATCCGCCGCCTCGACGGGGTGATTCGCCAGCCGCGTTTCATCGAATGCCATCGCCTCGCTCCGTTCGTCGAGCGGGGCACGGACGTGGACGTGGTCCTGGACCTCATGATTCACGACATTGACGTGATCGCGAGTCTGGTGCGCGCGCCCGTGGAAAAAGTCGAAGCCGTGGGGGTTGCCGTGCTCACGGACCAGCCGGACATCGCCAATGCGCGGATCCGATTCGCCGACGGGTGTATCGCGAACGTCACTTCGAGCCGCGTTTCGATGAAGCGAGAACGCAAAGTCCGATTCTTTCAGCCCGACGCTTACATCTCGATCGACTACGACCACCGCCGGGCGCAGGTGTTCCGCAAGCCTCCGGCCGGGGGCGGTTGGCTCGATATTCGCGGCGAGACGCTGGAGATCAGAGAAGGGGATCCCCTTGCGGATGAGATCGAGTCGTTTCTCGAATGCGTCCGCAGCGGCGCGGCGCCGCTCGTCGGCGGGCGCGAGGGGTTGCGCGCGCTCGAAATCGCATCGGCCATTCGCGCCCAGCTTTGAGCCGGTTTATCATGAGGGCTGCGGCGGCCGGCGCGCGTCGGCGAATCATGGTTGTGGTGGGCGAAGCATCGGGGGACCTGCTGGGCGCGGAACTCGTCCGGGCGCTCCTCCGGCGCGATCCGAACCTCGAGCTGTTCGGGGTCGCGGGCGAGCAGATGGAGCGACTCGAATTCGAGCCGCTTTTCAGCGTGGCGCGGCTTACAGGCATGGGACTGGTCGAGCTGGCCGGCAACGCAGCAAACATCTGGCGCGCTTTCCGCCTGCTCAAGCGAGTGCTGCGGGAGCGCAAACCCGATCTCGTGGTGTTGATCGATTTTCCGGAATTCAATCTGCGCCTGGCGAGGAGCGCCAAACGGCTGCGGATCCCCGTGCTTTACTATGTAAGCCCGCAAGTTTGGGCCTGGCGCCGGGGCCGGGTGCGCCAGATCGCCGAGCGCGTGGATCGGCTTGCGGTCATCTTTCCTTTCGAGGCGGGGTTTTACGAGGGGTTTGGCATCAAGGCCGTGTTCGTCGGTCACCCCTTGCTCGACGTCGTCAAGGCCGACGCCGACCGAGAGACCGCGCTGCGGCGCGTCGGACTGGATGCGAGCCGACCGACGATAGCGCTTTTGCCGGGGAGCCGCCGCAAGGAGCTGGCCTATCACCTACCGCGCTTGTTGCGCGCGGCGGAGATCTTAAGCAGCGAACGGCGCGTCCAGTTCGTCTGCGTCAAAGCGCCGACGGTCGAACGCGCCGAGCTCGAGCGGCTGCTCGGCCGGGGAAGGCTCAGGGTTCCGATTGCCGGAGAAGGCCGTTATGACATTATCCACGCCGCGGACGTGGTCTGGACCGCTTCGGGAACCGCGACACTGGAAAGCGCGCTCCTCTTGAAGCCGATGGTGGTGGTCTATCGCCTCGCGTGGCCGAGCTACTGGCTGGCGCGCCTGCTCGTGCGCGTTGAACACATCGCGATGGTCAATATCATTGCCGGTGAGGCGATCGTTCCCGAACTGATCCAGTCCGATTTTCAACCCGAAGCCGTGGTGCGGGAAACCCGCGCGCTGCTCGACGAGCCATCGGTGCGGCAACGGATGATCGCCAAGCTCGGCGCGGTCAAGGAAAAGCTCGGCGCCGGCGGGGCGGCCGCGCGGGTCGCGGATCTGGCGGTCTCGATGATCGCGTGACAGACGTCTACTCGGATCGAACCGTGAAAACCTATTTTCGCCTGCTGCCGCTGCTCAAGCCTTATCTCTGGCCCTATTTCACCCTCGCGTTGGTGTGCATGCTCGGGCACAGCGCAACCGACGGCGTCATGCCTTTCCTGGTCCAACGGATATTCGACGATGTCTTCGTCACAAAAGACGTCACCATGCTCTACTACATCCCGGCTGCCGTCGTCGTACTGTTTGCGGTTCGAGGGGGATTTCATTTCGGCCAGGCGTACCTGACCGATTACGTGGGGCTGCGGATCGTGAACGATGTGCGCAACCGCCTGAACCGCCACCTGCAGTTCATGCCGCTGTCGTTTTTTTATCGTCATCCGACCGGCACGCTGATCTCGCGCGTCGGTCACGATGTCGGGCTGATGCGGGCGAGTCTGACCGACGCGCTCGCTTCCATCCTCCGCGATTCGGCCTCGCTCGTCGTGCTCGTGTCGGTGGCGTTCTGGAAGGACTGGGTTCTCGCATCGATCGCGTTTGTGGCGTTTCCGGCTTCCGTCTTGCCGATCATGCGTCTCAGCCGCAAGATCAAACGGTTCACGCGGCGCGGGCAGATCTCGACGGGCGCGTTGACCTCGCTGCTACAGGAGAGCATCCAGGGAAACCGCGTGGTCAAGGCCTTCGGCATGGAAGAATACGAAATCCGTCGCTTCTACGACGAAAGCCGCCGCCTGTTCAAGCAGCAGCTGCGGGCAAGTCGGATCAAAGCGCTCGTCGCCCCGACCATGGAAGTCCTCGCCGCCTTCGCCATCGCCGCGGTCGTATGGTACGGCGGCTGGAGCGTGGTCGCGGGGGGGCGCACGCCGGGCGAGTTCATGGCGTTCCTGACCGCGATGTTTCTCATGTACCAGCCGTTCAAAGGTCTCACCAAAACGTACGCCATCCTGCAGCAGGGGATTGCGGGCGCCGAGCGCGTCTTCGAGGTTCTCGACCTCAAATCGGAGATCAGGGAAAAGCCGGGCGCAACGCCCGCGGCCAAATTCAGCAGCGCGATCGAGTTTCACGACGTAAGCTTCGGCTACGACGAACGGCCCGTGCTCAAGCACATCAACTTGAAGTTGCGCGCCGGGGAAATGGTTGCCGTCGTGGGCGTGAGCGGCGTGGGCAAGAGCACGCTCGCGGATCTGATCCCGCGCTTTCACGATGTGACGGCCGGCCGGATCACGATGGACGGTGTGGACATCCGCGAGCTGACGCTCGCGTCGCTGCGCTCGCAGATCGGGATCGTGAACCAGCACA
>DATMBL010000336.1:0-9028 GCA_035559295.1 Candidatus Eiseniibacteriota bacterium
GGGTTCCCGCCGAGCTAAATTCCTCATCCGGCCGTGCTGCGGCCGATTAGGACTAAAGAACGGCAAGTACCCCGGCGCACCCGAACGGGGATTTACCCATTGAGCAACCGAAAAGTTTGTTCGGGGACAGGAGCGGGTGACCCCAAAGGCGCGAGCTTGACAGCGAGTCCGGAACTTTTCTAGTATCCGGCCATGATCAAACTCGCCGATCAAATGCGCGATCTGGTTGACAACGCCCTGGCCAACGACTGTCCGTGCATTCTCGCCACCGCTTCCCGGGACGGCGAGCCCGATATCGGCTACAAGGGAAGCATGATGGTGTTCGACCAGGAGTCGCTGGCCTACTGGGAACGCACGCGACGGCAGCATCTCAAGAACGTTCTCGAAAATCCCAAAGTCGTCGTGCTGTTTCGCGACCCCAAAACCCGGGTGAACTGGCGCTTTCACGGAATCGCGACGGTGCACGAGTCCGGTCCGGTGAGAGAGCAGGTGATGGCCCGAACCGTGCCGGCGGAGCTGGAAAAAGATCCGGAGCGAAAGGGCGCGGCCGTGATCATCCGCGTGAACAAAGTGACCAATCTGGCCGGGCAGGTGCTCCAGTCGCGGGACTGAGCCTTCCCAAGGCGTTCCAAGCCGACAGGGTTGACTTCGCGCTAAGCTCACGTTTGACTTCGCCGGCAAACCGGAAATCAGCCACCCCCGAAAGCGAAATCTCGCCCAAGTCCTTGTTTGACTCTTGTATGATGTCGAAGTGGACCTTTAACTGAGTCTCGCCGATCGCCCCGTCCTCGTTGAGGGCGAGAACGATCGATCGGTACATTCCTGCGCCACATCCGGTTCGACTTTCCATTCTCTTTGAATAACCGCAACGGTTTCGTCCGGCCGCTCCTTGGAAAAGCGCACCCGCGGTAAAGCGCGCGTATGACTCCCCGGGTGCTCCTTGATCCGTTGATCCGTGGTCGTATAGCCGTTGCTCGTGAACTCGACAACGACGAATGCCAGCTGATTGAAACCTTCTCGCTTGAGCGGCACGTTGGCCGTACGGGAACGATGATCGTATCGGCTCCGCCTGCTCGAAGCGCGGCTACGCGGCCGCTGTCGCTCCCGATCTGCAAAATCGCGGCGTCGCGATCAGGTTGGACGCCGTGGGTGCGGAGAACGAGGCGCGCTGAAACATCAAAGGTGCCGAGGCCTCCGAACGAGTTTAGATGAACGATGAAGATGTGGCAACGAGAACGGAGACATGTTAATTTCCGCCGAGCATCGACGAAAGGATGCGATCATGCAGATTACAGAGAGACTGTTCAGTACGGCGCGGGACGGGGTGGCCGGGTTTCTTGCTTACCCGCAGCGAAAGGAGCCCGGCCCGGCGCTGTTGCTGATCCACCCGAAAGGAGGGCTCACCGACTACATCAAAATCGAAGCACGCAAGTTCGCCAAGCTGGGCTACAGCACCTTTGCGCCCAACGTTTTTGAACAGCTCGGCTACCCGGCCGCAACGCACATCGAAACCGGATCGCAGATTCAGGCCAAAACCTCGGACGGAGAATTCACGCGGGTTCTAACCGAGAGCTGGCGCTTTCTGTTGGCGCAACCGCACGTGAATCGCGACCGAGTGGCAGTATGCGGCTACTGCATGGGCGGCCGGATCGCGATTCATTTCGTGGCGGCCACTCCCGCAGTGAGGGCGTTCGTCGGTTACTATCCTACCGTGAGGGACGAGCCGACGACGCCGATGCGCCCGGTGCATCCCTCGGAAGCAGCCAAAAGAATTCGCTGTCCCTCGATCATCCTCTACGGCGCGGATGACGTGACCACCGTGATCCCTGTGCAGGACAGGATGATGTTCGCGTTTCGGGAGAACGGGCAGCCGTTGGAGTGGCACTTCTTTCCTTTTGGAGGCCACGGCTACGTCGATCCGGGCGCCGTCGGCTACCATCCCCATGCCGCCGAGCTGTCATGGCCGCTGGTGGTCGATTTCCTCGAGCGCCATCTCCAGTGGGCGGTCGCCGATTGAACGTGGGGGATTGCTTTCGACCGCAACTGTCGGAAAACTAAATTTCCTCGCGCCAAGCACGCCAAGGTCGCAAAGGCCCCGCAACCCAGATCCAAATAAATTTATTCTTTTAACTTGGCGCCCTTTGCGAGCTTTGCGCGAGATATTTCTATTTTGTTGCCGCTGGCCGCTCTGTGCTCTTCGTGATGTTGTGGTGGGGGTCTGCTTCTATTAACCCCGGTCGAAGAATGCCAGCGTGCGCATCTCGATGCTTTCGCGCGGGGGAGCGCCCGGAGGGCTAGTCGGGTCGTCAAACGCGCAGTGAGCCGTCCAACGCGCGCGCCCATCTGTCGCCGAGTCGTAGGTCTTGAAAACAATTGCTTCGTTTCGCTCCATCTTCGGGAAGTAGTACCAGCGGTGGTTCGGATTGAACGTCATATGGTACGTTTCCCCGACCCGGTTCGGGTAGACGCGCGCGCTTGCGATCAGCTCCTTGGTTCCCATGGTGCGCGCGTCGGCGATCGCCAGTGGCTCGCTCAGCACGGGGAGCCGAATCGGACGCCACACCTGCACGATCGCGAAGCGGCGCTTGAGCAGCGCCTCGGCCTCATCGGGCAATAAGTCGCGTACCCGCTGCGGACCCGACCATTCGGTATAGTCATTGTGCGCATTGCGCACTGGCCCGCTGATCTTTTTCTCCTCACGGGTTCCGCTGTCGCCGGAGCGTAGCGTGTGGTCGAAAACGAACACCCGCTGCGCCCCGGAGGTTTGCTTTACCAGCTGTTCGACTTCCGGGTAGTACACGGCCCGAACCTCGTCTTCGTTATAGAAATCGCGCACCTTTGTGTCATGCTTGACGAAGACGAAGCCTTCGCGCTCGAGAGAGAAGCGGTCGGCAACGGGCCGGCCGTTGTAGATGTTGACGACGTACTCGCGGTACGTCCCCTTGCGCTCGGAACCAAGCTCCCTCGAATAGGTCGCGGGCTTCTCGCCCGTATCCACGAGATAGTTCAAGGCGGCCTGAATGCAATCGAGAGGTGGCTCACGGGATTCTTGGGCCGACATAGGGAACCTCTCTTTCACGTCTGATTTAAGTCCCCAGCGCTGCTGCGTCGTTTCTTGATTCATGGCCTTGCAGGCGCGAGGGTGCCTTATCGCCTCGGCAGCATCTCGCATGGCGTTTGGCGCGGGCCCAAACTCTCGTAGTACTCGTTCTTTTCCGGAACATATCTTCCCTGGTTAAAGCCTCCGCCCTTTTGACTTCGGATGATGACGGCGACCGTGCGCTCGCCAACGGTCAGTTCGGTGTGAATCTCATAGGGTTTCACCAGATCGATTTCGCCGGGACCGACAAGGACGTCGCTGGTCTTGCGGATTTCGGCGTATCCAGGGCGCGAACCGTCATCGAGCCGCTCGTAGCGAATGATCCGCTCGTGCCCGTCGAGAACACCGTAAAGCGTGTAGATGTGGGCATGATCGTGGATGCGCGCCGCGCGCCCTTGCCTCGCATCGCCCTTGGTCAAGCCGTTGATCGCAAAGCCGTAGTCCGGATCTTCGTAGAACAGGAGATTCTCGGCTCTGCCGTCCATGGGGACGCAATCGGGCCAGTGCTTCGATGCGGCGAGCACCTCGGGATCGGCGAGCAGTTCGGCCAGAATCGGTTTCAGGGCATTCCAGCGTTGATCGAGATCCGATTCCCGAGCGAAGAGTTCACGGGTTTTTCGAACAAAGCGCTCGAGCGCGTTTTCTTGATGCGTATCCGTCAGCGTCTGCGTATCCATGAGACCTCCTATGAACTTGCTCCAACACGGCATGCCGAGCGAGTACTCGAAGGCCGCTTTGGGCCGTTCTTCACTCCTAACGTTCTTGACGTCGAGCCTAGTGTTCGAGGCGCGCGTTTGTCAAGGGTGACTGATTAAGCATTGAGCGTTGAGCTTTGAGGTTTGAGTATAAACTCCGATCTCAACGCTTTTCTCTCAACGCTCAAAGCTGAAAAATCAGCGTTTCAGCTGATCGAGCTGCTGCTGTAGCTGCATGCGCCGCTGCTGCTCCTGGAGAAACTCCATCTGCTGCTGGCGCTGCAACTCCCTGATTTGTTCCTGACGCCGAAGCTGGTCCTGCTCGCGCCGGAGCCGGTCCATTTGCAGCTCGCTTTGCAGCCGGTCGAGTTGCTGTTCCGTTTTGAGCTGGTCGAGGCGGCGCTGGCTGTTGTCCCAATCGACCGATCGCGCGTCGGAAGCGGCCTCTTGCGCCCTGAGCTGATCGATCTGTTGTCGGATCTCCGTTCTACGTTGCTCATACCGAAGCTGATCGAACTCATTTTGACGGCGGATCTCCTGGATCAGCGCCTCTTCTCGCCGCGCCTCGGCGGCCGCGCGCGGCGTTTTAACAACCGGCTCGCCAAACCGATCCCGCTGGCTGCAACCGGCGATCGAAACGAGCGCAACAAGCGCCGCCGGCCAGATCAAGCGACGTTCCCGTGCCATACTTCAAGCATAGCATGGCCGGGCTCTTTACAGGAGCCGGAGGTGTCAAGAGGGCGGCCGGCCCGAAACTGCAGCAAACTTCGCCCCCTGCGATCTGCCGCGCTTCCTAGGCGCGGTCGAAATTGAGGCAACGCGCATTGACAAGTGAAAATGCTTTGATAGGTAAACCAAAAAGCTCCGGAGGAGGCGAGTATGGGACAGACGGTTACGTTTAAGCGGCCCGATGGCAAAGAATGTAGCGGTTATTTGGCAACTCCGGGAGCCGGCGATAAGGCGCCGGGGGTCGTGGTGATCCAGGAGTGGTGGGGCCTGAATGACCAAATCAAAGGCGTTGCGGACAGACTTGCGGGGCTCGGTTATCGAGCGCTCGTACCCGACCTTTACAGAGGCAAGGTAACGCTGGAGGCGGCGGAGGCGAATCACTTGATGACGAACCTGAATTTCGCCGACGCTGCGACTCAGGATGTCGGGGGCGCCGCGCGGTACCTGAAGCAATCGAGCGGAAAGGTCGGAGTTGTCGGCTTCTGTATGGGCGGGGCACTGACGATTCTCACGGCTCTCTACGTCAAGGAAGTCGATGCCGCTTCTTCCTGGTACGGCTACCCGCCGGAGCAAGCCGGCGACGTAAGAACGATTTCGATCCCTTTACAACTGCATTTAGCCGAGAAGGACGCCGCTTTCAGCCCGGATGGCGCGCGGGCGCTCGAGGCTAAACTGCGGGACGGCAAGGTCAAGTTCGAATCGTATTGGTACGATGCGGGCCACGCCTTTGGCAACGAAACGGGACCGAACTATAATGCCGCCGCCGCGAAGCTCGCGTGGGACCGGACGATTGACTTTTTCGCCAAGCACCTAAAATAGAAAGCATTGAGCGTTGAGAGAAAAGCTTTGAGATTAATCGTTTGGAACTTAATGCTCAAAGCTCAACGCTCAAAGCTTCTTTAATGCAGGCATCACCTGATCGGTGAACAGTTCGATCGAACGGGATGCCTCTTCGAACGAAAGATCCCCGAACGCGAACTGTCCGACGAGATAGGTCGCTCCCGACTCTTCCAGTTGAGATTTGAGAAACCGCGTCACGCGCTCGGGGCTTCCGGCGATTCCCTGTCCTGTTTGAACGAGACCTTCATAGTCCGGCGGCCTCTGGTGAACCGGACCGGGGCCCCCGCGCGTTCGGAACAAGTGGTTAAAGCTTCCGTGCCAAACGGGATAGGCCCGGCGCGCCAGTGCCACGGCATCGTCGTTGCGTTCCGCTAGAACAATGAACCGCCCGAGACCGAGCCGCGGCAGCGGCTTGTCGTCGATTTGGGACTGGCGCCAAACTTCGCGATAGCGCGCCGTGAACTGACGCGTTTTTCCGGCCGGGTCCAAACTGACGATATTTAACCCCTTACGCGCCGCGCGCTCGGCGCTCTCCGGAGAATGCACGCCGTACCAAATCGGCGGATGAGGTTTCTGTAACGGCTCGAGCTCCATAGGAACGTTGTCGAACGAAAAGAAATCGCCCTTGAACGTGAGCGTTTTCGCCGTCAGCCCGTGGAGCACCAGTTCGAGGGCCTCGGCGTAAATCTGCGGGGCCCTGGCGGGATCTTGACCGTACAATGAGAGCTCGATCGGGGAGGCGCCTCGCCCGAAGCCGATCTCCAGGCGACCCCCGCTCAATTGATCGAGCATGCAGATCTCCTCGATCAGGCGAATCGGGTGATAAAGCGGCAACGCGTAAACCAGCGGTCCGAAACGGAGTCTCCGAGTGCGTTGGCCTACCGCGGCTAAAAAGACGCTGGGCGACGGGGCCATGCCCAGCGGCGTCGAGTGGTGCTCGGCGACGTGGTAGGCATAGAAGCCTGCCCGATCGTAAACCTCTACGAGCCTGAGCCGCGCCTCGTAATAATCCTTGAGCGGGAGATCCCCGCGGTCGAGATGATCGAAGATACCGAATTCCATGACCTTGAAGCGCCCATGCGGGCGCGTGGCGGCGGCGTTCGTGGAACGTCGCCGGGAGTTCAAAGCTCACGCGGCGTTGCGCCATCGTATCCGAGTTGTGGGCTGCGCTTCAAGGCAAGGAGCCGGAGAGCGGCTGGGTTTCCAAAATTCGGCCGCAAACTCCCGCCGGCGAACCCAGGTAGGAACGGTTCATCACGGGGCCGCTAACCCGCGCCGAGCTGCATCTCGGTCTTGTGCGCGCGGAGTAGTTGCAAGCGCTCGTTTCGCGCCGCCATGAAACGCTCGAGGTCCGGGCCCGCGAGACGCTCCACGCGCGGAACCTTCAGGCTGAGGAAGTTGATCTTTTCCCCGCGCCGGAGAAACTCGAAATGGAGATGCGGTCCGGTAGCATGCCCGGTTTGCCCGACGTACCCGATCACATCGCCGGCGTTGACCGTAACACCGCGGCGAATACCGCGCGCGATCCGGGAGAAATGACCGTAACGGGAGGTATAGCCCCCCGCGTGGCGGATCTCGACGAGCTTGCCGTAGCCGCCCCGCCAGCCGCTGAATTCCACGCGGCCGCTGCCGACCGCGACCACCGGCGTACCCGCGGGGGCCGCGTAGTCGATGGCGCGGTGCGGGCGTACCGTGCGGAAAATTGGATGGCGCCGCCCGAGACTGAACGGGGAGGAAATCCTCGCGTAGCTGAGCGGCGCGCGCAGGAACGAACGGCGGAGCGCGCGCCCTTCGCTGTCGTAGTAGCCTTCTTTGCCGTTACCGAGAATGAAATGAAAGATACTGGCTTTTTCGTTGTTCGCTTCCAGTTCCGCGGCCAGAATCTTGCCGGGAACGTGCCGGCCGTCGGCATAACGAATCTGCTCGATGACTACGGCGAAGGGATCGCCGGGATGGAAGTCTGAAAAGAAATCGATGTCGTATTCCAACAACCTGGCAAGATCGATGATGTGCTGCGGCGTGAGGCCCGCGTCCGTACCGCTTTGGTAGAGGCTATGGCGGATCGTGCCTCGGACCGCGTAGGGTTCGCGGATGGAAGGGATCTGCTGGCGCTCCACCGACCAGCCGTCGCCCGTGGTTTTGACCCGCACCAGAGCGTTCTCCAAAGAAAAGTCCAGACCCTTTACGGACTCGTCTGTTGGATCGATCATCAGGTGCAGGTGATCGCCGGGGCGGAGCCTTCGGAGATCGATGAGCGGCCGAACCTTGGAGATCAGCTCGTGCGCCGACGGCGGCTCAAGCCCGTGGCGTGCAAGGATGGAACCCAGGGTTTCGCCCCGCCTGAGCTTTACCGTGACGCGGCGCGGCTCCAGTGATTCGGCAGAAGGCGCGGGCGGTTCCGTAGGAGCGCGGTTGACCGGTTCGTGCTCCGGGGGAATAAAAAAGGGCAAAGAGAGAACGAATGCGAGCGCGCCGATGAAGACGCGAACGAAATGCTGGAAATATTCCGAGAGGCGGCCGGTCTTGTTGCGCAACTCGTGATGCATCGTCACCCGACCAAAAAAACTGGATGAAGTATATCAGATTTTCCTTGTTTTCCCAGATGCCGGCCCTCGGTGGACGGGAGCCAAGCTACCAGAACCCGGCAAGCGCGCCAACCTTCGGCTCTTGACTCGGGGCGCACGTTGAGGGAACAATACGCCGACTGTATGGAGAAAGCGGCCGCACATCGATTTGGACTGACACTGACCGAACCGACGTTGTTTGTCATCAAGGCGGGAACCTGTCTTATCGCTACGGCTGTCATGCTGTACGTGCTGTTGGCTTCAGGATATCCGGCCGTTCACGACGCGCTCCACGGCTTCCGTCACGCTTTGGCGATCGTTCCTTGCCACTAGCTAGAGTCGTTCGCTCGGCCTCCCGGCTCGCCCCGGTAGTCCTCGTCCTCGCCTGGCTCTTGCCCGCGCGACTGGTCGCGGAAGAGATCGCGGTCGAGCTCGATTTTTTCCCACGAGAGCAAAGTCTCCGTCCGTTGTCGGAACCGGTCCTCTTCAGAATTACCGCGATCAAGGGCGATGGCGCTCCAGTTCCGGAGGGCACGGTCCGGGTGCGACTCGATGCCCCGCGCCCGCCGCGTTTTTTCTCGACCGATTTTCCGGCGGTAGAAGGGGTTCGCCTACTGGATATGGAGCTTCCACTGAGGAAGGGCAAAACCGAATGGAAGTATGTTTTCCCGATCCGCGGGAGTTACCGCCTCAGCGTCGAAGCGACTGCGACCGGTGGCGGTAAAGCAAATCGCGTTTTTCAATTTCGCGTTCGCGAGCAAGAACGCAGGCTTTTTTTCGTCACCGCCGGCAGCCTGGGCTTGTTCCTTTTCGGAGTCGTCGCAGGGCGGATCCTTACGACCAAGGGGACCCGCTTCCCGCCTGGATCAGTCATCGTGGCGATTACGGCCGGGACGTTGTTCGCGGGCGAACATGCGGTTCGCGCGCGAGAAGCCTCGGGGCTTGTTGTCGATTCGGCGATCGTAGGCCAACCGGCCCGCATCCATTGGTCGCCGGGCGATGCTCAACAAAACCGACCCGTTCTATTGAGCCTGGCCGTTACTCACTTGGAGAAACAGCTGGTGGTGTTTGCGGTCGAAAAGATTCCCGCGGCGGGTGAG
>DATMBL010000337.1:0-24042 GCA_035559295.1 Candidatus Eiseniibacteriota bacterium
TTTCTCGAGCCGAGTTGCGCGGCAGTGATGCGTGACGAGCTGCGCCAGCTTTTTCCTCATGATCTGAATGCGCAGCGGCTGTCCCGGCAGACGTTTCTGCTGAGCGAATTTTTGGAGCAGAAGGCGCCGGGATTTCAACCGCAGGCGCCAGGTCAAAAGGTTCTCGTTCAGGCTCACTGCCATCACCGGGCGGTCATGACGGTCAGCAGCGAAGAAGCGCTGCTGAGGCGGCTCGGAGTGGAATACGAAATTCTCGATTCGGGCTGCTGCGGCATGGCCGGATCGTTCGGCTTCGAAAGACGGCATTATGGCGTATCGATGAAGTGCGCCGAGCGCGTGCTCCTACCGACGGTTCGAAAGGCGTCGCCCGAAACCTTGATCGTCGCCGATGGATTCAGTTGCCGTGAGCAGATCCGCCAGGGGACCGGTCGCGCGGCGTTACATCTGGCGCAACTCCTGGAGATGGCAAAAGGCTGAGCGCAAAGAGCAAGGCCACCGACGGCATAAACCGAAGAACGGGACAGATCCGAGGAGGCGACGACGCTTCACCGAAGCCTGGAGGTCGGAAGGTAACCAGCATGTGGCTGGCACTCTTGATCATTCTCGTGACGGGTGTCTTGGGGTCGTCGCCTTTTCGGTTACTCGCCGATGGTCCGCCGCACGTCACGGCCACTTCCCCTTCGGAACACGATGCCGATGGCGACGGAATCATGGATCCGTACGACAACTGCCCGACGGTCGCAAATCCGGATCAGTCGAACACCACCGGCGGGCGGTTCGGGGATGCTTGCGTTGCTCCCGACGTACGGCTCCCTGCGGCGGCGAAGATCGGCGATAATCCGGTGATCGGGCGCGCCACCAGGCTCGACCGCGGAATTCTTGTGGGGAACAACGTTACGATCGGGGAATACGTCATTTTGGAAGAGGAGACGAGCATCGGTCACAACGTGAT
The DNA here is from genome assembly GCA_035559295.1 of Candidatus Eiseniibacteriota bacterium. Taxonomy (GTDB): domain Bacteria; phylum Desulfobacterota; class Binatia; order UBA9968; family UBA9968; genus DATMBL01. The sequence goes on from DATMBL010000337.1 coordinate 953, forward strand.
CATCGGAGACGGCACTGTGGTCCGCAGGAACGCGACGATTGGAAACCGCGTGGTGTTGGGACCAAAAGCCGTAGTGGGAGCGGGCGCCGTAATCGGAGCGGGCGCTGTGATCGGAAGGGATGCGGCGGTCGGGCCAGGCGCTTCCATCGGCGAAGAGGCAATCATCGGGGAAAATGCAACGGTTTTAGCGGGCGTAGCGGTTCCGGCCCGAGCCGTCGTCCCGCAGGGGATGCGCGTGACGCACCAGACATTTCCGACGAAGTCTCGGCGGTGACGCACCGGAGAGGCGCCGAGTTCGCAGAGAAACTGTGTAACCACAAAGAGCGTATAGAACGCAAATATCGTTTTTTTAGACTTTGTGATCTGTGTGGAAAAATCGGAGGCGGACAATGAAGAGCAAGCTGATACATGAAGCCGAACAGAAAACCTTCGCCCTCGTATGTGAAAAGGGTGATGAATTCGTCGGAGAGTTGCGCCGTTTCGCCAAACAGCAGCATCTCGAAGCCAGTCACTTCACCGGGATCGGCGCCTTTCGAAGCGCGGTGCTCGGCTTTTTTGATAGAGACAAGAGAGACTATGAGAAGATTGTGGTCGACGATCAAGTCGAGGTGCTGTCGCTTGTCGGCGATATCGCTCTCAGCGGGAACGAGCCCAAGGTTCATGCCCACGTCGTCTTGGGTAAGCGCGATGGATCGGCTTGCGGCGGGCATTTGCTCGAAGCGCGCGTCTGGCCGACCCTGGAGGTGGTGCTGACCGAGTCCCCAAGGCATCTCCGTCGAAAACCGGATCCCGAAACCGGCCTGCCGTTGATCGACCTCTCAACCGGAGAAAAGGGATGAGACGATCCGTCTGGTCAACGCTTGTCCTGGGTCTCTGGCTGATGCTATCGCCGTTTGTTCTTGCCTTTATTAACCGCCGGGCGTTGGCCGTGCTTTGGGAGGACCTGCTCCTCGGTTTTGGCATCGCGACGTTTTCACTCTGCCGGATTCTGTCGCGCCGAAAAGGCGAGATTGTTTTTGCCGACTGGCTGGTGTTGGCATTGGGATTTTTGACTTTGATAAACCCCTTTCTTTACAGCTACGCCAATACGCCGCTTGCTAAATGGAATAACATCATCTTCGGCGGTATCATCTTCGCTTTGGCGGTCTATCAGGACTGGCAAGACGAGCGCCGGAAATCCAGGAACCAGAGATCGGAGGGAAGTCGGACTTCAGCAGAAGCGTGAGGTGAGATATCGGACGTTAGAGAAGAGAGGTCGGAACAACCGTAGTTGTTAGAGATCGGAAATGGATGCCGCGAAGCGCCGTCAGTTCGAGCTCTGACCTCGGACCTTGAGATCCGCCTCTGCGGTCAATGACGCGATATGCGTACTTTCGCAAAATATCTGCTCTTTCAGCTTCCTCAATGGTTGATCCTTGGGCTTTTTCTCTGGTTTCTCGTCGATAAAACGGCCGTGCCACGGTGGGCGGGCGTCGGATTCTTTGTGTTCTGGGTGGTCAAGGACCTTGCGATGTACCCTTTCGTCCGCTCGGCTTATGAGAACGACAGTAGAACCGGCGCCGAACAGTTGATCGGACAGATCGGCGTCGCGCGCGAAAACCTTGCGCCCAAAGGCTACATCAAGATTCAGGGTGAGCTATGGAAAGCGCTGGCGAAAAGCAATGCGATACCGCAAAACAGGCCGGTTAAGGTCATAGGCGCCGAGGGTATGACGCTGATCGTCGAACCGGATGACGGCAAAGGGTAGGAGCAATGACCGAAGGCAGAGAGCAAAATGTCAGATGTCGAATGTGAAACGTCAATAAGGAGAAGGCAACCGTTGCGCTGAAAGAACGGGCGGATGTTTCGCTGCTGCGTAGCGCAACCGGCCGGTCGCCCTACGGTAGCGCATCGACCCAGGATTTTGCCAATTGTATTCCAAACGCCTCTGCGTCGGTTCGCTCGTCGAATCGATAAAGGCTCGCCTCGATCGTGTGAAATTCCCGCTTCCCATCGGGAGTTCTCCAGCTTACGAAAACCACAGGGGTCCATTTCTGAGTCGCCTCGTCTAAGCTCGCGGACGCAACAATCAGGTAATTCTTATATAGCAAGCTCGCCACAACAGCCCTCTACTCCCGGCGCAGCCGACGTGTCTAGCAAATTCGCGACAGAGTCTGACCGAACACGCTTTCAGCTCCGCTTGAGCACCCGACCGCAGCGCATATATCTGATGGCGGCATCCATATATATGGTAAAAGGTTCCGATGACAACTTTCGTCATTGGTGAACATTTTTGTCGGCGGATGTCTCCCGGACGCTTAAAAAGAGCTTCATTTATCATCCCTGGCTTCGTGGCATGGTTCATGCTCGCGCTAGCGCTCGCGAGAAGGTCTCATGGCTCTAAATCCGGGTGATCCTGTGTTTGAATTAGGTGAAAACTCCGCGGTCAAAAGCGCTCACTATTCCAAGACCCTGCGCGCGATCGGGTGTGCTTTGGACGCGCTACGGGTCGAGGAGTTCGACCTAACCAGCGACGGTCCCAACTACGTTGTCCAGGTAAAATCGCAACGTAAAAAACCGCAAGGCGTGCGCACCGTATTGCACCGAATATTCCACCGGCTTTCGCAGAATTCCGCCAGCGGCCTCCAGCTCATTTACACGCCGAAGGAAATCGATTGGCTTGACCACGAAGCGCAGCTCATGCGGGAGGAGACCGGCAGCCCGGATCCGCATAGCCTGCCCCAGGCTTTGCGTTCGATCGGCGCTTATCTCGAGGTCAAAGGCGCGCGCCTGCTCAAGATCTCCGGAAGATCGGGCGTGTTCAACGTCTCTTACGAGAGCGCGCAGCATGGCCGGCATACCGAGGACTTCACGCCGGCGGCGCTGTACGAATGGTTCGTCAAAGGGTACCTGAAGAGAAGCAGCCGCATTAATCGGAGCGATCCGATTGCGTCCATCACCTTCGGCTAGAGTCTGCCGACTGACTGCGAGCCTTGCGACCGCGACTCGAGCCGCAGGGTGGGCGGCGGACTGCACCGGCCAACCACGTCGTGCTCTAGAAACTCTGCTGATAGCGTCTTCGGCCTAAGCTTCCAGAAGCACCGGCACTCGATTCGTTGCAGTTCCGGTTCGCGCGCTGTGTCCCCACGCAACAACGGTTTCTTGACAGAGGTTTCCTCGCTGATATATTTTTTTCAAACCTGTTGCGCGGCAATCCAGCCGACTTGCTCGCAAACGCTACGTGAACCCGCAAAAAGGAAGCGGCTAGCCAAAGCTGTTTCAGAGTAATTCCTCATACGGCCGGATGATCTGCTCCATAGCGCATGAGCCGTCGATCAACAGACGAAAAGCCCCTCTCGCTGGCCGATTTAATCGGTTTCCTGAGGAGGACCCGTGTCACGCGCGACATGTTGATCGGAGCGCTCGAGCGGCTGGAGGTTTCAGAGAGCGAGCTGCGTTTGCACGGCAATTTTTGCGAAGATCGGTATCAGAGAAATACGATCGTCAAGGAACATGACTTTGAAATCCTGCTGATGTGCTGGAAAAGCGGCCAGCGGTCCTTGATCCACGATCATGGAACTTCGCTCGGCGGGGTCAAAATCGTCCGGGGGATACTCACCGAAAGCTCGTTTGCGCTTGCGCCTAACGGAATGATCAAGCCGGTCGGATCGACGGATTACCGGGCTGGCGACGTCCAAATCGAAGATCGATCGACTATTCACCAGGTATCGAATCTCCAGCCGAACGGCTGTGACGCGATCTCGTTACACGTCTACGTGCCGCCGCTCGCGGAGATGAACATTTACCGGCTCTACGACCTGAAGGTTTATTCGCTTCCGGCCGGGCTGCACGCCTACGGCAGCGGGATTTAACCCGTGTGGTGCCGGTAGCCCGCGTCAGGCAGGAAAGCCAGTGCCTCACGGCACCACTTTCCGATCCTTCGTGTCCTCTGTGTCCTCCGCGGTGTGACGGTATTTATTTGTTGACTCAATCCTGTTTCACGCCGAAGCGCCTGCCGATGTAGGTCCCGATACACGAGAGGGTGAGGACCAGCATGAGCAAGATCACGCCCATCGCCGAAAGCATCGGGTACTGACCGTCCTCGTACAGGTTGTAAATCGTGACTGACATCAGCTTGGTCTCGATGCTGCCGAGCAAGATCGGCATGGCGAGAACCTTAAATGTGAGTGAGAGGGTGTAGATGAACGCCACGACCAACCCCGGGGCCATCAGCGGCAGCACGACGGAACAAAAGGTGCGCACCCAAGACGCGCCGCTCACGGTCGAAACCTCTTCGAGCTCGACGCTGATTTGTTGCAACGAAGCGTGCGTCGAGCGCACGGCGACGGTGATGTACTTGCCGACGAATGCGACGATCAGTATCCACATCGTGCCGTAGATGGGAATCGGCACGACCAGGTAAAGCCATAAAAGCGCCAGGCCCATGACCGTGCCGGGTATGGCGATCGGCGAGAACGAAAGAAAGTCGAGGAATTTTCTTCCCGGCACACGGGTCCGGATGACGATCCAGGATATGATCGCGGCGAGGAGGACAATGATCAGGGAGGACGAGATGCCGACCAGGAGCGTGTTGTAAATGCTTTGCGCTGTATGCGGGAGTTCCAAAATCGCCCGGTAGTTATCCAAGCTGAAGTGCTGCAGGTGCGAGAGCGACGGAATCTGGTAGAACTTGACGAACGAAGTCCATACGAAAACAAACACCGGTAACCCAACACCAAAGCCCAGAAGCAGTAAAGCAGCGAGGCTAAGCGGCCAACGCCAGGGACCGAGCTGAACGCGCCGCGGTCGGAACGCTTTTCCGGTCACTGTCACGTAACGCTCCGACATCCGCGTCGCGCGGTGGTAGAGATACAGGAGGAGAAGGCTCACCGCGAGGTAACCCACCCCGAATGCGGAGGCCACATTGTAGTCCTGCGGGATATCCCACACGGCGAGAAACACCTGCGTGGCGAAGACGGGAACGCCGGCCGGGACACCGAGCACCGCCGGAACGTCGAAGCTTTCGATTGCGCGGACGAACACGAGCAAGAAAACCGCCAGCACGGCGGGCAAAAGCAAGGGCAGGGTGACTTTGCGCATCGTGGTAACGAAGCGCGCGCCCGCTACCGCCGAGGCCTCCTCCAAAGAAGGATCCATCGATCGAAACGCGGCAGCCATGAGCAGGAACGGCAGTGAGACTTGATCCATCGCCTGCGCCCAGATCATCCCGGCCATGCTGTAGCCGTTGAACAAAGTTGCCTCCATACCCAGCAGGGCTCGGGCCGCGACGTTGACGATCCCGATCTTTGGATGGAGCACCAGGACCCAGGCACTGGCCATCAGGACTCCGGGCGCAATCAAGGGAAAGAGGGCGAGGGAGTAGATCACGGGCCGGAGCGGCGCGTCCGTGCGCTCGGTAACCCAGGCGAACAACGTGCCGAGCGCCATGCACACGAGCGCGGCGCCCAGGGCGAAGACCAGGGTGTTGCCGATGGTCTGGAGCAGCGTACCCTGATACGCCTCGACGAATTTCATCAACGTGTATTCGCCAGGTTCGCCGGGCTGCCCGTCGCGAAATGCTCCCCAGATCACCACCGCAAGGGGAACCATGATGAGCCAAATCAACAGCAGGGTGAGAAACCCGACGCCGAGAGTCTGAGCGTTAAGCCAGCGCGATCGTTCCAGCGGCAGGCGCAGTGAGCGCCACCATGATACGGGGACCGCTTGGGTACTCATATGGAGGCTCGGAAAGGGCCAAGGACCAAGCGCCGAGCGCAAAGCGGCACGAGATCCTTGGTCAACGCTCTTGCCGTTGGCGCTCGGCGCGTGCCGCGCTTTGTCGCGGTTTCACTTTGCCGGGCTTTCTACCTGGCGGCGCGAATCGCCGGATTATAGATCTCCTTGATGATCTCGGTATAGGGCTTGCTGTATTTGACCAACTCTTCCGCCGTGAGCAGCGACATCCGCTCCAGTGTTTCCTGAGCCGATAACTGCTGCAGCTCTTTGTATTTGAGCTGGGTATCCGGGTGAGCCATGACACGCCCGAATTGAGCGAGAATTTTCTGCCCGCCGTTCGGGTCAACATGATAGCGCGCGAAGAGCAGCGCCGCGTATGGATGGGGCGCCCGGCTGCTAATTCCGTCGCCCGCCGCCTCGGCGGAAATAAACTCGGCGGGAAGAACCATTTCAATCGGAGCGCCCTGATTCTTGAGCTCCGCTACTTTGTACGAGTAGAGCTCGATGCTCAAAGGAAAGGCGCCCGCAACGAGCAGGTTGGTCTGATTGGTGTGGCCCTTTCGGATCAGCGCCTGCTGGTCCTGGATGATTCGCTTCTGATAATCACGGGTCTTTTCCAGGCCCCACTTGTGCAACATGCCGAAGATCCACGTGTCGGGCGAAGTATCAACCGAAAATTTGCCCTTCCATTTTGGATCGAGCATGTCCATGTACCCCTTGGGAGCTTCGCCGGGCTTTACGAGGTTGGTGTTGTAGGCGATCACCATGCTCAGAACATTCCAAGAATAGAAATCCTTGCCGCGAAGCTTTGCGGGATAACGCGCATCCCCCACCAGATCATAGAGATCGGCGAGTGCGTTCGCTTTCCGGTACTCCCCCAGGAAGGTGCCGATACTTACAACGTCGAAGCTGCTCCGCCCAGCGCGCGCTTCGGCCAAGATGCGATTACTGATGTCCTCCTGCTGGCCTCCCAAGCCCTGGGCTTTGATGCCCGGATATTTCTGCATAAAGCCTTCGAGCAGCTTTGCCACCTGATTCTCTTCGGCGGGGGATGCATGCGTGAGCGCGCCCTCCTTCTTGGCGCCTTCATAGAGCAGCTGATCGAGCTTGTCCGGAGGTAATTTCATTTTCGCCAACCTGGCATAAAGCTCGCTCGGGGTTTTCCAGCCCGTGGGCAGCTCGACCGCCGGCTGGGCTGCCATGCCGCGCGCGGCGGCGACTAGAATAAGAGCCGCTACGGCGATCGAGCCGATAGCGCCTTTCAAGCATGACCTCGACATCGTCGGATCCTCCTTGCTCATCGGGACGTTACCTGCCCCGGCAACCCTCACCCAGCCTCCGCTCGCGGCTTCCGCAAAGGCCTGCCCGGGCGTGCGTCCTTTGGCGCATACACTAGACTTTCCCTTTCCGATGTCAACCGGAGGGGGCCGAGCATAGTTCGGCAAATTGGCGGGCCGGCCGGGAATCAAAGAATCGGAATATCCGCAGAGCGGAGGGGCGCGCTTTTTGCGCGCGACACGACCGGAGGGCTGGTTTCCCTCTAGCCGTGCCTCACACCTGCGCCTCGTACCGGCTCGTCCTACTGAGAGCTTTGTTTGCCGGTTTCGGCTTGACCGGCAGCCTCGATTCCAAGGGCTTCCATCGTCTGTTCATCGAGGCGGCCGGTCACTTCGAGGTTCTTTGCCTGCTGAAAGTTTCTGATCGCGGTTTGCGTCCTCGGTCCCATCACGCCGTCCGCGTGTCCCGCGTGAAAGCCCATGTCGTTCAGCTTCTTTTGCGCCTGGCGCACCTGGCTCGGCTTTACCCTTACCTGCTCGGAGCCCGCTAACTGTTGCTGAGCCTGCTGCGACTTGGCGGGACCCGGCTGACCGCTAGTAGGAGGTTGCTGCTTACCCTCGGTGCCCTCCCGAGAACGCGTTATGTTCTGCTCGGACACGCTTCCTTGCGCCGGACTCGCGTCTCGATTCTCTCCAGATAGTTGAGCGGTGCGCGGCGGTTGGTCGGCGGCGCTGCGGAGTCGCTCGTTTTCCCGCCGAAGCCGGGCCAACTCGGCTTCGCGCTCGTCCATACGCGCCTCCCGCATTCTGTCTTCATTGGCCATCTGATCACCGACGTAGTAACCGACGACCGCTCCCAAAGGCATTCCGAACAGACCGCCGGTTACGGCTGAACCGATGAAGCTGCCGATGATCGCTCCTCCGGCTCCTCCCGCGAGCCCCCCGATCGCGGCGGTCTGTTCACGCTGCGTCGGCTGGCGTGATAAAGGCGCGCAACCCACGGCCGTTGCGAGGGCTACTGCCCCAAGCGTTAAGAGTAGCTGTTTCATTTTGTCACCTCCATATTTTTGCTGCACGACAGATTCTTGCATTGTTCTGCATCCGAAGAACAGGTCGCAAGGTACATGCCACGAGGATTGTTCGCGATTAAGCGTAGTGTTCGGTGGAGCTAAAAATATATACTTGTCCCAACCATGAAAGAGAGAAGGTTTGCTTACTATATTCGGGACAGACCGACGTAAGGCGGTATGGGGCAAACGCGAGAAATTGAAGCGGTGAGATCCTGGTGCGACCTTTCAGTCCAGTGCTTTCAAGCCTCGTGTGAAGCTCTGTACAGCGCGCGTGAATAACCTTCACATACTACAATGGCATATAGCTTATGGGCCTATGGCTTTGTGCAATGTGCCATAAAGCGAATCCGCTTAGGTAGAAAGCGGGCCATAAGCCATACGCTCCTCCTTCGAAATTCGGCTGAGCCCCCAAACGGAGAGAAAAAGACCACCACGAAGGACACGAAGGGCACGAACGAAGGAGCCAAGGGACGTAATTGGCCCTCGTCTCTGGTCTACTAATTGCACAACAACCGAGTAATTGCCCGAGCTGGTCTCCGGTTTTAGCCGTGAGGAGTACGGCGAGCCGGTGCGTTATCCGGTTGCCTGCCAATCCCAGGCCTGGGCCGCAGTAACGGTGATGACTGTGACCAGTGAGCCGTAAGCTGTAAGCCGTTAAAGCGGCCTTCACTGCTCGCTGTTTCAGCTCTTGCTGCTGACTGCTCACGGCTTACTGCTTACTCTGGAACCCTTTGCGACCTTGGCGCGATTGGCGCGAGAAAGTCTTATCTTTCCAAGATTTGGCGGCATGAAAATTTCATCGCAGCTTGCGAACGATTTCGACTATTGCAGCGCAGGGAAAAGTGTCTCGCGCAAAGCATGTCCTGAGCCAAAGCGAACGGACTGCAAAGATCGCCCAGAAGAAGACCCCTGGTCCAATGGAAAGTGATTAATGGCCAGGCAAGAATATAATCGGGACCGCGTCGAATTGGTTGAACCGTTTCAACGCTCTCGTCTCATTCCTCCGGGGTGGGACAAGAATCCGTCAAGCTGGTCGGAGCGACTGCCCATCGTCGGTCTGGCGCTTATCGGATTCATGATCGCCGCATATCTGGCGCTGTACCAGTGGCGTGTGCTCGACACGGTCTGGGAGCCGTTCTTCGGCGAGGGGAGCCGGATCATTCTCAATTCGCGTATTTCTCATATACTCCCGATACCCGATGCAGCGCTTGGCGCTTTCGGTTATTTGCTCGACGCGGTCACCGGCTTGGTTGGCGGCCGGAGGCGCTGGCGCACGATGCCGTGGATGGTCGTCATTTTTGGATTGGCGGTCGGGCCGCTCGGCATCGTGAGCGTCGCGTTGGTCATCTTCCAACCCGTCCTTTTCGACGCCTGGTGCACGCTATGTCTGGCATCGGCGCTTGTCTCGATCCTGATGGTCGGCCCGGCAGCCGACGAAGTTCTGGCCAGTTTACAGTATTTTAAACGCGAAAGGGCGCGCGGCAATTCGATGTGGCGCGCGTTCTGGGGACTAAGTTGAACCGGGGGCGGAGATCAGACATCAGCACTCTGCTCTCTGGCTTCAGACCTCTGAGTTCTGGTTGTAACAAAATGCTCTGGGCACAAGTGATTAATGCTTGTCTCGGGATTTGGCTCATGGCGTCTCCAGCCGTCTTTGGCCATGAGGGGATCGGCCGGACAACCGAGCTGATTATCGGGCCTCTCGCCACGACCTTTGCCATCATCGCCTTGTGGGAAGTTACCCGTTCCGTCGGTAAGGTCAATATAATTTTGGGCCTCTGGCTGATGATCGGCCCGGTTGTCTCGCTCGGCTACGGACACATAGCTCCAGTCATTAATGACTTCGTTGTCGGCGTCACGATGATCGCCTTGGCTAGGACGCGGGTCTCGGTTGAAGGAAGATTTGGGGGTGGCTGGTCATCGCTTTGGCGAGACGCCGCGGGAGATCGAATGGGCACATAAAGCCGGGTCGAGGTGCGTTATCGTCAAAAGACTCCGTGAAACAGGGCTCCGGGAGAGTCACTTTCGTTTGTTTCATGGTAGTTCCCTCCGGTCCGTAGAATTTATCAAGCCGTCGCCACGGCAGGTCTCGGCCCCCGGGAGGACTCACGCCGCTCGAGCACCAAAGCGCCGAAACCGACCAATAGTACGATCAACTGCGCGATTCCCCCGATCCAGGGCAGGGAGGTGACCAACGAAACCACGAGCGCCCCGACGAGCATCCGTGCCCACGCCGATGCGTCCCGCTGGCCGATCCGGTCGAGCAGAAATTCTCCCAGTAGATAAGCAACGAAGACGCCCGAGAGAAGGATGGCAACGACATAGAGCGCCAGCAGCGTCACCGCCAGCGGGATACCAATGATCGTTGCGAGAAGCAGCCCGGCAATGATCGGCAGCAACAATAATCCGAGCAGACCGGTGGCGAAGGAAGCGCCCGGCCGCTCGCGGATCTTCGAGGCCACGTGTTCCGTCCACCACGGTGAGAAGGCGATAGCGGCGAACCCAAGCGTCAGCAAAGCCGCAAAACTAAATAACCACCACAGCAGCCAACGCCATTGGCTTCGCTGCGCAACCTCGTTGAAGCGCACTTGTCCCACGACCGTCGCTCCCGATGCGATCTCCGGAGGATGAGGGCCGTTCACGAGGAGATCGCCTCGGATCGTCGCTCCGGGCATCACTCGCAACCGCTGAACGTTTGCCTGAACCGATCCACCGATTTCCGACGCAATTCGGGCGGTGCGGGCATAGATCTTCACATTCCGCTCTATCGGAGCTTCGATGTTGACCGTGGCTGCTGCAATACGGCCGTCGCCGCGAATTCCAGCGCTCGAATCAAGGTTGATTTCGCGCCCGGCTAGCATCGCATTATCGCCGATGGGCGCGTTGACTTCGATGGTTGCGCCGGCCGCCCAGAGATCGTCCCGTATAGGGCCGTTCACCTGAATCGTTCTTCCGGCGGCCATCGCGTAACCGTTGACCGGTTGTTCGATGCTCACGCGCCCGCCAGCGACCGCCAGATCGCCCTTGACCGTCGCTCTGATCTCGACATTTCGCCCTGCAACGAGGAGGTCACCTTCTACAGGTTCGGTAATTCGAATCGCCGAACCGCCGGCAATCTCAGCCGCCAGAGCCGCGTCGGTGTTTCCGGTCATGATAAAAACCAAAGCCGCAACCGTGGCGAGCAGCACGCGGATTTTCGTCATCTGGTCTCCGCTTTCAATCGTAGCTCTTGAGTCTCTCGATCCGGTCCTGCGTTGCCGGGTGGGTGGAAAGAAAACCGCCGCCCCCGCTGTTTGATACCCTACTCACCCAAGTTAGCGCATCGATTAAGGTCTCCCGAGAGTGCCCGGCCCGCCTCAAGATCTCGACCGCATGGCGATCCGCCTCGTATTCTTCGCCGCGGCTGTAGCCGCGCGCAATCAAAGTGCCAGCAATCGGTGTGATGATTCCGGTGGCCGGAAACAACTGTTCGAGGAGATAAGCGCCAACGCTGAGCCCGGCGCCGAGCACCTGCATTTCGGCCACGTGACCTAGATCTTCGTGCGCGATCTCGTGTGCCATGATGCCGCGGAGCTGCTCGTTGTTCGCCTTTTCCAGCAAGCCGGCAGTGACGTAGAAAGTCCCGCCGCCGGCGTTCGCGGCATTGATCGACGGATCATCTATGACCCCGATCCGAACTTCGCTCGGGCGCAGCGGATCGTCCATGGCCTGAAGCAGCGGCACCATGATCTTGTAAAGGCGCTCGGCCTGCTGCGGAGCGACGCGACGGATGTCGGCTGCCGGCGGAACCGTCGCCTGCGGCCGGACGCGAATCGCGCCGCAGGCTGTGATGGGGAGCACGCAAAGCGTAACGAGAACAAACCGGATACGCGCTACGGCGGTCCGAGCCACAGTTCTGACGCCTCGCGGTTACGAAAAATGGAAAACGTGAGGTTGTTCTCTATCGCTACCACCCCTTCGACTTGGCCGGCCAATTGTTCGGCCCGACGCCGTTCCCAGAGCGTCGTGACGTGGCCCTCGAGATATACTATGCCGTTCCGCACCCGTACCCTGAAAAAATCGTCTCCAAGGTAAGGATCGGTTTGCAAGATCCACGCGATCTCGCGTTGGATTTGCGCATCATGAATCAATTGGTATGCCGGCGCTCGGCTCGGTAAGAAGACCGTTACTACGACGGCGAACAACAACGGCAATAATGGGACACTCCCCGCGCTGAGTTCCAATCCCGCCTGCCCGAGCATGCACTTAGTTTCAGGAGCGAATTGCATACTGCGCCGCGCCCCTTCCCATTAAAATTGTACGCAAGGGACATGCCAGCCAAAAGTGGTCTCAATCTGAAGCGTAAGTCCGCCCTCAGAAGAAGAGGATTCAGGTAAAAAAGGCTTCATCGGGAGAGCTCTCACACGTTCAGTCTGGCGCTCCAACAGAGCCGTTGCCGAGCGACTCGTAATACTGCGCCACCGCGTCGATCTGTTCCGGTCTCTGATAACTCCGCGCGACAATCAGATGACCCCGGTCAACCTCGCCGGCAGGTGCAGACTACGGGCCACCCGGCAAGAAAATTCAGCTTAGGCGATTCTGATTTCGACAGCCGCGGCTTCGGCGGCAGGCACATCCTCGGCGGCGCGCGCGGCCAGTCGGCTCGCATCGACGCCGCGTCTCTCGAGCTCAGCTCGGACGATTTGCGCGCGGTCGCGTGCCAACTGCCGGAGGTCCGCTGCCGTCACCTCGATGCGCGCGCGAACAAAGCGTTCCAATGATTCCTCGATCGCGGGTGGAAGAGGCACGCTCGGCTGTGTGACACCGCCCATCTGCCGATAGAGGTACACCAAGGCTTCCTGGTAGTTTTCGCCTTCGGCGCGCTGTATTCGTTCCCAAAAAATCCTGGTTTTGATTGCGTGTATTTCGTTCTCGCCGGCGTTGCCGACCAGAGTGAGCCGGATCTCCGGTTTTTCCTTGAGGAGCATGGATAGCTGTTCAAGTTGTTTCACGCCTGCCGCAGTCATTTCTCGCGTGCCCGGCTCGAACGGGATCGGTTCGACGCGCAATTCGCCGATTCTGCCGCCGAACGTGAGTATCTGGCCGACCAAACGAAACGGCGCCGTAATCGCTCTGACGATCGCGTTGCGGAGCGCGTTCCATATCAAGCTCGAGATATCGACCGTAGGCCCGGCGCCGCCGCTCATCGCGAGGTGCAGTCGAATCACTCCCTGAATGTCTTTGAGCAAAGCGACGGCGAGCTGGAGCGGTATCCCTATCCGCTCCTCAAATTCGTCGCCGGTTTTTTCCCCGACCTGGAGGTCGCGCAGAACGACGTCCGCAGTCGCTTGGATTTCGTCCCCCTTAAGCGTATAGCTTACCTCCGTGGTAATTTGGCCCTGGCGGATTCGATGGCTGAGAAACCGGGTCGCGTAGGGGTTTAGCGGCGGAACGGCGTAACTCCGGATCGTGCCTTCGAGATGGATCATAGGCTTATCCGTGAAAGGTGTAAGCCAGCCGGTTAACCTCAGGTCCGCAGACTCCCCGAGCACTCCTTGGACGTTGATGTGGGCGCGTTTTGCGGCCCGCCGCAGGTCGGTCAGGGTTCCCTGCAGTTGTGAAATCGTCGTATGGTAGTTCGGCGAAACGCTCCGGTCCAAAACATCGATCAGACCCCGTTCGACGTTGATCGACCGGATGGCGAGGCTCGTTTCCGCGCCATTCTGCCGTTCACGAGATCGCCCCGGTTCCGCTTCTTCATCGGATTGCCACAGGCGCGTGAGATTGAAGGCGCCGCCCTGACTGCGCACGATTCTCAGGGCCGCTCCGGTCAAATTGATGCTGTTGATAGCAACAGCGGGATTTTCATCGAGGCGAATCGCTTGGAGATCGACCGTGAGACGGTCTGTGGTCAAAAAAGGCCTGTCGTCTTCGGCAAATCGCAACGCCATGTCGTAACCTTGAAGCGCTCCGGTCACCGTCGTAATGATCTCGCCTTCCTGCCGGGGCGACAAGGTGATCTTCAGTCTGCCGTCCAAGCGATCCCCGCTCGAGTGAGCGGCAGTGAAAAGCCGGTTTAGATAACCCCTGAACGGCTCGAACGGAAGTCTCTCCGCCGTTACAGATAGTTGCCCGCTCAGCGGTTCTCCACTTATCGCGCCTGAGACCTTCAGCGCGCCTTTGCCTAAGTAGGCCTCGGCTTTGATTCCCGCCGCGGTAAAACTGGGTCCGATTTGGAGATCGTCAGCGGAGATTCGCAGACCGCTAATCAGGGCGTGGGCCGGAGGGCTGACGGCTTGATCGACAAATTCGATCGTGCCGCCGTTAACCTCCGCGAGTTTGACGGACACGGGAAACCACGCGTCGTTACTCGCGGCGACGTGCGCGCCTTCGCCGGCCGGAAAGAGTCGGTCCAGGTTAAATCCCGATGCGTCCCGCGCGACGAACAGGTACGGCTGATCGATCGTGATCGCCGCGATCCGAGCGGCGCCTTCGAGCAAATCGAGGTAAAGGTCGCGCGCCGCTACGCCGGATGTCAACGCGATCGTTCGACCCGTCTGGGTATCGAGAAGACCGACAGGGCCGATCGTCAGATTCGCCTCGAGCGAATGCTCGGAAATTTTTTGATCGCCGTACACGATCATATAGCGGGCTTGCCCGTCGAGGAGACTCTTTGCGAGCTTCAATCGCCGGCCGTACGGGAGGTAAACGTCGAATGTTTGTAACTCTACATTAGAAATGCGGGCCGTAAGTTCGGTCCGGAACCGGCCGCCCGCAGGCCTTGTCATGCCCGCCAGCTCGATCGTACCGTTTGCAACCGCAAGCGCGGCCGTGAAATCCGTTTGTGGCGCGGCTTGCGCCGGTAAACTCGCGATCGGGCCCGCGGTCAGCTCAATTGAACTTACGGCGATTTCGTAGTCGGGATCCTGCGTGCGATCGATAAACCGGACCTCGCCGGCGGTGATTTCGAGCCGCTGAATCGTAAACACGGGGCCGTCCGTTGTCGGTCCCTTTGACTCACCCGGCAATCGAAACGCGCGGGTTACGTTGTAGGTGGTCGGTCCGAGGCGCTCTACCGCGACGCGAGGCTGCTCGATCGCGATTCGCTGCAGATGGAGTTCCCCGGTGAGAAGCGCCGCGCGCGAGAAATCGACTACGATGGCGGGGATTGTCAAGATCGGCCGAGGGCCCTCGCCGATAACCAGGCTCTCGATCGTTGCGCGGCCGGTGAACAGGTTCAGATCTACGTCGGCAATGCTGACCGGAGCGGTCAACATGTCTTGCAGGCGGCGGACCGCCACGCGTCGCGCCGCTTCGGGCAGGAGCGAGATTGAAGCCACCCCTAGGGCGACGATTATCGCTACCGCGACGATCAGGCGGAGCGATGAACGATAACTCATTCTCACTAACGTTTAGTTCATGCTTTGCGCAAAGTCTTGCAAGCTCCTGGCTCAGCGAGTAAGTCACGAAGTGTGACATGAGCGCGGTCAGCCGCGGAGCAGATTCTTTTCCTGGAGCGCTGCAACCACGGTGGACGCGTAATCATCGATCGCTTCATCGATCTCCTCGGGATCAACGGTCCTGATTGTTCCCGTCCATACGACCTCGTCTTTGACGACATCGTAGAGCGTGGTCTCTGAGAAAAATACCGGATAGCGATACACTCGTGGCGGTACGTAGAAGCCACCATACCACGCGGATGCGTACCAGCCGTACAACCCGAAAGCCGGAAATGGATCGTAGTAGCCGGGTGTTACCTCCGTCCGTCGTGTGACGCCGATCAAGCGCGTTATCATCGCAGCGTCGGCGCCGGATTTCTGTACCGCCTCTTTGAGGCGCGGTTCCGGGACTTTCCCATTCTCGGGAAAGTAGCGGTAGCTCGGCACGGCGTCGACGCCGGCAGCTTTGAGGCGCGCGACCATGGCATCCTCGAAGTTGCGCCGGAGGGCGGTCTGGTCGGTGGCGGCGATTACCAAGATCCGCTTGAAGGCTTGCGCTGGCCCGGCGTAGTTCGGATTGCTCCACTGGGTGACGATTCTTTTGGTTGCGCAACCGCCGATGAGCGCGACGACAACTGCGGCGACCGGCAACCGAGCCCGTATGATCGAGAGCTTCATAGTGACCTCACTGCATTCTCAACGCGTCGCCGCGCAGAAGCCGACGGCCAAACGCAACCAGTTTAAGCCGACAATAGCGGATCTTCACCACTCGATTCTCTCCATGCTCCGTGCTCCGTGCTTCTGCCGTCCGGTTCCTCCGGCGCGGCGCACCGAGAGGCGCAGTCCTTCGACCTTCTGAACGGTCGCTTTCTCTCCGATTTCGAGGGTTTCTCCGCTTTCCGCGCTCCAGATCTCGCCGTGAATCCGTATCTTGCCCAGTGGAGCGATCCTCTCGATGACTTCTCCGGTTTCGCCGACGAATCCGGCTGTCCCCATAAGCGGTTTACGCGCCTGGGACCGCATCACTAAATAGCCCACTGCCAGTATCGCCGCGCCCAAGGTCGCGCTGGCGACGAAGATCATGCTTCGATCGACGGCAAGTCCCTCGCCCGGGCTGTCGTAGAGGATAAGCGACCCCAGTACCAAACAGGCGATGCCGCCGATGCCCAAGACACCGAAGCTCGTAACGAATACTTCGGCAACGAGCAGGGCCACTCCCAAGACAATGAGGCCCAGTCCCGCATAATTAATCGGCAAGACCTGAAAAGCGGCGGCGAACAGCAAAAGGCAAATCGCGCCCAC
This sequence comes from Candidatus Eiseniibacteriota bacterium, assembly GCA_035559295.1. Classification (GTDB taxonomy): domain Bacteria; phylum Desulfobacterota; class Binatia; order UBA9968; family UBA9968; genus DATMBL01. The sequence continues at coordinate 17,735 of DATMBL010000337.1, forward strand.
GACGCCTGGGAAAATCAATCCGGGATTGGACAATTCGATATAGAGACCCAGGATGCCGACGATCAACAGGAAGTAGGCGATGTTGGGGTTGGCGATGAAGTTGATAAATCGCTGGCTGAGCCGCATTTCAAGCGAACGAACGTCGGCTCCGGCGAGATCGAGAGCAACCTTTTCGCCGCTGACTTCAACTGTGAGTTCCGAAGCCTTTTCGAGCAGCTCGTTCACGTTGTCCGCAATCAGGTCGATGACATTTAGCTTGAGGGCTTCCGAAGCGTTTATGGCGGCGCTCTTGCGCACCGCTTCGACCGCCCACTCCACGTTTCTCCCGCGCCTGCGGGCGATCGCTTCACCGTACGAGGCGACGAAATTCTCCAGTTTCTCGCCCATAACCCCGCCGACTTCTTCGCCGCCGGCCGCCACTGGATGGGCGGCGCCGATGTTGGTGCCCGGCGCCATTGCCGCCACATGCGCCGCCAGGGTTATAAACGTGCCGGCCGAAGCCGCCCCCGCTCCGCTCGGCGCGACAAAGACGATAACGGGCAGCGGAGCGCCCAGGAGATCTTTGACGATCTGTCGCGTTGAGCTAAGGAGGCCCCCCGGGGTATCGAGCTGCACAACGAGCGCGAGCGCACCGCTTTGTTGTGATTTCTGAATGCTCTCGGCGATGAAGTCCGCCACGGCGGGATTGATCGTGCCATCGATGATGATGTGGTTTACGAACGGCCGGGATCGCGTTTGAGCAGGCAAAGAGCCGGATCCAGCCAGCAGAATCAAAGCAACCGTAGAGATCGTCGCGCGCGCCTGAAAGGACCGGAGCATCGGCGCTCTCTCCGCCTGTACCTAAGCCTCAGTTACGGAACACCGAATACAACCGGAAAAAGGTTCCGCAATGATTGTGCCAACGATATGGCTGGACTGTTGTAAAAATGGGGCAGACGCGCCATATACCCCTGAAAGGAGGAACCGTCAACGATGCCTACTTATATTGTACCGGTGGATTTTTCGAAAACATCGGAGAGCGCGTTGGATCACGCGATCAAACTGACCCGGGAAAACGGCGGCAAGCTCGTTTTGCTTCATGCGCTCTCGAGCGCGCCGATGGCGATGGCCGGTCCGTACGAGGGCACGCCCGATATGCTGATCGAGTACGAAAAAGCGGAGCGCGAGGAAGCCGAAAGGCAGATGAACAAACTAATCCGCAAAAAGAAACTCAAGCCGGGATCGTTTCGTTCGGTGATTCTTAGGCGCGGCGACCCGGCTCAAGCGATTGCCAACGAAGCGAAAAAGGCGCGCGCGTCGATGATCATCATGGGCAGCCATGGCCGCACCGGGCTCAAGCGGTTGGTGCTCGGCAGCGTCGCGGAAAGGACGTTACGCTATGCACACTGCCCGGTGCTGATTGTGAAGAAATGACACACGGAGCATGAAATACGGAGCATGGAGCGCGCGCCCGGAGATCGGGGGCGGGGATTTTCCGTTCCATGTGTTTTCTGTGGTCACGTAGTTTCTCCCTCCGAGTTCTCGGCGTCTCGGCGGTGCCACAAAGAAAAGGATGGGTAACGCATGACGGAGGTTTTTGGCGTCAAGATTCCGATGGATCCATGGGTCGTGCTGCCAATGATCGTGCTCGCGACCGCGGTCGTGGCTTATCTCGTCAACCTGACCATTTTGAGAATTCTGACGAACGCCAGCAAGCGCATGCCGAGTCAAATCGACGAGCGCATTTTCCCGCTGGTCGAGCGCTATCTCTTTCCCATTTTGACGCTCGCGGGGCTCATGCTCATCGCCGACGCTTTTCCGTTGCCGCCGGGAGTGCTGGCCGCGCTCGATCGCTTGCTGCTGGTTCTGGCCGTGGTTCTCGGTGTTTTCCTTGCCACCAGGGCCGCTCTGTTTTTCCTCCGCAGCGTCCAGGATCGCTACGAGTCCTTGCAAAACATCAAAGCCCCCGTCGAAATTGCCACCAAATCGCTCTTTATCGTGATCGGCGGGATGATCATCCTCGACAGTCTCGGGGTTTCGATAACGCCGCTTCTTACCACGCTCGGTATCGGTAGCCTGGCGGTGGCGATTGCGCTTCAAGACACGCTCGGCAATTTTTTCGCCGGACTGTACATCAAAGCCGACCGGCCGTTTCAGACCGGCGATTACATCCGTCTCGAGAGCGGCGAGGAAGGGTATGTGGCCCATATCGGGTGGCGCAACACGAGGATTCGAATGCTTCCCAACAACATGGTGATCGTTCCAAACAACAAGCTGGTGCAAAGCCACATCACCAACTATTATCTTCCGGATAGGGAGATCGCGGTGCTCGTTCAGGTGGGCGTCGATTACGCCAGCGATCTCCAAAAGGTCGAGCGGGTCACGTGCGAGGTGGCTAAAGAAGTGCTGGGTTCGGTCCCCGGGGCGGTTCGAGAGTTCGAGCCTTTCATTCGTTATCACACGTTCAATCAGTCGAGCATCGATTTCAGCGTGATTTTACGGGGTCGCGAGTTCACGGATAATTTTCTGATCAAGCATGAATTCATCAAGAAGCTGCACGCGCGTTACAAACGGGAAGGAATCACGATCCCGTTTCCAATCCGCACCATTTATATGGACTCGGAGCGCGACGGTAAGCGCGAAGAGAGACCGATTCACCGCAGCGACGCGGAGCACGCGACGGAAACTGGATCTCACCACGAAAGACACGAAGGAGAACACGAAGCTCACGAAGAAAATCGCGGAAGAAAACGATAGTATTCTGCGCGCGGAGCGCGCATCATTCTGACCCTTCGCGGTCTTCGTGAGCTTCGTGGTGCAAAATGATTTCGTCAGCCGCGTGAATCACCCTCCCCGGGCGCGAGAACCACGAAAAGATTCGCTTCGCCTCGCCGGATCAGAACGAGGAGGTTGGAGCCGGGCTTCGCCTCGCTCACCGCGCTCTGGAACTCTTGGACGTTGGCAATATCTTTCCGATTGACCTGCAGGATGACATCCCCCCGCCGTAGACCCGCAGTAGCCGCGGCGCTCCCCGGCTCGACCGCAGTCACGACTACGCCGTGGGGCCGATCCAGCTGGAGGGTCTCGGCGATTTGCGGTGTCACGTTCTGCACCGTAAGCCCGAGTTTGCCCTTCTCCGGTACCGAGGCAACAACTTCCGGATCCTTCAGCTCGCCCACTTCAATCGTAAGCGGAACCTGTTTTTTGTCGCGGATAACCACCGCTTTGACCTTTGCGCCGACGGGCGTGCGCGCCACCAATAACGGCAGCTCATTCGAGTCTTCAACAGGCTTGCCGTTGTACTCGATAATGACGTCCCCGGTTTTGATGCCCGCGCGATCCGCGGGGCTGCCGGGATTGACCTGTGCAACGAGAGCGCCGCGGCTCTTTTCGAGGCCTAAGGACTGCGCGATCTCGGGTGTGACTCTCTGGATCGTCACTCCCAGCCAGCCTCGGGTGACCTTCCCCTTCTTGATCAACTCGGGCAGGATTTCCTTTGCCAAGTCGATCGGAATGGCGAAACCGATTCCGAGATTGCCGCCGGTGCGGCTAAAAATCGCCGTGTTGATGCCGATGACTTCGCCGCGCATGTTGACCAGAGGCCCGCCGGAATTCCCCGGATTGATCGAGGCATCGGTCTGAATGAAGTTGTCGTAGGGCCCCGCTCCGATATGCCGCCCCTTGGCGCTTACAACCCCGGCGGTCAGCGTGTTATCGAGGCCGAACGGGCTTCCCATCGCGACCACCCACTCACCCACGCGAAGTTCGCTTGAATTTCCCAAGGGGGCTACGGGGAAGCTTCCCCTCCCGTCAGCAATCTGAATGACAGCGAGGTCGGTGCGCGCGTCGCGCCCGATCACTTTTGCGTCGAATTCTCGATCGTCGGACAGCTTGACAGTTATTTTTTCGGCGTTCTCGACCACATGGTTGTTGGTTAAAACCAGACCTTTTTGGTCGATAATAAATCCTGACCCTAACGCCGTTCTCGGCAACGCTCGCGGGTCGTCTGGAAACTGAAACGGATCGCCAAAAAATCTGCGCCAGAATTCACTGAATGGATCGTTTCCGCCGAACGGATCCTGCCCGCCGAACGGGTCGGGCTGGCGCCCCGGCGGTGGAGTGCGAGGTTTGACCGCTTGCGTCGTCGAAATATTGACGACTACCGGAGCAAGCTTCTCAGCCAGCTCGGTGAAGTCAGGAAGCGCCTGCGCTCGGGCTGTAGCTTTCGCTGCAGGTTCGGCGGCGTTCAAATTCAAAGTGCTGGAACCCGCACTCAAGAAAACGACGGTAAGCGTGGCGACAAGGAACGATATGGCTATGGTGGCGAGCAGATTCTTGGGTCTCACGGAATCCTCCAATCACGATCCTTCCCGTAACAGAACGCAAGCACTATGCCAAAAAAGGGGGCGGCAATTGCCGCCCCCTTTTTCACGTAGTAAGCTTAAAACGCTGCTCGATTACGGTCCGCGCATGCTATGAACAGCACCATCCCCGAAACTTCAGACCAAACTCCACGTCCGCCTCGGGGTTTCGGGCGGTCGCCCAACCTTCTTGTGGTCGAGCCCAACGGCGAGATCGCAAGTTTACTCAGAGCCCGGTTTGCCTCGGCCATTTCGTTAGACACCGCCGGGGCCGAAGCGGTTCCCCATCACCTAAAGACGGCTCCCTATGATTTGCTGATCTGGGCCGTAGAAGCCTTTGACGGCCCGCATCTCGTTCGATTGGAAGAATTGTTAAAGCTGATATCGCTTCATTCCCCCAGAACCCAGCTGATCGTTATTTCCGAACGAGAGCCTGAACCGGTGGGCGGTCGTGGCAACCGACGAACGTATCAGTACATTCCGCGGCCGTACGAGCCGGAGAAGCTGTGCAAGGTGGTGGAGGTGGCGCTCGAGAGGCGGCCTGTGAGTCAGAGCTTGCTTGCGTATCCGGAGTTTCGGGTGCTGGCGGAGTTTGAGGGGATGATCGGGATCAGTCTACCGATGCGGGAAGTGTTCCAGCGGATTATCGAGGCGTCATCGGCGGACATCCCGGTTTTGATCACGGGCGAGACGGGGACGGGGAAGGATTTGGTTGCGGCAGCGATTCACAATCGAAGCGAGAGGAAGCACAAGCCCTATATTCCGGTCAACACCGGGGCGATTGCGCCGGAGCTGATCGCCGCCGAGCTTTTTGGGCACGAAAAAGGGGCATACACGGGCGCGGTCGAGAGGCGGCGGGGATTTTTCGAGCAGGCCGACGGCGGCACGATTTTTCTCGATGAGATCAGCACCATGGATGAGAAGACCCAGGTTGGGCTTTTACGGGTGCTTGAAAACAAGACCTTTCGGCGGGTGCGGGGCGACAGAGACATCAAGGTCGATGTGCGTGTGATTGCGGCAACCAACGAGGACCTGGAGGAGGCGATTGGGCAGAAGCGATTTCGCGAAGATCTCTACTACAGGCTCGACGTGTTCCGCATTCACCTGCCGCCGCTACGCGAGCGGCCGGGCGGGGTAACGCTTCTCACCAACCATTTTGTGATCGTGTTCAACTCGCTTTACAACAAGCAGGTGAAGTCGATTGCGCCCGAGGTGTACCGCTGTCTTAGGCGTTACCGCTGGCCGGGAAATGTAAGAGAGCTAAAGAACGTGATCCAGCGTGCGGTCTTGATGGCCAAAGGGGAAGAGATCACGTTGGATTTGATCCCGCCGCGGATCCGGGAGGCGGCGCAAGCCGGGGAGCAGGCGCGGGCCGGCCGGCTGCCGTTTCACCCGGGCATGACGCTTGCGGCGGCGGAAAAGGAATTGATCACGATGACCCTGGCCGCCACCGGCGGAAACAAAAAAGAAGCCGCCCGCCAGCTCGGAATCAGCCGCCGCGCGCTCTACAACAAGCTATCGAAGTACAGACTTCTGCAGTAGCTAACCCGCACGGCAGTGACGGCGGTGTGCCTTAAGCGCCGATTCTCGATTACTCGTCCCGTACCATGCAACCGGGCGTGAATAAAATACACACGTCGTTTAATTCGCCGAGTGAGGTAGCTGTTCCCCACCTGCGCCTAAGTTCTAGAACTATCTAAAATCCCGTTCGATGATCTGCCGCTGATCGCGGCGTGTCGGTGATTTAGCCTGGCATGTGATTTGCGGCCCGAACATGCCATTCGGGGTGTCGCTCGAGGCGCGCTATCGGTGAGTTGGCAACGTCCGCACAGAAGCAGGGTCATGCTCGTTTCCACGCAACCGTTTGATCGGCTCTACAATTGCCTGGTTTCCGCCGGGTGCGAGGTCGTTAAAGCGGAAAACGGAGAGAGCGCGATCGCTCAGGCGCAACATGGAACGTTTCAGATG
>DATMBL010000338.1:0-34464 GCA_035559295.1 Candidatus Eiseniibacteriota bacterium
GCCGTCCCGCCTCAAAGAGTTTTCCGAAATGCCGCTGGATCAAATCGCGGCGCCGGCCCTGCACAATTGCGAAAATCTCCGGTGCCTCTCGCTGCATGTCCCGAACGAAAGGAGGCTGGATCTCTTCGGTGTGTCGCCGCATGCACGCGAGCAGCTCGCGCAGCGAGGCAAGAACGTCGGTCGTCCCGTTGGACGCTATTCCGGAAAGATCGGATTCGACTTCGCGGAATTTAGCCATCAGCACGGCTTTGAGCAGGTCGGTCTTGCTCGAAAACAGGCCGTAGAGTGTTTTCTTGCTCATGCCGAGTTCGGCGGCGAGATCGTCCATGGTGACGCTGCGGATTCCATGGGTGAAAAAATGTCGCCGCGCGGCCGCGACGGTGCGCTCTACGAGCCCGGGAGTAGCGCGTGGTTCGGAGCGGGATAAGGGAGCCGGGCGCGGCATGTCGGCGTGTAAACCTTGGAAACTGTGGTCGTACTAACAGTTTCCAGCGCCACATGCAACGCCGAGGGCCCGGCGAAGAATGGAGAGGGGAGAGACCCTCGCTCCAGCGCGGCAGAGCCGCACCAAGAAGGATTTGGAGATCTCGCGCCAAGAACGCAAAAGATGCCAAGTGTCCGGAAAAAGAAATTACACTCCTTTGCGCCCCTGGCGTGCTTGGCGCGAGAGATCCGGTGTTTCAGAACGAGTTACGAGACCCGTCCTTCCGCGGGGAGGTGCGCGCGCGTGGCGCGCTCGGAGCGGAAGAAAGGAACGCGGTCGAGCACGTTTTCCTGGAACTGCTCGAAATAAAGGTAGATTGCCGGCGTGATGTACAACGTGATGAACTGCGAGACCACGAGGCCGCCGACGACGACTAGACCAAGCGGCTGGCGCGAGGCGCCGTCGGCTCCGAATCCGAGGGCAATCGGCAGGGCTCCGAAAACCGCGGCGAGGGTGGTCATCAAAATAGGACGGAAACGGTCCATGCTGGCATCGTGGATTGCTTTGTCCGCGGGCTCTCCCGCGGCAACGCGTTGAATCGCGAAATCGACGATCAAAATACCGTTCTTCTTGACGATACCCATCAGCATGAACATGCCGACGAACGCGTAGAGCGAAGCCTCTTGCCCGAAGAGATACAGCGTCAAAAGCCCCCCGACGAGCGCGGTCGGGAGCGTCGAGAGAACGGTGAGCGGATGGAGGTAGCTCTCGTACAGAATCGCCAGAATCACGTACATGACGAAGACCGCGAGAAACATCAAAACCGTGAGGTCTCGCACGGTGCTGGCGAACGTCAAAGCCTCGCCTTGAAAGGTCGCGCGTACCGTCGGCGGCACAATTTCGGCGGCGGCATTCTGGATGAATTGGGTCGCTTCGCCGATCGCAACGCCCGGCTTGAGGTTGAAGAAAATCGTCACGCTGGTGAACTGGTTCAAGTGGTTGACGGCCTGCGGGCCGAGCGATTCATGCCAGGTCACGAGCGCATTGAGCGGTACGAGATGCTTGCCGTCGTCAGACTTGATGTACAACAGCGCCAGGTCCTGCGGGTTAGAACGAGCCGAGTCTTCCGCTTCGAGGATCACCTGGTACTGATCTTCGGGTTTCTTGATCAGGTAGAGATAGTTTTGCGAATAGGCGCTGCGGAGGAGCGACAGAATTCGGCTTTCCGAGACGCCGTAGGTGCGCGCCTGCTCGCGCCGGATCTCGATATCGAGGTTGGGGGTGTGATTGAAGAAATCCGATGAGAGCGTGGCAAATCCCGGGTAACGCTGTAAGCGTTCCATCAACTTGGCGGCAATCTCGTAGACCTGGTTGGGGTTCACCCCGGAGAGAGAAAAGGCGTACTGTCCTTGGTTCCGGCTGGTCGCACCGGTGCTGATCTCGAGCACCGGAAACGGCCGCAGAAAGGGGAGTACGCCGGGGACCTTGGCCAACGCATCCATCAACCGCCCGGTGATTTCCTGAATCGGCTCCCGCTCTTCCGGCGGCTTGAGAAAGGCGAGGAGCAGACCCTGGTTCGACGAAAGGAATTGCGCATTGCCGGTCATCGTAAACGTCGCTCGGACGGCCGGATCGTTTCGCAGCACCTCATCGGCTTGATCCTGGAGAGCTCGCATCTGTTGGGGGGAGGATCCTTCGCGCCCGATCATGACGCCCCAAATGAAGCTGCTGTCGCCGACGGGCAGAAACGCTTTGGGCACGACGGCGAAAAGCAACACGGTGCCCAAAAGACAGATCGCCCAGATCGCGGCCGACACCGAGCGGAAACGAAGGAACCACCAGAGCGTTCTCCCGTAGAACCCGAGAAATCGCCGCTCGGTCGCGCCGACGACTCTCTCCATCCACGTTTTCGGCGCGCCGGGGCCGCGGTCCTTCAGGAGCCGCGAGCACATCAACGGCGTGAGCGTGAGCGAAACCAGGCCGGAAGCCATGATCGCAACCACGATCGTCACGGCAAACTCGCGGAAGATGCGACCGACCAGCCCGGACATGAAAACCAGAGGGATGAAAACGGCGGCGAGCGAAACCGTCATTGAAATGATCGTAAAACTGATCTCCCTGGCGCTGTTGAGAGTGGCTTCGAGCGCGCGTTCTCCATGTTCCATCCGCCGCACGGTGTTTTCCAAAAACACAATCGCGTCGTCCACGAGAAACCCGATCGCGAGCGTCAGCGCCATGAGCGACAGATTGTCGAGGCTGTAACCCAATAGGTGCATCACGATGAACGTGATCAGAAGCGAAAGCGGAAGAGCCACCGCCGGAATCAACGTATCGCTCGCGCGACCGAGAAAAACGAAGATGACGATCACCACCAGCGCAAAGGCGATCGCCAGAGTGAGCTGGACGTCGACGATGGAGTGGATGATCGTTTGCGAGCGGTCGTAGATCGGCGTGATCCGTACCGAGCCCGGCAGCTCCGCGCTCACCAGAGGGAGCAGGTCGCGAACCGACTGCGCGACCTCGACGGCGTTCGCGCCGGCGCGGCGGTTGACCGCGACGATCACCGTGGCGGCGGGCACGGGATAACCGCGCACCCAAAAACGCATTTTGATCCGCTCATCCTGGATGGAATTCTCCACGCGCGCGACGTCGCGCAAGTAAACCGGAGCGCCGTTGCGGCTGCTGACGATGAGATTTCTGTATTCCTCCGCCCGATCCAGTTGCCCGTGGGGCCGAAGAAGGAGCGTGCCGGCCGAGCCGTCGAACTGGCCCGCGCCGACCGAACTGGTGCCGTTTCTAACCGCCTCGGAAAGGTCCTCCACGGATATGCCGCGCGCCCACATCGCCGCGGGATCCGCCTTGATGCGAATCGCCGATTTTGCGCCGAACACGCCCACGCTGCTTACTCCGGGCAGGATGCTGATACGCTGTCCGACCTGAATGCTCGCGTAGTCGTAGAGTTGGCCGGGAGTGACCGAATCGCTGGTGAGAGCGATGTACATGATCGGCTGATCGTTCGGATTCGTTTTCGAGTAGGAGGGAGGCGAAGGCAAGTCGACCGGCAACCGGCCACTGGCGCGCGAAATCGCGGTTTGCACATCCGTTGCCGCGGCGTCGATATCTTTCTCCAAGGCGAACTGCAGCGTCAGGCTCGCGTTGCCCTGCGTGCTTTTCGACGTCACCAGCTCGAGTCCATTGATCTGCATGAACTCGCGCTCGAGCGGCGTCGCGATGTTATTGGCGACGGTTTCCGGGCTCGCGCCGGGGTAACTCACTTGCACCTGGATAACCGGATAATCGACGGCCGGCAGATCGTTTACCGGCAAGCGAAAATAGCTGAGCGCGCCGAACAGGATGACCGAAACCGTCAGGACGGTCGTCATGACAGGACGCGTTACGAACGGGGCGGAAAAGTTCATGACGGCTTGTCCGCCGGGGTCGGCTGATTGGGAGTCGCTGTCGCTCCGGGTTGGCTCGGATTCACCTTGCCGCCGGGAGTAACGCCGAGCTGACCGGCCACGACCACCTGCTCTCCGGCCAGGATGCCGTCGGTCACGACGACGAGATCGCCCTGGCGTTGGCCGAGCTTCACCGGGCGAAGCTCGGCCGTGGAGTCCTCTTTGACGACGTAAACAAACGAGCCTTGGGCGGACATCTGGGGCGCAGCCGCGGGAATCAACACCGCGCCCCGACGAACGTCCAGGATCAACCGGACGTTGACGAACCGACCGGGCCAGAAAAGCCGGTCGCGGTTAGGGATCGTTGATCGGAGGCGCACGGTGCCGGTCCCTTCTTGAACGGCGTTGTCGAGAAAGCTGAGTTTTCCCTCGCGGGGTTTATCCGGCAGATCGGGCAAACGGACTTCCACGCGCAGCGCTCCTCGCGTCATGTTTCGCTGCACCGCGGTGAGATCGTTCTGGGGCACGGTGAAATCGGCGTAAATCGGATCCAAGCTCTGGATCACGAGAAGCGATCCGCTGTTGGCGCTAACCACGTTGCCGATGTCCACGAGTCGCTCGCCGGCGCGCCCGTCGATCGGAGAGCGGATCGTGCAGTAATCCAAATTGATCCGCGCGTTCTCGACGGCAGCGAGACCTTGTTTCACCTGAGCCTCGGCGACCGCGACGGCGTTTTTCTTTGCATCGTAATCCTGGCGGGAGACCGCGCGTGAATCGGCGACGTTTTCAACGCGAGCGAAATTGATCTTCGCGAGGTCCAGCGCCGCCCTTGCCTGGGCGAGATTCGCCTCCGCTGCAGCGAGCTGAGCCCGGAAGGGCCGCGGATCGATCGTAAAAAGCAGCTGTCCGGCTTTGACCTCGGCGCCGTCGGCGAAGTGAATCCCGATGATGCGCCCGGAGACTTGCGGCTGGATCGAGACGACCTCGCGCGCGACAATTTTACCGATGGAATCGATGTAGACGGGAACGTCGTCTTTCACGGCAGCCGCGACGGAGACAGGCGCCGGCGGCCGCTCGACTTGAGGCGGTGCCTGCTTCTCGCAACCGGAAAGAACGACCACAAGGAAAGTTAAGATGCCAACGGTCATCGATGCTGCTCTTGACGGAGATGTTCTCAGCACGCGTTAATTCTCCCTCTGCAAAAGGGAGACTTGGGATTCCTTCAGTTCTTCCTTCGTGCCCTTCGTGTTCTGTGTGGTGGAAATTTCCGGCCCTCAGCCCTGCGATTTACGCGGCCTTCCGCTTTGCCGTTGGGAGCTTCGCCTGCTTCTTTTGCCAGTCGGCGAGCCGCTTTTCTCGCCAGGCTGTGAGTCCCCGCCGAATGTAACCCGGATCGAGCCCGAGAAAGGCGCAAAGCGATACGAAAGAAAAGGGCCAGCTACTATCGTCGCTCCAAAGCCAATCCCGTGCTTCTTCGAACAGGGCTCGTTTCTTCGCGTCTTTGGCGAGAACGTTGTCCTGAAACGTCCGGATGCCGTCCTCGAGCACGGCGAGCATGAGACTCTTTTCCGGCTCGAGAACCAGCTTTTTACGAATGTTATCAAAGTACTGATCGTGCGAGAGCGTGTCGGGCTGGAACAGCGCGTCGATTCTGTCTTCAGAACCGAAGGCGACTTCCGCCTCCCGATTTGTCTTTTCGTCGATTCTCATTTCGATTACCGTTTTCCTCCAACTCCGTAGCTTCATGACATCGCCGGCAAACCCTCTATCGCGCCGCGAATGACCTCGCCTTGGCGTTGTAATGGCGTCTGATCGCCGACTCCTTCAAGCCGGTGCCGAGAAGCGCAAACCACGTGGCTTGCTCGATCAGCGCGTCTCGCGATGCTCTGTAATCGATTGCCGGGACCTTGGGATGCAGGTAGAGCATCAAAGAGAAGGCAATGTGGTGCACGAACCACACCCGAAGATCCCTCCGGACGGGAACGTCTCGAAGATCGCCGCAGGCCGCCGCTTGCTTCAGACAGGCGGCAAACTTCTTAATCCAAGCCGTGGCGAATTTGTTGTGCGTCAGCCTGACGAATTCCCCGTCTTCTAGAAGACTTCGCACCAACAACGTCTGCATCGCCTGTTCCCCGGCATCCTCCGAACAGCGGCTGACGTAGTGGCAGATCGTGAAGTGGACCATTGCAACCAACGTTGCCGTCGAAGGCGTCAGTCCAAGGATGCGGGTGAATTCAGCAAACGCCGGACCCTGGGCGCAGGCATCGAGCATGGCGGCGTACAGCGATTCCTTGCTCGGAAAATGCTTGTACAGGAGCGCCTCGGAAACCCCCGCCGCTCTGGCAAGGGCCCGAGTCGTCGTCCCGTCAAAGCCGTTTCGAGCGAAGACCTCCCGAACCGCGCCGACGATCGCGTCTCTACGCTCCCGTGAGGAGAGCCGGCCGGACGGCTGCATGAGAAAAGTAAGTTAGCACTCACTTACCACAGGCGCAAGGAGCTTGGAGCCTTGGGTAGGAAGATAGCCACCGAGCAAGCCGCTGGAGCGATTGGAACCGTTGGAACGACTGGAACGGAGCGTCTAGTGCTTTTGTTCCTCCAAGCGGTAACCGCGGTTTTTCGCCTCGGTAACGCACTCGTCGTATTTTTTATCGGCCAGGATACTCCCGGCAAAACCCCAGCCCGAAGTCTCGCATGTGAGCCGTTGGCCTTGCTCATTGACGAACACCGTTTGTCGACTGACGCACCCTGCGAGGAGGAACAACGGAAGAATAGAGATCATGAGGCGCATGGACAACCGTTCCACGGCAGATCCTTCGGCGATAACACCAGAAGCGGACTCAGAGACGCGTCCGCCTCCGTCCACTGCTTCGGATCGGTTCATTTAGGTTTTGGAGGAGCAGGCGGGGTGCTCGGCGGTTGGATGTCAAGGACCTTGACGTCAAAGGTCAGTGTTTTACCGGCGAGCGGATGGTTCAGGTCGAGAACCACCGTTTTTTCCTTGATCTCGTGGACCCGGACCGGGGTCGATTCGCCCTGCGGCCCTTGAGCCATCAGTACGGCCCCGACTTTGAGACCGTCCGGTGGAATCTTGTCCTTCGGAAACTCCTGAAAAGCGTCTTTATTCACCGGACCGTAGGCGTCTTCGGGTTTGACCTTGACGCGCTTCTCGCCGCCGATTTTCATTCCTTCGATTTCGCGCTCGAGGCCGGGTACGATTTGATTCTGGCCTTGAGTGTATTTCAGGGGCTGTTTGCCCTTATTCGACTCGATGACCTTTCCATCTTCGCCCGTTAGCGTGTATTGCAAGCTCACCACCGATCCGTTGCGCACGACGTTTTCTCCTGTTTTGTTCAACTCGGCTCCAATCACGTAAACCGGTACGATCAGGATCGCGAGCAACGAAAGCAGTGCCGCGGGTTTCAGCTGCATCAATGTCTCTCCTTATATATAGGATATGCCTCCAGCATAAGGGCTGATGGCGGTGAACACAACCTACTTGTCGTTTAAACGTTCGGTTCAAAGTTCGACGTTCGAGGTTCAAGGGATCGTCGATCTTCGGCGATTGATCGTCGCGAAGAGCTGTACGACGACGGTGACAGGCGAAAAATCGGCTAATTCAATTGAGTACCGGCTCGATTCCAAGGCCAACCTCGAACCTCGGACGTAAACTTCGAACTTTCGCAAATTAGCAAAAGAGCGGCATGACGCGCCGTCCCCACCCTTCCATGGTTTCCGTGAAGATCGCGTTCGGCGGTGTCAACAGCAGCCGCTTCACGCCGATCGCTTCGAGCCGTTTCACACGGGCGGCGCACTCTGCGGGGGTTCCAGCGATCGTGAACCGCTCCACCAGATAATCGGTAACGAACTTTGGATCGATTCTTTCTTCGATCGGTTTCGAGATGTCGAAATTTTCCATAAATCTTTTAACGCCCGCCCGCTCCTCTTCGGGTACCGTCTCGTAAGTAAAACGAAAATTGTGATGGGCCCGATTGGCCATGCGGGAACGCACTCGTTGTCGCGCCCGCTCGCCATCGTCATCCACGCAGATCATGCCGGCCGGCATGACATCGATCTCGGCGGGGCTGCGCCCGGCTTCCGCGGCTCCTTCGCTAATCCGATCTTTAGCCCACTGGAGCACGCGAGGGTCGAACCCGGTGCCCAGGATCACGCCATCGCACGCACGCCCGGCGACGCGCAAGGTTCGCGGGCCTTCGGCGGAGATGTAGATCGGCACGGGGCGCTGGCCGGCTTTGAGAAAGACCGTGCCGGCGTCACGCTCTTTGCCGCTCTCGACTCGAATGCCGCGATCATGTAGCAGATCGCGAATAAGGCGGAGCCCTTTTTCAAAATCGGCTAGCCGGGTAGCGGTTTTGCCGAGACTGTAAACCGGGCCGTCACCGGTACCCATGCCGATGATCGCGCGACCGGCGGAGATCTCGTTCAGCGTGGCGAACGCATTCGCGATGATCGTCGGATCACGATAGACCATATTGGTCACGGCGCTTCCAAGCCGAATCGTTTTGGTCGCCGCGGCGCACATCGCCAGTACCTGATAGCAATCGACGTTGTTCATGTGGCTGTCGGCAAAAAAGATCGCGGCAAAGCCCAACTCCTCGGCGAGGCGCGCCCGGTCTACGGATTCTTTGATCGTCCGAGCAGACCCGTGAAGATAGAACTCCATGCTTGAACCTCCTCGTCACGACGCGGCTACCCGCAATCAGAAAGAGTTTGCGGGATCATTATTGACCGCATATCTTTCCGCGTCCTCTGCGCCTTAGTGGTTAAATGTCGACTTCTTTCGGGCTCGTTGCCCGTGCTCCATGCTCCGCGTCATTCCTGGCGCGCCTGCCATTTCAAACAGGCGTGGATCGAAAGCGCGGAAATCGCAAAACAGAGCAGACAAAGGGCAAAGGGCCAGGCATAGGAGCCCGTCACGTCGAAGAGATAGCCGCCGATCCAGGCGCCGAGGGCGCTCCCTAGACCGAAACTGATTTCGAGCAAGCCGAAAATCAAGCCAATTTTGTGTCCTGAAAAAATATCACCGATCATGGCGCCGTACGTCGGCGTGCCCGCGCTGTGGCCGACGCTATAGAGCACCGCCGAGAGGTAAGCGAACCAGAGCGGCGCCTGGACGGGAGTCGCTATAAAACAGGCTATGCCCGCCAAGGCTACCAATGTTGCGATCGTGTAGCCACGGGAGCGTCCCAGCCGGTCGGAAACCGAACCCCAGAGCGCCGTTCCTACAAGCCGGACGAAGCCAATGAGGCCCGCGATGAACGCCGCAAGCAGCTTGTCGTAACCGACCGAGACATAATGGGCAACGATGTGTGTGCTAATCATGAATACGGCCGTTCCCAAAGCGAGATGGCCGATGGTAATGTACCAAAACGGAAACGAGGCGAGCGCTTCGCGCAAAGTCCAATCGCGTTTTCGATTGCCGCCTTCCTCTTGCCGCCCTTCACGTCTTTGGGCGAGATCTTCCGTATCGCCATCCGGAAACTGTCCCACTTGGCGCGGGTCGCGCCGTTGCAGCAGCGCGTTGGCAGGAACGAGCAGGAGAAGGACCAGCGCCGCCGTCACCATAAAGGTCGCCCGCCAGCCGATCCGCTCAATGAAAAATTGCGTCATGGGAACCATCACGAGAGCGCCGAGACCTTGGCCCATGCTCGCGATACCGATTGCCGTACCCCGTCGTCGCACGAACCAAAACGAGATCAGCGCGCTATGGCCGACAAAGCCGAGGGCGCCCTGCCCGAGCGCTGTGACGACGCCGTATGCGAAGTAAAGATGCCATATCGAGTTCGCGAAGCTTGAAATCAGGAGTCCCGCCCCCACAAGGAGGCCGCCGACTGGCATCAATACGCGTGGTCCGACCCTGTCGAACGCCAAACCCACGAGAGGCGCGGCGAGAGCGTAGACGACAAAATTCGCCGACGCGATGCTGGCGCCGTCGCCGTGGGACCAGGAGAAATGCTCGATCAAAGCGAGATAGTAAACGCTAAACGCGCCGTTTACACCGCGCATCACCAGCATGTTCAACAAACACAGGGCAAGAATGACGTAGCCGTAGAAAAACCTGTAACCCATTGCGGCGGGCCGTTGGCAGTCAGCAGTAAGCAGCGGCCAGGGGGAAACCCCCTCGATGGAAGAGAGCCCAAAGTGAGGGTGAAACTTTACGGTTCACTGCTCACAGCTCACTGTTGTCATTTCGCTAAGACGCGGATTTGATATCGACGACTTTTACGTCAAAGGTCAGCGTTTTGCCAGCGAGAGGGTTATTGAGATCAACGACCACCGTCTTGTCGCGAATCTCTTTGATGCGGATCGGTATCGGGCCCTGCGGCGTATTCATCATCAGCACCGCGCCCGGCTTCAACGCCTCGGCGGGAATTTTGTCTTTGGGCAACTCCTGTACGAGATCAGGGTTGACGGCTCCATACCCTTCATCCGGCTTGACCGTCACCTTCTTCTGCTCCCCGGTTTTCATTCCGGCGAGCTCTTTTTCGAGGCCCGGGACGATCTGCCCGGCGCCGTGAATGTAGGTCATGGGTTCTTTGCCGACGTTGGATTCGATTACGTTTCCTTTTTCGTCGGTGAGCGTATACTCGATCGAGACGACCGACCCGTCGCGAATGACGTCGCCGGGCATGAGCGTCACGGGTCGCACGCCCTGGCTTGCCGATGGCACTGAGAGTTGGGTCAAAAAGAAAAGCGCGCCGAGAACGGCGCCGCTCAAAACGAATAAAGATAGAACTTTTTTCACGGTTTCGCCTCTAAAGAGTTAATAAAAGCGGTGCATTGGTCTAAGTTATCGGGCGCGTCCAACAAAAACAATGGCGTGACGGCCCCGTTTTGGGTTTGTCTGACTTAACTCGCAATAAACACCTGGTTGTGTCTTGGCAGCATCGGCGGGATGCTAAAGTCTGTTGCAAGTACTGCGTCTTCCTCCCGCGCTGATGCATTCAACAATACACAGCGGATGCTAACGGTGCCTAAGCGCTTGAGTGTCAGCACCGCTCCTGTATGTTTCTCCCTTCGCCGTTTTTGAAGGGGAATGCCTGCAGTGAGACTCAGCACTGGACCGTGTTGACGGGTTCTCGAACGAACGACGCGATGTTGTCTAAGGCACGGAGTTTGCTCAACAAACCGTTTCATTCCTCTTAATTTTGCAAAAGCATCAATCGCTTCCGCGCGCCCGATACGTTCTCGTTGAGCCGCTGGTCCGATGGTGCGAGGTGGTTGTAATCTCGATCTGTAGACAAAAAGCCGACAGCGTCGGAGCGGCTTTGATCATCGCAAAATCAACCTTCCACGGATAGTGAGTGAAAGTGAATTGGTTTTTAATAGTTCATAATCTGAGGCGGTGGTCGAACGGGCCGGTCGAGCGCGACTATGCGAGCCGCGGATAGATTCTCTCGACCTGCTCGTCGACTATGCAAGAGGAGAAATAACCGGGACAGGTAAGCTGGTTGGATCAATAGAGATAGCAACGGGGTAGGCACCGAGATTCTCTTTGCGGGGTGACTTTTGGCGAAGCTGCCCGCAAGAGAGCAACCACCCAAGCGCTAGCGCGCTCAAAATGGGCCTGTTGAGCAGGCTCCTTTGCCGCCCCGTTGCGTTTGGCAGGCTAGCTCACCAGCCCGGAAAGTTCAAGCTGATCGTCGCGGTTCTATTTCGGCGCGCGCGCTCGGAAAACGGTTAGGGAGAGATGGCGAAATGATCGCGATCCTTGCCGCGGTTTGGCTGGCTTTTTCTGTTTTAGCCGGGTGCTCATCGGTTGCTTCGCCTCCTTCCGGAGAGAAAAATCTCGACGGCAAGGCTTTCATGACCGAAGCGAAGACGCTCGAAAGCAACGATATCGAGCGGCTCGCTCGACTTTCGGAAAAGCGACGGCGGGAGAACCTCGTCGGCGACTATCCGATCGGTCCTGGCGATGTTCTCGAAATCACCGTTCCGGGACTCGAGGAATTGAAACAGTTTCCGGTGAGGGTGAGTCCCGAGGGCATGATCGCCTTGCCTTACGTCGGCATGATCAAAGCCGCCGGCATGACCGAACGGGCACTGCGCGAGGAAATCCGCACGCGCCTGCAAAAGGATATCATGCACGACCCCCACGTGACCTTGTTCGCCAAAGAATCCCCCAGCCGCCAGGTGGCGGTGATCGGGGCGGTGCAAAAACCCGGGCTTTACAACTTGGCCAGTGCCTCGGAAACCGTCCTGGGCATGATCTCTCATGCGGGCGGAATGTCGCCGCACGCCGCTGAACGAATCATGTTTATCCCGGCGGAACCCGCCGAGCCGGAAAAGGCAAAGGAGCTGATGGCCGCGATGCCGGCCCGGATGGTGAGTCAAGACCCGTCCCCGCTCATTCTCAAGGATGTCGATCCCATCGTGAT
The DNA here is from genome assembly GCA_035559295.1 of Candidatus Eiseniibacteriota bacterium. GTDB lineage: Bacteria > Desulfobacterota > Binatia > UBA9968 > UBA9968 > DATMBL01. The sequence goes on from DATMBL010000338.1 coordinate 12,219, forward strand.
CAATCTTCAGACCATCATCCGAGGCGGGAACGAAAGGTATCTATCGATTCCAGCGCGTCCGGGCGACGTGATCATGGTGCCCGGGGCGGGCGAGGTCCTCGTTCAAGGCTGGGTCGAAAAACCGGGGTCGTACAAAATCACGCCGGGCTTGACGATTCTCGGTGTGCTTGCGGCCGCCGGCGGACCGCTGTTCGCTGCGGATGGCAGCGCGGTTGAGCTCATTCGAACGAATAAAGAAGGGCAGAGGGTTTCGATGATGGCCGATCTGGACGCCATCAGGCGCGGTGAGGAGCCGGACATCCGCGTGCAGGAGGGCGATGTCATCGACGTCGTGGCTTCCGGGCCAAAGCTGGTGGCCTACGGATTTTACCGGTTCTTCACGACGATCATGCGCGTCGGCGCGAGCGTCTCTCTACCGGTTAGATAGCATAACGGAGGAAGAAAAATAGTGAAACAAGATCTCACTCCGTACTACGGGCGCCGCACGGTTCTCCTCGAGGAAAATGACGTGGTCTCGAGCGCTCGATTGGTGAGTGACGAAGCTCCGGGATTGCGGGACTACTGGCAGCTCGTGCGAAAGCACAGATGGAAGATCCTCGGCTGTTCCGTGGTCGCCGTTTTCTGCGCCACGATCTTCGCCTTTTCGATGAGACCGATCTACACGGCGAGTGCCACGCTCCTCATCGAACGCAAGACCCCTCACGTCGTGAATATTCAGCAGGTGCTATCGGAGGGTCTCGAGTCGGATGAGCTGAGTTATTACCAGAGCCAGTTTGAAATCCTGAGGAGCCGAAGCGTTGCCGCAGAGGTGATTAAGCAACAAAGCCTGGATACTCACCCTGTGTTCCTAGGAGACGGGACCCAACCGAATTTTCTGGTGACATTGGCCAGTGACGCTAAGAAATGGATCAGCAGCTCCTTGACCCGATTGCTCCAGGGGGAAAGGTCGGTAGGATCGTTTCAAACCCAGGCGCCGGATGCATCCGGCGTGAGTTCACAACTTATCGACACGTATCAACAAATGCTCAGCGTTGAACCGGTTAAGAAGAGCCGGCTGGTACAGGTGAAGTTCAGCACTCCCGACCCGGCACTTTCCGCAGCGGTAGCCAATGCTCATGCGCGCGCCTATATCCAGCAAGGGCAGAAGCTTCGCTCGCGAGCCAACGAGGACGCCCGGAAATTCTTGGAAGCGAAACTATCGGAGCTACGGCAGAGAGTGGAAACCTCGGAAGACGCTTTGAATCGTTTCAGACGCGAGAAAGGCATTATCTCACTCGATGAAAAGGAAAACATCGTCGTCGAACGATTGGCTGACCTCAACAAACGACTGACCGATGCCGAGGCGGAAAGAATCGGTCTCGAGGCGCAGGCGCGGCTGATCAAAAACCGGGACTACGACTCGCTCCCGGCCGTCATCGGCAACCCGCTGATCCAGAGCCTCAAAGGTCAGCTGGTGAATCTCGAAGGTCAGTACGCTCAACTGGCTGCTCAGTACAAATCCGGCTATCCGCCAGTAGCGAAACTCCAGGCGCAAATCGACGAGACGAAGCAGAAGCTCGCCTACCAGATCAACAGCGTCGTCGAGGGAATCAATTCGGCTTATTTCGCCGCGGTGGGCAAAGAGCGAGAGCTCAGGGCGCAGATGGACAAGCAAAAATCGGCGGCTTTGGCTCTGAAGGATGCCGGAGTTGAGTACGCCATTTTAGCGCGCGAAGCGAACACTAACACGGAGCTCTACAATGCCGTTCTGGGGAGAATGAAAGAAATCGGCGTTTCGTCTGAAATCCCGACGTCAAATGTGTCGATTCTGGACAGCGCTGAAATTCCGCTCCTGCCCTCGAAACCCAACAAGAAGATGATCCTGATGCTCGGCGCGGTGATGGGTCTGATGGGCGGTCTGGGATTGGCGTTAGTCTCCGAGCACCTCGACAAGACATTGCGAACTCCGGATGACGTCCAACGCTACGTCGGATTGCCAAGCCTCGCGATCGTGCCGGACTTCGCTAGCCTTCCGAAAGTCCGGCAGAGGCCGCCGATGCTGCTCACCAGGCACCCGTCCGCGGTCGATTCCAAGCTGTGTATGCCTGCCGAAAAGCTTGTCGCGTCCGGTCGGCCCGTTTCAATGATTACCGAGGCTTACCGCAAGCTTCGCACTTCCATTCTTCTATCGAGACCGGACGACCCGATTAAGACAATTCTTGTCACCAGCGGGGCTGTTGGCGAAGGAAAAACGGTCACGGCGGTCAATACGGCGATAATGTTCGCGCAAATGGGTTCGCCCGTGCTTCTCATCGATGCCGACCTGCGCCGCCCCGCATGCCACCGAGCCTTGAAGATGTGGAATGACCGTGGGCTGACCGACTTTCTCGCGGGTAAGGAGGAACTGGGGACGGTCATCAAGCGCACGAGAGTTCCCAATCTCTGTCTTCTGAGCTCAGGTACGATTCCGCCCAATCCGACGGAGTTGCTCGGATCGAAGAAGATGCGGGAGACGCTCTCCTCTCTCAAAGGCCGGTTCGAGTTCATCGTAGTCGATTCTCCGCCGGTCGTGCCGGTGAGTGACGCCGTTGTCTTGTCCAACATCGTCGATGGCGTGGTGTTCGTCGTGCGAGGTCAGCAGACGCAGCAGCAGCTCGTGAAAGCGGCGGTCGGCCAACTCGAAGACGGGCAGGCGAAGATTCTGGGGGTGGTGCTGAATCGAGTCGACATTGGTAGCGCCGAATATGTCGATTATTACCGGTACTACTATCCCGGGCAGTATGCCTACGAGCCAAAGATGAAGAGTGTTTAACATAGCCGCCTGGCGTGAATTCGCGTGGCAGGAGGGAACCAACTCGATGCACTACTTGATTACGGGTGGAGCGGGTTTTATCGGATCGCACCTGGCGGAAAAGATCCTTCGGGATGGAAATACCGTAACCGTCATTGATGACCTCTGTACCGGTTCCATTCAAAACATCGAACACCTCAAAAGCAAGCGCGGTTTCACCTATATCATCGACTCCATTTTCAACCGGCCACTGCTCGCCGAATTGATCGACGACTGCGACGCCGTTTTTCATCTCGCGGCTTCCGTGGGGGTAAAGCTCATCGTTGAAAGTCCGGTGCGAACGATTGAGACCAATGTCAAAGGGACCGAAGTGGTGCTGGAGTTCGCTGCCAAGAAGAAAAAGAAAGTCCTCGTTGCAAGCACGTCGGAGGTGTACGGCAAGTCCAGCAAGATCCCGTTTTCCGAAGACGACGATCTGGTCATGGGTCCTACCTCCAAAGGTCGCTGGAGCTATGCTTGCTCGAAGGCAATCGATGAGTTCCTTGCGCTCGCGTACTGGAAAGAAAAAAAGCTGCCCATCGTGATCGCCAGACTTTTCAATACCGTTGGGCCCCGACAGACAGGCCGGTACGGCATGGTTTTGCCGACGTTTGTGCGTCAGGCGCTCGCGGGTCAGCCATTGACGGTCTTTGGCGACGGCACGCAATCGCGTTGTTTCTGCCATGTCAGCGATACGATCGAGGCGTTGGCCGGCTTAATTGAGCATCCCGAAGCCATCGGCAACATCTTCAACGTCGGCGGCGAGGAGGAAATCTCGATCGGCGAGCTGGCTGCTCTCGTCAAGTCGATGACGCGGAGTCGTTCGGAGATTCGCTACATTCCCTACGATGAAGCTTATGAAGAGGGCTTCGAAGACATGCATCGCCGCGTGCCCGATATCACCAAGATCAAGAATCTCCTCGGTTTCCGCACAACCCACGACACTCGTCAGATCGTCCAGAGTGTTATCAACCACCTAACATCGCCAGCGAAGTCGCGGCGTGTCGCAAAAACGACGATTTCGGCGACCACAATCGAAGCGAGCGCAGGCAGCTGAGGGGGTGCGGTTACAGAGCTATGGGTGATGCTGTCTTTTTTCTGGTTCCCGCCGTTTCTTTCTTTCTGACAGTCGCGTTGGTGCCGTTGGTCAGTCGCCTGGCGATCCGATGGGGCTGTGTGGCTATACCAACTAAGGAGAGATGGCATCACCGGCCTACGCCAATGCTTGGGGGGGTCGCCTTCTTCGCGGCCTTTCTAGTGCCGGCTGTGTTCTTGTCACCCGAACCGCTCCAGAGCTTGCCCTTTATCGTCATCGCCACGCAGATGTTTTTGGTCGGACTGATCGACGATCTCCGCAGGCTCAACCCGGCCACCAAGTTGATGGGCCAAATTATCACGGCGGCGACGGCTTTGTTTTTCGGCTATTCGCTGAACTTCTTTACCTGGACGCCCGTCGACGTGGTGCTGACCGCGGTATGGATAATTGGACTGACGAACGCGCTGAATCTGCTCGACAATATGGATGGCCTGGCGAGCGGGATCGGCCTGATAGCGAGTCTCTATTTGGCTTTTCTTTTTCACCATCAGTCGGAGCCCGGGCACGCCGTGCTGGCTCTGGCGCTCGCCGGAGCTCTCGCGGGCTTTCTGCTTTATAATTTCTATCCTGCCTCGATCTTCATGGGAGACGCGGGTAGTCTGTTCGTCGGTCTGGCGCTGAGCCTGCTGACGGTGCACGCGAACGGCCAAGCCTCGAATATCCTCTCGTTGGTGGCGGTGCCCACGTGCATCCTGCTGGTGCCCATCCTCGATACAACGCTTGTAACGATCACTCGCTTATTGCGCGGCCAACCTGTTTCCCGGGGGGGCAAGGATCACGCTTCGCACCGGCTCGTGGTACTTGGACTGAGCGAGCTGCAGGCTGTTGTTTTGCTTTGCGTGATGGCGGTGATCGCAGGCGCGGCGGCGGTTCTCATCGACCGGCTGTCTTATTCCCTCAGCCTCGTGCTGGTCCCTCTGGTGATTCTGTCGTTCGCGCTCTTTACCGCATACCTGGCGCAGGTTGAAATCGTTTCCGAAGAAGAACGCAAAGCGGAGGCATCGCAGCGCAAACTCACCGTGCTCTTGTCCACGCTGACGTACAAGCGCCGGGTGCTGGAAGTCGTTCTCGATTTCTTCCTGATCGCGTTCGCTTACTATCTCGCATTTGCGCTCCGGTTCGAGCTTAGCTTGAACGACTTCCTGATTGAGCTGTTTCTGCAGTCCCTGCCGCTCGTTTTGATCGCGACTTTTACGTGCTCTTTCCTCCTCGGGATCTACCGGGGCTTGTGGCGCTACACCGGACTCGATGACCTGGTTCGCATTGCTAAAGGCGTGGCGTGTGCCACTGTCTTATCCATGGTTGTGATCACTTTGTTTTATCGGTTTGCCGGCTACTCGCGCATGGTGTTTGTTCTTTACGGCTTGTTCTTGTTCTTCGGCATGGCCGCCAGCCGCCTCTCGTTCCGGCTGTTCAAGCACTTCGTCAACGGGCAACAGCAACAAAAACTGCCCGTATTGATTTACGGTGCGGGAGACGGTGGGGAGGTCGTTGTGCGGGAGTGTCGGAACAATGCGAAGGTGGAGTATAAGCCGGTCGGCTTTCTCGATGACGACCCAACCAAGCAGGGCCGCATGGTTCAGGGCCTGCGCGTGCTCGGCGGCGTCGATAAGGTGGCGCAGATCCTGGAGCAGGAAAAAGTAGCGGGACTTATCATTTCGTCGCCGGCGATTCTGGCTAACGGTCACGGGGACCGGATTCGAGACCTGTGCAAAGAACGTGGTCTCTGGCTCAAGCAACTGCGCCTGGAAATAGTGGACGAAGGCTCCGGGAACCAGTGAACGAAAGTTTCGCTCGAGCATCATGAATATCCTGATCGTGACAGGCATCTTTCCGCCCGACATCGGCGGGCCAGCGACGTATGTGCCGGCCGTCAGCGCCGAACTGGCGAAGCGCGGGCACAACATTACGGTCGTAACTCTCAGCGACAGCTTGGCGCACGATGATCGCTTTTATCGGTTCGGTATTGTCCGTATCCGGCGGGGCGTGTTCAAACCCTGGCGATTCCTACTTACCGTGGCAGCCATCGTGCGAAAAGGACGGCGGGCGGATCTGATTTATGTCAACGGGCTCTATCCGGAAGCGGTCGCCGCAAACTTCTTGTTGCGTAAGCCGTTGGCGCAAAAAATTGTCGGCGACTGGGCGTGGGAGCGCGCATCAAACAAAGGCTGGGTGCGAGATACCTTCGAAGAGTTCCAAACCCGGAAACACTCAGCGAAAGTCGAACTGCTCAAAGCGTTACGTCGCTTTTGCTCCAGGAGAGCCGACGTGGTGATCGTTCCCAGCCGCTACCTGGCCGCGGCGATCGCCCATTGGGGTGTGCCCGCTACGAAAACCAAGATTGTTTACAATGCCGTTGACTCGGTCCGGTTGACGCCGGCGTCTGTGCCGCTATCAGCCAAGATCAAGTTAGTCACGGTTGGGCGGCTCATTCCGCTGAAGCGCATTGACAGTCTGATAGGCCTGCTTCCGAAATGCCCCGATACGGGCCTCGTGATCGTAGGCGATGGACCCGAGCGTGAAAGATTGCAGGATCTCGTGTGCAAGCTCGGGTTGGAGGCGAGCGTCTATTTTGCAGGGAAAAAAAGCAAAGAAGAGACGTTGGCCTTGATGGCGGCGTGCGATCTTTTCGTTCTGAACTCCACTCACGAGGCGTTCCCCCACGTTGCATTGGAAGCGATGAGCGTCGGATTGCCAGTGATCGCGACCGCCGTCGGCGGCACGCCCGAAGTCGTCCGTGACGGGAAGAACGGAGCGCTGATCGCGCCCAACGCAAGCGGAGCCCTTTCCGCTATGATTGCGAATTTGTGCTCTTCGGCAACCGAGCGAGAACGCCTAGTTGCCGGCGCAAAGCGGACTGTCGAAAGGTTTCGATATTCGACCATGATTGAAGAGACGGAAGCCGTGTTGAGCAGCTGTGTTAACCCTGACCGCGCCATATCCGGATGGTCGGGCACGGCGAACAGAATGGATAGCATGCGGATAGCTGAGCTGGAAGACCGAATATAACGAGAGCGGGGTCCCATGGACGAATTGGCCCGCCTTGAAACGAAATCGATGTGACGATGAACGCTCTCTTGAGATATTTTGTAGGCGACGAACACTCCGGCAAGCTCGAGCTTACCACGGCAAGTCCGGCGAGGAAGCCGCACGTTGTCGTCGAACCAATTACCGGTTTATTTCATGTCGATTTAAAGGCCGTATGGCACTACCGGGAGCTGCTCTATTTCCTGATCTGGCGAGACTTAAAGGTTCGTTACAAACAAACGCTTATCGGCGCGGCATGGGCGATATTGCAGCCGCTACTGACCATGATGGTTTTGACGCTCATCTTCAGCAAGCTTGCCAGGGTACCTTCAGACGGGCTGCCGTATCCGATATTTGTGTTTACGGCGTTGCTTCCATGGAACTATTTTTCTCAGGCAGTGTCTCACAGCGGAGAGAGCCTGGTGGGTAACGCCCGCCTTATAAGCAAAGTCTATTTCCCACGATTGATCGTGCCGATTTCGGCCGCAACGGCGCCGTTGATGGATTTTACCATTGCATTCGTGTTGCTGGTCGGAATGATGGCCTGGTATGGCATTGTTCCCGCCTGGGGCATTCTGGCTTTGCCGCTGTTTTTGGCGCTGGCCCTACTTACAGCCTTGGCTGTCGGATTGTGGCTTTCGGCGCTTAACGTGAGATACCGCGACGTCCGTCATACGATTCCGTTTCTGATTCAATTCTGGATGTTCGCTTCGCCCGTCGCTTACCCGGTTAGCCTCGTGCCGGAACAATGGCGTTTTCTCTACAGCTTGAATCCCATGGCCGGGGTAATCGAAGGATTTCGCTGGGCGCTACTAGGCAAAGACACCCCGGATTTTAACGTGATGATGCTCAGCGCAGGTGTCGTTCTCGTAATACTTGTAAGTGGATTGATCTACTTTACCCGAGTCGAACAGACCTTTGCGGATGTCGTTTGATAAGCAGGAACGATTCCGGAGGATTCACCTCCTGACACGTGGAGATCGAGGAAAACTCCCATGAAAGTCGGGCCACTCAAGGACGAGAGTAAAATCGGCTCTTTTCTGAGGAGTAAGCGGCATCTTTTTGAACGTTGGTCCGGAAAAAGAATAGTGATGCCTCGACGCTGGCTAGGATCGCAAGAGTATGCCCGCTGCTTTTCCGGCCGCTGGCACCAAGTCTATGATCGGGTCACAGTCAAACGTAAAACGCCCAGTCGCTACGGGCGCCGCGTTGCTGATTTCGACCGTATGTTGGAGCCTACATTCCCAGACTTCGGAGTGCTTGAGTTAGAGAAAGGATACGTGGTCGGATCACACGGGTGGATTGTTAGCAAGGAGGGCTATTGGTTGCCGGAGCACTCCTGGCATGGCGGTGATCTAAGCCAGATGAAAATTCCGAGACACTCCTACAGGGTCATTAAGTTGAAGGGCGTTTGCCTGTCGTTAGCGAGCGACTGGGCTTCATCTATCTATGGCCATTTCCTGTTGCACGGATTAAGTCGGCTCGACCTTTTTACAAAAGCTGGGTTCGCGCTGTCCGATGTGGACTTCTTTTACTGTGGGTTTCCGGACGAACATTCACGACGCATGCTTTTAGGGCTTGGCATCCCCGCTGAGAAGTGGATCCTAACAGCTAAAGATGTAGCCGTTCAGGCGGATGTCGTTCTGGCTGCGAGCTTTCCCGGCACACGATGGAATTATCCGAAGTGGGGTGTTGAATTCCTGCGTCAGGCATTTACGACGACCAACATCGGTCCTGACTTACGACTCTACATCCCGCGCAACACCACGCGACGGATCCTCAATGAAGGAGCTCTGCTTCACACTCTAAACGATCACGGTTTTGAGATCTTTGATCCCCCGCAACACGATGAGCCTCTCAGCTATTTCGCGAGGGCAGAAGTGGTCGTGGGACCTACCGGGTCAGGTTTGGCGAACCTCGTCTTCTGCAGGCCGGGAACGAGAGTGCTCGAGCTAATCCCGTCTGATCAGGTCTCCGCGTTGCAGTACACTGTGGCCGAAGCGGGTGGACTCGAGTACGGGTATCTGATCGGCGAAAGCACGTCGGTGAGATCGGTGCCGACCTCGGGGAGGAGCCCCTACGATTTTTGCGTCGATGAAGAGGAATTTCGATATGCTCTCGTGCATACGATTAGCCGAGAGCACAACGGAAATAACGAACTCTCATCCAGTGCGGCCACACATTAGGCGCACCCGACTTTGGTAAAATCGTCATGAGCAATCTCGCGGTACGTGTCGAGAATCTCTCGAAGCAATACAGCATCGGCCGGGGGAAAAATCTCCATGACACTTTACGCGACGAGCTGATGAGTGGGTTGAGGTCGCTCTTCGGCGCAAATGGTAGTCGGAATCACTCCCAAGCGAGTCGCATCTGGGCTCTAAAGGATATCTCCTTCGAAGTGAAAACAGGGGACGTTGTTGGCATTATCGGCCGCAACGGCGCGGGGAAAAGCACCCTCCTTAAAATTCTCTCGCGCATCACGGTTCCGACCAACGGTAAGGCGGAGATTTATGGACGCGTCGGATCGTTGTTGGAGGTTGGCACGGGCTTTCATGCCGAGCTAAGCGGGCGCGAGAATGTATACCTTAATGGCGCGATTCTAGGGATGACAAGAAGGGAGATTGACCGCAGGTTCGACGAAATCGTCGCCTTCGCGGAGATTGAGAAGTTCATCGACACGCCCGTCAAGCACTATTCCAGCGGTATGTATATGCGGTTAGCGTTTGCCGTCGCTGCTCATCTCGAGCCGGAGATACTTATCGTCGACGAGGTGTTGGCCGTTGGCGATGCGGCGTTCCAGAAGAAATGTCTTGCCAAGATGAGCGACGTGGCGAACGAAGGCCGTACGATCTTATTTGTGAGTCACAATATGTCGGCTATCGCCAGACTATGTAACTGGGCGATTCTGGTTGGAGACGGTCGTATCGCCGACCAAGGTAGCACTCAAGGGATCATCGAAACTTACTTGAAGCAGAAAAATGGGGCTACGGGCCATGTGACGCTGCCGCCCGATCCGGCTCGACACATGCGGCTGAGAGAGATCTCGGTTCTCGACAGGTCGGGAACTCCGTCGAGTCAGATCAACATGTGTGATGGCTTTAAGGTGCGCGTATCCTATGACGTTAATCGAACGGTAACGTCAGCGCATGTTGTGTGTTCTTTTTTCTCTGCTGACGGGACAAACATTTTCGGAACGGGAGACGCGGACTGTCGCCCAGAGCGCCTGGACATTCGTAAACCCGGTCATTATCGCGCGGAGTTTGTGGTGCCTCAATACTTGCTGGGTGAGGGTCAATACACTGTGACTGTCTCGCTTGGAATACCCTTTGTGCAGGTCTTCGACCGTCATGAAAATGTAATTTCGTTTGAGATCGTTGATTTAAGAAAGCAACCGGGGCGTTGGGCTCATCGCCGCCGGCCAGGTGTGTTAGGAATTCAGTTGCCGTGGAAATACAAAGACAGTCACGAGGTTGAGGAAGGAACAAATGTACGCTTTTAAGAGACCTTACTATTGGATTACCAAGAGCAAGTCAAAAGGCACTTCTAACCAACTGCTTTACGCGGCCAACTATAATTACCGCGAGGCGCCGATGCCCCGCCCTGTAAGTAATGTAAGCTTGGGAGAGGTTTTCGGTTGGTTTTTCGATGGCAGTAGCTTCTTGCCTGGCGACTCTCATGTCAATGAAATAGCCCGTCGATGTCGAACGGACTCGACGTATTCTGGGCAACGACCTCAACGCGTCTCTTGGAGCGCAGAACGAGAAACCGGCCACGCCCTCTATTCGATTATCCGATTGTGGCGCCCCAGAAACATCATCGAAGTGGGAACGTACAACGGAGCGTCGACAGTTTCAATGGCTCAGGCTTTGCATGACAACGGAGATTTCGGGCGACTTCATTGTGTGGAAATCGATCAGTACAATTTGGACCTGACGCGTCATCACTTGGAGATGGCCGGACTGTCGCACCTGGCATATCTCTATCACGGCAGTTCCCAGGACCCTCGTCTGGTAGGCGGATTGCCTGAGAGTGAGCTGATCTTTATTGATGGCGATCATTCTTACGACGGAGCGCGGCATGACTACGAGACGTACTCTAAAAAGCTGTCGCCGCGCGGTTTAATGATGTATCACGACACCATTAAGATCATGGCGTTACGACAGCTTATGCAGGAGATAACTCAGTCAGGTGACTTTGACGCGTTCAGCGTGGCGACCAGCGATGGAGATGGCATCACCCTTTTGCGTCGGCGGTGGTAGGAATGACGGCTAGAGCAGACGCTAAGTCGCAACAGCTAGCGCCGCGACTTGTCCGGCCGACTGCCAAATCGGTTCTTAGGCTATCTACCGCATTGCATCGACGGTGGCGACGTCTGTTACAAGCGGCTCCCTTTCGTGCCGCTGGCCTCGGCATCGCCATCAGTGAGAATGGGCGCAGGTTGCTGCAACTGAAGAATCGGTATGCGGGGCGCCGGGCTTTTGTTATTGGGAATGGTCCGAGTCTGCGGCAGACCGATCTCAGCAAGCTTTCTGGTGAGGTCACGATCGGTTCCAACGGAATTTTTCTATTGACGCAGGAGAAGGGCTTTCGACCCACTTTTTATACTGTGGAAGACCGACTTGTGGCCGAAGACCGGTCCTCCGCCATTTGCCAGTATAAGGGTGTAATCAAGATTGTTCCTTTGGACTTATCGCCATGGGTACACCCAGACGAGGACACCGTCTACATTAATTTTGTCCGGCATCCCCGACCTTTCCCCCAATTCTCTCCCGCTTTCGAGCAATACGTTTGCTGGGGAGGGACAGTGACTTTTTTGAATCTGCAACTGGCGTACTATCTGGGCATTCGGGAGGTGTACTTGATCGGCGTTGATCACACTTACCACCCGCCCGCTCGTAAAGATGAGGTGAGTGGCACCGTCGTTACGTCGCGCTCCATCGACCTCAACCATTTTCACCCCGACTATTTTGGGCCTGGCTATCGGTGGCATGAGCCGCAGGTGGAACGAATGGAGGTCGCTTATAGAGAGGCGGACCGCTTCTTCAAGAAGCATGGCCGCAGGATTGTCAATGCAACTGTCGGAGGTCAACTTGAAGTGTTTCCTCGTGTCGAATTGGAGGCCATTGTGGCAAACAAAGTGACACACGGAGTCGCTTGAACATGCGCAAAGAACAAGTCTACGAGATCTTGAACAAGGTGTACTTTGGCGAGGAAAGGCATGAAAAAAGAGTCATTGACCGACTATCGGTCGCGCTTCGCGGAGCGAGCCTCTTTGTCGATATCGGGGCAAGCCTCGGTCAATACACGTATTTCGCGAATAAGGTAATGAGGGAAGGCTTAATTATTGCCGTGGAACCCGATCCCATTCGGTTCGAAGAATTGGCGCGAAACTGCGAGAAATGGCGATCGTTCGGCAATAATGAACTTGTACCGATTAATGCGGCTCTGAGCGACAGCGATGGAAAAATCCGGTTTTATACAACTAAAACAAACGTTAGTGGAGGATTGTTTGTGCACGAAGTGAAGCCTGCTGTTCTCGAATCTTCAGGGGGTGAGCTTCTTCACTGGGAAGAAATCATCGTCGATTGCTGCAAACTCGACACCGTTTTGGCCCATAGAATGCCCGACATTGTAAAAATAGATGTCGAGGGGGCAGAGTTGCGAGTGCTCAGGGGGGCCGAGAACACTTTGAGAAATGGCAGGACGAGGTTCCTTGTTGAGCTTCATGGAGGGTGGGCCGATCCCGACGGACAGAAGGATTTGAATGACGTCTATCGGTTTATGGAAAGGTTTGGATATCAGGCCTCAGACTTCGCAGGCCATACGCTGTTCGCGAGGCGCGGCCTGGTAGAACAGGGCCAAAGGTGGCTTCGCGCGAGTGCGGCTTTATTCAGGCGTGCCGTACAGTCCCAAGCGAGGCGAACAACCAGTCATTGTTAAGTGATGAAGCACCAAAAGCTGAAAGTCGCCATTATCGGCTGTGGCTCAGTAGCGGAGCACGGGCACTTGCCGGCTGCAGCCCAGAACTCCGAATGCGAAGTAACGCTTCTCGTGGATAGTAATCTCCGTCGAGCGAAGCAATTGGCGGATATTTACGGAGTGCCGACTGTGTCAGATGATTATCGCGAAGCCCCACAACGTGCCGACGGAGCAATCATAGCGCTGCCCCATCATCTACATGCGCCGCTCAGTTGCGATCTGATCAAGAGAGGCATGCATGTTCTGGTAGAAAAGCCAATGGCTACTTCTTACGCGGAGTGCCAGGCGATGTTGAAGGCTGCACAGGAACGGGGGGTTGTTCTAGCCGTCGGTTTAATACGGCGGTTCTTACAAAGCGCTCGTTTCGTGGCTTGGGCTCTACGGCAGGGGCTTCTTGGGCAAATTAAAGCATTCGATGTGCGCGAGGGAAATGTCTACAGTTGGCCTGTTCAATCCGATTTTTTCTTTCGGCGGGAGAGTGCCGGCGGCGGCGTCTTGTTGGATACCGGTGCACATACACTCGATCTTCTCCTCTGGTGGCTGGGCGATGCTACGAGCTTGGAATACTACGATGACGCCTATGGAGGCGTGGAGGCCGATTGTAAGCTGTATTTGACAATGATGTCGGGCGCCAGAGGCGTTATAGAACTAAGCCGGACAAGAAACCTTCGTAATACGGCGATTATCACAGGAGAACGCGGTGCCATCGAAGTTCACCTTCGCGGCAATTGGGTCGTCTTATACGATTCAGATAATACTCTCGGTCTGTCGGGGAGGGCATTTACCGATGACTCCAAAGAAGGAAAGGATCAAGGCTTTTCCGACCTCTTTCGACCGCAGTTAGAAGATTGGTTGGCGGCAATTCGAGACAGGCGCCCGGTGGCAGTGCCCGGGACCGAGGCGTGCCGCTCTATTTCTTTGATCGAGAAATGTTATTTGACAAGACGGCACTGGAATTTGCCATGGGTCACTCCTTCCGAAGGCCAAGCAGCGGTCTTATGCGCTTAAACGCTAAAAAGGTATTGGTCACCGGTGGTACCGGATTCATCGGCGGGCGTTTAGTCGAGAAGTTGATGCTCGAACATAACGCGGCTGTCCGAGTGCTTGTTCGTAACTTTACTCGTGCCCCTCGGATCGCTCGTTTCGACATACAAATGTTTCCTGGAGAGATTCTGGACGGGCCAGCAGTGGAAACTGCAAGCAAAGGGTGTGATGTGATTTTTCATTGCGCCTATGACTTTGGCGGGGTGCAGAAAGATCGCAAGCGCAGTAATGTTGATGGCACGGAAAATGTCGCCAGGGCGGCTTTGAAGAACGGGAGTCGAGTCGTTCATGTTAGCACTGTTAACGTCTACGGTTGGCCGCTGGACGGAATTTTGGAGGAGACTTGTCCAAAATCTCCCGGTGCCGACATCTATTCGCAAACGAAGTTCGCCGCCGAACAGGTGATGTGGCGTTATCATCGCCAGCACGCGCTCCCATTGGTTATCGTACAGCCGACTATTGTCTACGGTCCTTTCTCGCGGCCGTGGACGCTCGCCGTTCTCGAGCGGCTCAAAAGCAATCAGGCAATGCTAATTGACCAAGGAGAAGGCGTCTGCAATGCAGCCTACATTGATGATGTTGTCGATGGATTGATTCTGGGCGCTACGGAACCACGTGCGATTGGCGAGGAGTTTCTGCTCTCGGGACCCGACTATATTACGTGGAAGGAGTTTTACGCTGGGTTGGAGAACCTTATAGGGAGGAAAGGAACAGTGTCAATCTCGTTTGAAGAAGCCCAGCGACTTGCGTCTGCTGTACCCTCTTTGGGGAGGCGTGTAATTAGGGCAGCGAAGGAGTCCTCCATTTTGCGTAGCGCTTATAAAAAATCGCGCGTATTCCTGCCGGAAAAAATGAAAGAGCGCGTCACGGCCGCGATTGCGAACATCGATGGGAATACTAACGGCGGTGTACATTCCATGAACGGCAAGCACATTATCGAGCCGCTGGATAGATCTCGATTGGATCTTTACCGAACCCGTTGCCGCGTGAAAATTGATAAAGCGCGACGATTGCTTGGTTACGAACCGAGATTCAATTTTGAGCGCGGGATAAGTGTGACCGGTCAATTTCTGAGGTGGGCAGCGTTAGTCCCGACGAACGGGGACGCTTGGGGTGAGAATATGGTGGAGCGGCGGCCCAATTGCTGGGAAATGGGAGATGCGTTTTCAAGTTAGCCCAATCCAAGGGCGTCCGTTAAATGGCACTGGTAACAAACCGTCCGAGCGACTTATTGATTTTATGAATTTTCGATCGGAGACCATTTTGCTGGCTTTGAAGCACTTGTCGTCGAGTTTCGAAGCGGAGCCGCTAAATGTGCTCGAGATCGGCTCGATGTTCAACGAGAACGAGGGCCTATCGACGTTCATTATCGCCGATTTTTTGCACAGGCGGGTGGGAGGAGGCCGCTTCGTCAGTATTGATTACGATGTGAAGCACATCCAAGCCTGCAAAAGGCTGATTGCGGACCGGAACGCTGCGCTTCTTGATAGAGTCGAACTGAGGCACGGTCATAGCCTACATCTCCTACCGACGATTCTGGATGATTTTAAGACGGTACATTTCGCTCTGATCGATGGAGGAGCGCTGCCGGAGGTCTGTTTGGAGGAATTCGAGCAAGTCGTGGAATATTTGGCGGAGAGGGGGATTGTTCTCGTCGACGACGCCCATTCACTGGCGCCCTCATCCGGTTATCCCTTACCG
The DNA here is from genome assembly GCA_035559295.1 of Candidatus Eiseniibacteriota bacterium. Lineage (GTDB taxonomy): Bacteria > Desulfobacterota > Binatia > UBA9968 > UBA9968 > DATMBL01. The sequence continues at coordinate 27,875 of DATMBL010000338.1, forward strand.
AGACCTTTTGGGAAGGCAACATTGATCATGCCAATGTTGATTCTTGCCGATTATGTCCGGAGCCGCCCCGAGGCTGAACAATATGCTATTTCCGGCGACGATAAAGGAAAGGCGCCGCAATCACGATTTGTACAACAACTTCTCAACTTAGAGTTTCGTGATCGTGACAGTGGTTTGCCGTTTGCGTTGATCGGAGGGAAGCACAAGATGCTCGCCTGTGGCAATGCGGAGTTTATAGCGGAAGCCGAGGAATGCTTGCGGTCAACCTGCGATGAGGCAGCAGTGAGCACCCAACTGCATAGAATCGTGAAGAGGGTTTTTAAAGCTGCGGCGGGCGCACGCTCGTAGCCCAACAAGGCTCACTTCGATGATCGAAAACATCGGGCCCAGGATTTCGGCGGTCATTTGTACGTACCGCCGCCCGGATACGTTGCCGGGCGCGATCCGCAGCCTGCAAAAACAGACCCTGCCGGCTACTGCTTACGAAGTTATCGTGGTCGATAACAATTCAAACGATGCGACGGCCGAGATCGTTCAGAGCTACCAACGGAAAGCCGGCTTTGACCTTCATTATGTCTTGGAAACCCGGCAGGGCCTGTCGCACGCGCGCAATGCCGGAATTCGCAAGGCTCGCGCCGAGATTGTCGCATTCCTAGATGATGACGCAGTGGCCGCGCCGGATTGGCTGGGCTCTTTACTGGATGTCTACCGTAGAGTTCCGGATGCCTGGGCGGTCGGCGGAAAGGTGTCGCCCATATGGGATGGCGCGCGGCCGAAATGGTTGCGGGAAACGATGCTACGAAGCTTAAGCCTCGTGGATTGGGGGGATGAGGAGCGCCCTCTGAAATGGCCGGAGCGGGTCATCGGGACCAACTTCTCCTTCAGGAAGCAAGTATTTTCAGAGATCGGGCTTTTTTTGGTCGATCTGGGACGACGAGGAGATCTCCTGCTGGGCAATGAAGACACCGAGATTCAGGAGCGGATCCACGAACTCCATAAGGTGGTTGTCTATACACCCCGGGCTGTCGTCCGGCACCACGTACCCGTCGACCGTATGACGAAACAATACTTTTACGGCCGCGCTTACGGCACCGGGCGGTCGGAAGCGATTCTCGCAGCGCGAACATCCGATCGCGTCCAGTTGCTGAGGCAAACCTTACAAATCAGCCGGAGTGTACTCGCGTCATGCGCTCGCCCGTGGCGCATGATCGGCGAGGAGAGTCGTTTTGGACAGTTGCAGTTTCTGGCCCGTCGCTGCGGATTTCTCTATCAAACCATGGGCTTGCTTTTTCAAGCGAACACGCATCGTGAGGCATCATGACAACAACTGAAAGGCCCTGCAGCATTGTGATCCGCTGTTACAACGAGGAGCGGCACATCGGCCGGCTGTTGAGCGGCATCATGCAGCAGACGATCAAGGACGTGGAAATTATCGTGGTCGATTCGGGGTCCACGGACAACACGTTGGCCATAGCGTCACGATTCCCCGTCAAAATTCTTTCCATACGTCCGGAGGAGTTTTCGTTCGGCCGATCCCTCAATATAGGGTGCCAGGCGGCCAAGCGAGAGTTTATCGTGATCGCGAGCGCGCATGTTTATCCACTGTACAAGGACTGGCTGGAACGGCTCACGGCACCGTTTGCGAACCCGGAAGTTGCCCTGGTCTACGGCAGGCAAAAGGGAGCGGAAACATCGAAGCTCTCGGAGCACCAGATATTCGCGAAGTGGTTTCCAAAAGAGTCCAATCCCCAGCAGGATCACCCTTTCTGCAACAATGCCAATGCGGCAGTCCGCCGTTCGCTCTGGGAACGTCTGCCGTACGACGAAACACTGACAGGGCTGGAAGATCTCGACTGGGCGAAGCGCGCCATGCAGTTGGGCTATAAGATCAGTTACGCCGCAGACGCTGAGATTGTGCACGTCCACGACGAAACTCCCAAAAGCATCTACAACCGTTACCGGCGGGAAGCGATTGCTCTAAAACACGTGTTTCCGCATGAACGCTTCAACTTGTGGGACTTCGTTCGTCTATTCGCCGCCAACTCGGCAACGGATTGCTATCACGCGTGGCACGACAAAGTCTTTTTGCAGAACGTAGCGAGTATTTTTTCCTTTCGGTTCATGCAGTTTTGGGGGACGTATCGCGGGTTTTCTCAAACCGGCCCCATTGGAACTCGACTCAGGCAGCGATTCTACTATCCCAACGGCAGGAGGCCGGCCCGCCCTGAGCCGTCGCCCGAGCCGGAACGCCGGGTTCAATACGCGGACGTCAAAGGGGAATGATTTGTTGTCGATCATCGATATTTCCGTACCGCTAAAGCCCGATATGCCGACCTGGCCCGATAGTGTCGGTTTGCGATTGACGCGCACGATGTCCCTTGAAGCGGGAGACAAGGCGAACGTGTCGCGACTGGACTGCGATGTGCATATGGGGACCCACGTAGATGCCCCCTGGCACTTTCTCGACGACGGCTCGACCGTTGATGCCATGTCACTCGACGTTCTCATTGGTCCCGCGATCGTTGCCGATCTGACAGGGACGAGCGCTGTTACTCCGTCGGATCTGACAGGTTTGAAGCTGGCTCCAAACATTCGGCGACTTCTACTCAAGACTCGTAACTCGGCTCTGTGGGCCGCGGGCGTGACTGAATTCAAGAGCGATTATGTCGCGCTTTCCGCTGACGCGGCGCGTTGGGTCGTAGAAAGAGGCATTCGCCTGATTGGCATCGATTATCTTTCCGTCCAACGCTATGGCGACGATCCGCTCACGCATCAAATCCTGATGAGGGCCGGCGTGATCATCGTGGAAGGTTTGAATCTGGCCGGAGTACAGCCGGGCTTGTACGAGCTGATCTGCCTGCCTATTCGGCTGGTCGGGACTGACGGAGCTCCGGTGCGCGCGGTGCTACGGACGTTGCCACCGACTCGGGAGGCTGAGGGTGTCTCAAACAAAGACGGCAAAGCCAGCTAGCGTTGTGGCTCTCGTACCGATGCGTCATGAGAGTGAGCGCGTGCCGGGAAAGAATTACCGCCTTTTCGGCGGAGAGCCCCTCTATCGTCGTATCGTTCGAAGCCTGCTGGACTGCCGTTGGATCTCTCAAATCGTGATCGACACGGACAGCCCGGTTATTATGGAGGATGTACGCCGTCATTTTCCTGAGATCCAACTCATCGAGCGGCCCCTGTGGCTCCGGGGCGGCAGCGTGCCGATGAATGATGTCTTGCTTCACGATGTGCAGCAGGTCGCCGCCGAATATTATCTGCAAACTCACAGCACAAACCCTCTGCTACGGGCGGAGACCATCTCTCGCGCCATCGATGTCTTTCAGCATCAATATCCTGTTTATGATTCGCTCTTTTCAGTTACACGAATTCAGAGCCGTTTGTGGGACGGGTTGGCGAGGCCGATCAACCACAATCCGGCTATTCTCTTGCGCACCCAAGATCTCCCGCCGATCTATGAAGAGAACTCATGCTTATATCTTTTTACGCGTTCGAATTTGGAAAAGCGGCATAACCGCATCGGCGAACGACCATTGATGTTCGAGATCGATCCGATCGAGAGCTGGGATATCGACGATGAATTGGATTTCCGGGTCGCTGAGTTTCTGTACCAGGCGCGCGGGAAGGGATCGTGAAATACCGGGTGCTCATTAGCTGCCGCCAGCTGCAAGAGAACTTTGAGCCGTATCGTTCTTTGTTTGAAGCGCGCGGCATTGAAGTCGAGATGCCGCGCGTTATTCAGCAGCTGACGGAGTGGGAGCTGCAGGAGATCATCGACCGGTTCGACGGCGTGATCGCGGGCGATGACCAGTTCACCGCGAAGGTGCTCGACAAGGCGAAGCGCCTAAAAGTCATATCCAAATGGGGAATCGGAGTCGATGCCATCGACCAATGTGCCGCCAAAAGGCTGGGTATCCGGGTGTGCAACACGCCGAATGTGTTTGCCGACGAGGTGGCCGATGTCGTTCTGGGATACATCATTTTGCTGTCCCGCAAGCTCCATCAGCTAGACCAGGGAGTGCGTAACGGAGAGTGGAAAAAAATCCGTGGCACGTCCTTGCGCGGGAAAACACTTGGAGTGATCGGCGTGGGGAGTATCGGGCAGGCCGTGATCAGGAGAGCCGAGGCTTGCGGAATGGTTTGTATCGGATACGACATCGCCCGCGTTACCGGGGCTGTCAGCGATGCAAGCAGCGTTCGGATGGTCGAGTTCGGTGACCTTCTAGAGACAGCGAATTTCATTTCTCTAAACTGCAATCTCACGGTCTCGAACTACCACATGTTGGGAGAGCGGGAATTTGCGCGGATGAAAAGCGGGGTTTGCATCATCAATACGGCTCGAGGAAAACTCATCGACGAGAAGGCTCTAGCTGGAGCCATCGAAGAAGGAAAAGTAGCCGGCGCTGCACTCGACGTATTTGAAGAGGAGCCGCTTCCCGCAAGTAGTCCGTTACGCGAATTGCCCAATTGCATCTTGGGCTCGCATAACAGCTCCAATACGGTCGAAGCAGTCGAGCGCGTCAACGAACTGGCGGTTCGAAACTTGCTGGAAGGGCTGGACGGATCTGGTTCATGAGCAGAGTCGTCGTGGTCACCGGAGCGGCCCGCGGAATTGGCGCAGCTACCGCACGCAGATTTCATAAAGCGGGCTGGCGCGTTATCGGGATCGACCGGTGCCGAGCCGAAGCGCTCTGCGGTATTGATCGCTTCATCCTTGCTGATCTCTCGGATGCCCAAGGCGCGGAGGACGCGTTCGCCGAACTAACCGACAGCGACCGACGTATCGATGCGTTGATAAATAATGCCGCTATCCAGATCTGCAAGCCCCTGGTCGAGACCTCGCCCGAGGAATGGGACGCTGTAATGGCTTGCAACGTACGGTCCGTGTATCTTGCCGTGCGCGAGGCGTATCGGCTCATTCGGGGTCACGGCGGTGCGATCGTAAACGTAAGCTCCGTGCACGCCGTTGCCACCTCTGCCAACATTGCTGCTTATGCCGCGAGCAAAGGCGCGGTGCTGGCTTTAACGCGCGCGCTAGCCATTGAGCTGGCGCCTGATCGCATTCGCGTCAACGCTGTGCTTCCGGGCGCCGTGAATACCCCGATGTTGCACGCAGGTTTGAATCGGACGGGAGAGAGTGGCAACACGCGCGAGATAGCGGAGCGGCTTGCCAAAAGGCACCTCATGGGCCGTCTCGGTAGTCCAGAGGAAATCGCTGAAGCGATCCTGTTTTTGGCTGACGATGAGCATTCGTCCTTCATGACGGGCCAGGCTTTGGTCATCGACGGCGGAGCGACTACAAGACTCAGCACAGAATCATGATCAAGACAGCGGTGAAACGCGCATCTAACATCCTGCTCGGTCGCAATCGAACATCGCAACTGGCGTGTTGGGCCTCTCCGGCTTACTGGGACGGCGTTAAGCAACTCCGGACGTTTGCCAACAAGCATGCTGGCGAGAGATGTTTCATTATCGGTAATGGGCCGAGCTTGAGAAAAACGAATCTTTCTCTGTTGAGGAATGAAATAACGTTCGGTCTGAACCGAATCTATCTGCTGTTTGATAGTCTCAGATTCACAACGACGTACTACGTGACTTGTAACAACCTTGTCATCGAGCAGTGCGCAGGCGAGATTGCGAAACTCCCCTGTCCAAAGTTCATCGGCTGGCACGCGCGTCGTTTTATGCCCGCCGCGCCGGGCACCGTGTTTATCCGCTCGAGGGGCGGGCCAAGATTTTGCACGGATGTTGCCAGAGAGGGCGTGTGGGAAGGAGCTACGGTTACCTACGTGGCCATGCAACTCGCCTACTACATGGGAGTTCGCCAGATCATCCTGATCGGTGTCGATCATTCGTTTAAGACAAAGGGAGCTCCCCACCAGCTGGTCGTCTCGGAAGGGGAGGACCCGGATCACTTCGATCCGGGTTACTTCGGGAAAGGCTTCCGGTGGAATCTGCCAGACCTGGAAACGTCGGAGCTCGCCTATAAGTTGGCGAAACGGCAATTCGAACGGGCCGGGAGGGAGATCTTGGATGCGACCATTGAAGGAAAGCTCCAGGTGTTTCCCAAAGTCAATTACGATGAACTATTCGAGCACCGGATGGTTCATGAAAACCGAAGGGCCGAAGCCGGGCGTTAGCGGGAATCATTTAGTCCAGGTCCGATTACGGATGGAGGTCGGGTGCTGACTTTGTTTGCCATTCCCAAGGCGTTTACCGGGCACATCAGCATTATCCAGCGAAACGCGATCCAGAGCTGGACCCTTTTGCGGCCACAGTGCGAGATCGTTCTGTTCGGTGACGATGCGGGAACCAAGGATGTGGCGAAAGACTTTGAGGTAAAGCATGTGCCCCACGTTGCTCGCAACGAATTGGGCACTCCTCTACTTAACGACATGTTCGAAACGGCGCAGCGCATAGCGAACCATGAACTCCTGTGTTTTGTTAACTCGGACATCATCCTGATGAGTGACTTCGTGCGCGCTGTCGATCGAGTGCGCCGCTGGCGTGGGAACTTCCTGATGATCGGCCGCCGGTCGGATGTCCGGATCACCGAACCGTTGGATTTTGCTCAGCCGGACTGGGAG
>DATMBL010000339.1:0-6724 GCA_035559295.1 Candidatus Eiseniibacteriota bacterium
GCTGCCCAACTTGCTCGCGTTTGGACGCGTGCTGAAGCAGCTGGGGATCAAGGTCAGCCTCAGCCAAGTGATGGATGCGGCCCGCTCGGTTCGACTCGTCAATCTCGCGGATCGATCCGATTTTCGCGCCCTCCTGCGGTCGAACCTGATTTCCCGAAAAGAGGATTTTCCGGTTTTCGACATGGCTTTCGATTGTTTCTGGCGGGAGCAGGCCTATGAGAGAGCCGTCCCGGAGAACCTCGAGATCGATGGGCCGCAAGCCGAAAGCCCGGCGCGCGAAGGCGGTGATGAGGAAGGTCTGGAAGAGGCGATCTCGGAGGCCCTGGCGCCGGAGAACGTCCCGCTGGAGGATCTTCTCGAGGAGGTCGCGATTCCAACCTATAGCCCTCAGGAGTCGCTCGCGCGCAAGGATTTTAGCGAGATGGGCATCGAGGAAAGCCGGGCGATTGCGCGCGCGATCCTTTTGATCGCGACCAAAATCGCGACGCAGATCAGCCGCCGCAAAAAGCGCGCGCGGCGCGGCACGACTGTGGATCCGCGCTGGACGATGCGCAGGAGCATGAAGTATGGAGGGGAGCTCGTCGAGCTGGTCAAACGGAAAAAACGCATCAAGAAAACGAAGGTCGTGCTGCTCTGTGACGTAAGCGGCTCGATGGACTGTTACAGCCGTTTTCTCATCCAGTTCATGTACGGCCTGCAAAACGAGCTCTGGGGCGTGGAGACCTTTGTCTTCAGCACGTCGCTCAGCCGCATCACGCATTTGATTCGCACCAAAGACATCAGCAACGCGCTGGAGAAGATATCGGGAAGCATACTCGGTTGGTCGGGCGGCACGAACATCGGCCGGTCGCTCCACACATTCAATCAGAGCTTCGCCCCGAGCATGGTTACGCACCGCACCGTGGTCGTGATCATCAGCGACGGCTGGGACCGGGGCGACGTGAGCCTTCTCGAGCGGGAGATGCAGGCGCTCAAGCGACGGTGCAAAAAGCTCATTTGGCTGAATCCGCTGCTCGCGAGCGAGAATTACGAGCCGCTCTGCAAAGGTATGCAGGCGGCTTTGCCGTATATCGATCTGTTCTTATCGGTGCACAACGTCAACAGTCTGGTCGCGCTTGGCCGGACGCTGCAACGCATGGTAGCTTGAAACGCGAATCGAGAATCGCGTCCATGCATTAACAGAGAGAGGAAACCATATGGCGGGTCAGGGAACATGCTATGAGGGACCGGTGGAGGGCAGAAAGGACTCCGTGTATCACCAGGTCAAGGAGTTCCTGGACAAAGGAGAAACCGTCGCCGTGGCGACCATCGTCTCGACCAAGGGATCGACACCGCGCGAGGTCGGCGCCAAGATGGTGGTGACCGCATGGGGGGAAATCCTCGGCACGATCGGCGGCGGCTGCGGCGAGGCCGACGTCAAGCGCGAGGCGATCGAAGTGATCCGCACCCGACAACCGAAGATGGTACGGGTGGATTTGCTCGATGACATCGCTTCCGACAGCCCGGCGGTTTGCGGCGGCATCATGAACGTTTTTATCGACCCGTGGTGGAAAGAGCGCGATCAGGAGGCGACCGGCGGGAAATGAGCTCGCTCGCCGAAGAACTGGTTCAGATCAGCGAGCAGCGCGTTGCGGCCGTGCTCGCCACCGTGATCGAGTCGGACGGTCCGCCCGTAGCGCCGGGCGCGAAGTGCCTGGTTCGAGACGGCCGGGTCAGGGCCGACACGGTCGGCCATCCGGCGATCCTACAGGCGATCGTGCAAGAGAGCGAGGCGCGGCTGCGTGAAGAGCGCTCCCGGTTGGTGGCGCTCGACGTGCCGGAGGCGGGCGGCAAACTCGAGGTTTTTTTCGAAGTGATGCTCGCCCCGCCCAGGCTGATCGTCGTGGGCGCGGGCCACATCGCGGTGCCGCTGGTCCAGATGGCGAAGATCCTCGATTTTCACGTCGTCGTGATCGATGACCGGCTGATGTACGCGAACCGCGAACGCTTTCCCGAGGCCGACGAGGTGGTGGTGAGCGACATGGCGCAAGCGCTTCGAGAAATGACGATCACGCCTTCGACCTACGTGGTCCTGATCACACGCGGTCACAAGTATGACGAGCCCTGCCTGCGCGAAATCATTCACAGCCAGGCGAAATACATCGGCATGATCGGGAGCAAACGGCGCATCAAAGCCTGTTTTCAGCGCTTTCGCGATCAAGAGAAAATCGCGGAAGAAGTCATTCAGCGCGTTTACGCTCCTATTGGGCTCGATATCGGCACGGAAACGCCCGCCGAGATCGCCCTCTCCATTTTGGCGGAAATCATCAAAGTGCGACGAGGTGGAAAAGCCGCCTCGCTTTCGGGTCACTAGCGCTATGTGGGTTCAAAGTTGAAGAGTCGAAAAGTTCGAATGGTTTTCCTTTAACCCTTACACGCTTCAACCCTTCAACGTTCAACCGCGAGACAGCGATGAGAGAAGAGCACGTGGCCAGGCAAGCGACCCTCAACGGTGTGGTTTTCTCCGATCTCGGCCGTGCTTCCTCGTTCATGGCGCTCGAATGGGTGCGCCAAGCGTTGAGGGACATGCTCGGTTTCGAACCTTACCCGGCAACGTTGAACCTGCGGCCGCTGCATGCGGAAGACGCGCGCGCGTGGCGCTCGATCCGGGAGAGGCCGGACGGGATGCGGTTGATGGCGGCCCATGACTTTTGCAACGCGCGGCTCTTTCCGGCGATCATCCGGCGCCTATCGAGCGGGGCCGGCACGTGCACGCGCGGGGCCGTGCTGCTCCCGGAAGTCGCGAACTATCCGATCGACAAGATCGAGGTCATCGCTCCGGACCGCTTGAAAGACGCATGGGGTTTGGCTGACGGCGATAGGGTCACGCTGGAGTTGCTCAGTTGAAAAAGAGAAGGCTGATCGTCGGGATTTCCGGCGCGACCGGAGCGATTTACGGGGTGCGCATGCTCGAGATCCTTTCGAAAATGGAGGACATCGAAACGCATCTCGTATTGACCCGCGCCGGGAAGATGACGATTCAGGTGGAGACGCCCTACTCGGTGAAGGAGATCGAATCGCTCGCCGACGTCGTCCATGACATCAACAATGTGGGCGCGAGCATCTCGAGCGGCTCGTTTCGCACCGAGGGCATGGTGATCGCTCCCTGTTCGATGAAATCGATGGGCGGCATCGCGCATTCGCTCGGCGGCGATCTCCTGGTACGCGCGGCCGATGTGGTGCTCAAAGAGCGCAAAAAGCTCGTGCTGGTCGTGCGGGAAACGCCGCTTCATCTCGGTCATCTGGAGGCGATGGTGACGCTCACGCGAATGGGGGCGGTGATTTTCCCTCCGGTTCCTGCTTTTTATCATCGACCGAAAACGCTCGACGACGTGATCAACCAAACCGTGACGCGCGTGCTCGATCAGTTCGACATCGATGTCAATCTATTCCAGCGCTGGAACGACGAAGGGATGAGCCGGCATCCGGAGGCCGCTCCCGCAACCGCGCTCTCGGCCGCCAGACACCGCCGCGAGGCGAAAAAGCCGCAGTAAAGACCCTCCTTCCCGATATCATGGCTCGCACGCGGGTGAGAAAAAGCGTTTCCGCCACGCAGCGACGGAAAAAGGAGCATCTGGAACTCTGCCTCGACACCGAAGCCGTAACCGCCGGCGGCGGGACCGGGCTCGACCGCTACCGCTTCGTGCACAACGCCCTGCCCGAACTCGACATCGATGAGATCGAATTGAGCACGGTCTTTCTCGGCAAGCGGCTCAAAGCGCCGATCTTGATTTCGTCGATGACCGGAGGTTTTGCGCTGGCGCGCAAGATCAACCGGAATCTCGCGACGGCGGCACAGGAGCTGGGGCTTGCGATGGGCGTCGGTTCCCAGCGGGTCGCGCTCGAAGAACCGGCGGTCGCCGGTTCTTTTCAAGTGAGAGACATCGCGCCCGACATTCTCCTTTTCGGCAACCTCGGCGCGGTTCAGCTGAACTACGGCTATACGATCGAGCACTGCCGTCGAGCCGTCGAGATGATCCGCGCGGACGGTCTGATCCTGCATCTCAATGTCTTGCAGGAAGCCATCCAGCCCGAAGGGAACCGCAATTTCAAGGGCCTCACCGACAAGATCGCAGCGGTTTGCGCCCAATTGGAGGTTCCTGTAATGGTCAAGGAGGTCGGCACCGGCATCTCGGCCGAAGTAGCGGTAAAGCTACATCGGGCCGGAGTCCAAGCGATCGACGTGGCCGGCCGCGGAGGCACGTCATGGTACGCCGTTGAGGCGCGGCGCGCCGCCAGGCGGGGCAAAGATCCGGAAACGACGTTTGCCGACTGGGGCATCCCGACCGAGGAGGCCCTGGTAGCCGTGCGGCGAGCGTTGCCCGAAGCGCACCTCGTCGCCTCAGGCGGCATTCGTACCGGCCTCGACATCGCCAAGTCGATCGCCCTGGGGGCGGATCTGGCGGCTTTTGGCCAGCCGCTTTTGGCGTCGGCTTTGGAGTCCCCGGATAGGGTGATAGAATTTCTCGAGCGGATTATTTATGAGATCAAAATCGCAATGCTTTGCGCCGGCGCCCGCGACCTGGGCGCTCTCAGGAACCTGCCTCTCTTACCTGTTCCCGTTTGACCCCCGCCCATGTCCGAGGAGTTGAGGAACCAGGTTCTCCGCTACCTGGAAAGCCATAATACGATGACTCTAGGAACGTCGTCGGGCGATCAACCCTGGGCCGCCACCGTGTTTTACGCCAGCGATGGCTTCGAACTTTATTTCTTTTCGAGCCCTGACTCGCGCCATTGCCAAAATCTTACCGAAAACCCCCGCGTTGCGGTTACGATCCAGGAAGACTACAAGGACTGGCGTAAAATCAAAGGGATACAGCTCGAGGGCACGGTTGGTTTGGTCGATTCGACACTGGAGAGGGCGAAAGCGATGGCGGTCTACGCACGGAAATACCCGGATGTCATCAAGCTCTTTACCAATCCGGCTAGCGGCGTATTCCACCAGGCTTTTTTAAAGGTCAAATTCTATTGCGTTCGGCCAACGACGGTTTTCTTCATCGATAATGAACAGGGCTTCGGCCAACGCCGCGAGATCCGTTTGAAGGATGCAGCGACCGCGAAGTTCCACCTCTAATGTTCGCGGGGTGTTGCGTTGAGCTTTCGGAGGGAAATGATGTCTCGATTGCTCGGAAAAGAACTGCCGCAGGCTCTCTTTGATCGGCTCGCCGCAGAGGACGCATCGGTCCACGAAGGAAAGATCATCCCGATTTTTACCCCGGGCGAGGACGGCTGGCCGCATCCCGCGCTTTTGTCTTACTACGAGGTCGTTGCCAAGGAGCCCTCGGTGCTGGAAATGGCCTTGTGGAAAGAGAGCTCGACGGCGGCCAATCTCCGTCGGTCCGGCAAAGTGACGATCATGATCACGGATCGGGGCATCAACTGCTATCTCAAAGGGAACGTCGCGCAACTTGAGCAGGAGATGAGCGGCGCGCCGCAAGTGTCGCGGTTCCGAGTGACGATCGAGAGTTTACTCGAAGATCAGGAGCCGAACGCCGAGATTACGAGCGGCATGACGTACACCCGCCGCGCCGCCAGACAAGCGAACGATTTCTCGGTCAAAGTATGGCGCCTTTTGCGCGCAGCGAGATGAAACGAAAACGGCTGGTGCTCGCGCTATTGACGTTGCTGCTGCTGGTGGGCGGCTTCGGGTTTTGGCGCTTCGGCCAGAACTCGGCGGAGTCTCCTTACGTCACGGTTCCCGTCGAGCGCAGCGACATCACCCAGGTGGTCTCTTCGACCGGCACCGTGCAGGCCGTGGTCACGGTGCAGGTGGGCAGCCAGGTTTCGGGCACGATCGAGAAGCTTTACGCGAACTTCAACTCCAAAGTGAAAGCCGGAGATGTCGTCGCGCAGTTGAATCAGGACAAGTTCAAAGCGGCGGTGGAGCAGGCGCGCGCCAATGTGCTTGCCGCCCGGTCGAATCTGGCGAAAGCCAAAGTCAGCGTTGAAGATGCGCGCCGGACGCTCGAGCGCAATCGAGAGCTGAAGAAGCGGGAACTGGTGGCGCAAAGCGAGCTCGATGCCGCGCAAACCGCCTACGATGCGGCAGTGGCGCAGTTCGAGGTCAGCAAGGCGCAAGCCGCTCAGGCCGAAGCCGCGCTCAATCAGGTCACGGTCGATCTCAACAACACGGTCATCCGATCGCCCGTGGACGGGATCGTAATCTCGCGCAACGTCGATGTCGGTCAGACGGTCGCCGCCTCGCTCCAGGCGCCGACGTTGTTCACGATCGCAAACGATCTCTCCAAGATGGAAGTGCACACGAGCGTCGACGAAGCGGACGTCGGCAACGTCTGGGAGGGTCAGGACGTGACGTTTACGGTGGACGCGTTTCCGACACGCCGGTTCCGCGGCAAAGTCTACCAGGTGCGCCATGCTCCCGTCACGGTCCAGGGAGTGGTGACGTACAACGCGGTCGTACGCATCGACAACAAAGAGCTCCTGCTCAGGCCGGGCATGACCGCCAACGTTCAGTTCCTCGTCAGCCGTAAAGAAAACGTCCTGACGATCCCCAATATAGCGATCCGCTTCAAGCCCCCGGACCGAAAAGACGAGGCGCGCGAGCTTTTGCGCCAGGAGCAAGCGCGCGCCGCGCCCCGCCTGGGCGCCCGGCGAACCAGTCGTTCGGGTAGCGGCGGCCCTGTCAGACGCGAACGGCAGGTGACGTTCTACGCGCTTCGCAACG